>JBHHTY010000013.1:0-18625 GCA_046753565.1 Mariprofundus sp.
CCGCTTCAACAACAGCCACGCTGGCTCTGGGTGATGCGCTGGCTGTCGTCGTTCTGAAACAACGCGGATTCAAGGAAGAAGATTTTGCCCGTGTTCATCCGGCCGGCAGTCTGGGTCGAAAATTATTGCGCGTGGCCGATGTGATGCACAGTGGCAACGAACTGCCGCTGGTCACAGCAGATGCCAGTTTGCGCGAAGCCATCATGGCCATGAGCAGCTATAGGCTGGGAGTTACCGGTATCACCGAACAGGGAGTACTGGTTGGCTGTCTGACCGATGGCGATCTGCGCCGTATTCTTGAAACCGGCGATCTTGATATTGAAGCACCGGTACGCACAAAAATGCATCCTGATCCGGCCACCATTGCAGCGGATAAACTGGCCAGCGAGGCCCTGCATGACATGGAAGCCAGAAAAATCCTGGTACTGTTTGTCTGCGACAGCGAGAAGAATGCGATTGGCGTGGTACATATGCATGATATTCTGCAGGGAGAAGTCGGATGAGCCAAAAACACGGATTTGATTTTCCCTTCGACAAGGCCCGCGATATCCGCATGCTGATCCTGGATGTCGATGGGGTTATGACAAACGGCTCCATCATCATGGATCAGCATGGCGACGAATGGAAAGCCTTTCATGTTCGCGACGGGCATGGCATCAAAATGCTGCAACGTGCCGGTATCCGTATCGCCATCATTACCGGCAGATCCTCCCGTGTTGTGACTGCACGCGCACAGGATCTGGGTATCGAGTTTGTCATCCAGGGCTGCCTGAACAAGGCCGAAGGCCTGGCCGACCTGGAACAGCAATCAGGTATCCCGGCTCAATACTGTGCCATGATGGGAGATGATGTGCTTGATCTTCCACCGATGTACCGCTGTGGCCTTAGCCTGGCCCCTGCCGATGCACATCAGGCTGTATGTACCCATGTTGACTGGATTTCGGATGCCAACGGTGGGCACGGTGCCATCCGCCAGGCAGCGGAAGCTCTGATTCTGGCAAACGGAGCATGGGATGATGTCATTCAGTCCCGATATAGAGTCTCCCCTGCTGCATGCGGCTGGAATGGATGAACACAGCACAGGGATGAAAAAGAAAATATGGCGCAGCCTGAAATGGGGCAGCCTGGTCGTATCCGTGGCCAGCATCGCACTGGCCATTATCCTGATGCGGATGAGCGGACCGAAAGAGATATCGTCGTCTCAAACTGATGCAGGGAAATCGAAAACCCGGGTGGAAAGCCCTGTCATCGTGGAGCGAAAGGATGGCAACATCACATGGCAACTGCGTGCCAGCGAAGCAAATCAGCAACTCAATGGAAAAATGCATCTGATCAATCCGGTTCTTGTCCTGTACACTGAAGGTGGACAGAAAATAAATATCGAAAGTGATCAGGCGTGGTTTGAGCCGCTGCAGCGCAATGTGCGTTTCAAGCATCATGTCGTGGTGCATTATAATGACTGGACAATGTGGACCGGGGTGATGGTTTATCTCAGTGACCGGGATGAAATCCATGTGCCCGGAAAATTCCGCGTGCAGGGCAACAGCATCAAGGCACGGGGTAAAAACATGTCTTTTCACCGAAGCACTGAAGTGATCGAGGTGGAGGATGGTATCTGGATCGAGGATGCAGACCCGAACTGGCAAGGAGTATTATCGAAATGACAAGGCAGAAAAACCTGTTGTCGCTCATATTCATACTGATCACCGGATTGCTTCCTGGCATGTTATGGGCCGGGACAGTGCAGATCGAGTCTGAAAAGATGACCGTGTATCATAAAAAAAACCAGGTGATTTTCACAAGCCAGGTGCATCTGACCCGGGATGACTTTGAACTGTATTGCGATCGTCTGGTTGCCTATTATACAGACAACGACCTCGACCGTGCCGAAGCTTTCGGCAATATCAGGCTGCGCAACGGGAAAGTGAAAGGAACTTCCGACAAGGCCGTGTTTCATCAGAGTAAAGGTACGCTGACACTCACCGGACATGCCGAACTGGAACAGGACGGCAGTCATATTGAAGGTGAAACCATTGTGCATGATATGAATTCAGAAAAAACCATCGTAACTCCGGCCAAAGGCGGCAGAACGCATATGACCATCGAATCCGGGGAGTCCGACGGCAAAACCCTGCCCGCTGCGAACAAAAAGAAATGAGTATCCATCACCTTTCAGCCAAAGGCTTGTGCAAAAGTTATCGCAACAAGCAGGTAGTTACGGATGTCGGAATTGATGTTTGCTCAGGCCAGTGTATCGGCCTGCTGGGTCCGAACGGGGCCGGTAAAACCACCAGCTTTTACATGGTCTGTGGTCTGGTTCCGGCAGATGGCGGCAGCATCAGCCTTGATGAACAGGATATTACCCATTTGCCCATGTATTTGCGTGCCCGCAAAGGCATCGGATATCTGCCGCAGGAAGCCAGTATTTTTCGCAAACTGACCGTGCGGGAAAATCTGCTGGCAATTTTTGAAACACTGGATATGCCTGATATCCAGATTGAAGAAGAACTGGAATCCCTGCTGATCGATCTGGGCATTGAAGGCGTACAGCACCAGAAAGCATTTACCCTGTCCGGTGGACAACGGCGACGCACTGAAATTGCCAGAGCTCTGGTCACCAGGCCGAAGTTTTTGCTGCTCGATGAACCCTTTGCCGGTGTTGACCCTATTGCTGTGGAAGATATCCAGACCATAATATCCGAACTGCGCAGCAAGAATATCGGTATACTGATTACCGATCATAATGTGCGCGATACCCTGTCCATTTGCGACCGGGCATATTTGATGAACGAAGGTAGGATTCTTGTCCAGGGAACAGCTGATGAAATCATCAACCATCCGGATGCGCGTCGTTTGTATCTGGGTGAAAGCTTTTCGATGTGATGCTGCTCACCGCAACAGACTGGAAAAACAGTTCATATATGATTGAATACCACTCAGGAGATAATGAAAAGACTTATGAATAAACCGCAAACCGGACATGAATCCGTCATTGTCGCCATCACCGGTGCTTCGGGATCAGCATACGGCTTGCGTCTTGTTCAGCGACTGGCACAGGCCGGCATCTACCAGCATATCCTGTTATCCGATGCCGCCCGGGTTGTATTAAAACAGGAAGCAGAGCTGGCCTTGCCAGACACTGCATCACTGACAGCTACGCTGGCAGAACACCTGAATATTTCCGACACATTGATGCGCTGCTATACCCTTGATGACTGGTTTTCCCCTGCCGCTTCCGGTTCGTCCGGCATCAAAAAAATGGTAGTGATCCCCTGCTCCATGGGTACGCTGGCCCGTATTTCAAACGGTGCTTCAGACAACCTGATTGAAAGGGCTGCCGATGTGATGCTGAAAGAACGTCGTCAATTGATCCTCGTACCCAGAGAAACACCACTTTCCAGTATCCATCTTGAGAATATGCTCATACTTTCACGTATGGGAACCCACATTATTCCGGCTATGCCGGGCTTCTATCACAAACCCCGAACCCTGGACGAAATCATTGATTTCCTTGTCGACCGAGTGCTTGATCATCTGGATCTGTCCAATCCCGAGGCTAAAAAATGGGGTGCCTAAAGCATGATTTCATCTGGCCCGGCATCGCATTGCTTGCGCTTGGCCTGCTGCCCGCCTGCGCCCCCCTGACTATGGTCACAGCCATTCCCGGGGCGCTATACGGCGTCGTTGCCGATGAATTTTCCGATGAAGAGGAAAGCTTCCCCTACAGCATGGACATGACACTGGCGGCAATTCAAAAAGCGCTGCTGGAAATGAAACTGAATATTGATCTGCTGGAAATTCAGGAAGAAGGCGGTTATGGCATGGTCTTCAACAACGACAAGCTGGATGGTGAAATCATTCTGACCAAACAAACAGAGCGTTTAACCACGGCACAGATTCAGGTGAAATCCACTACCAGAGAGGAATCAGTCGAACGCGTCATTGTTCAAATGGTTCATGCCGAATTGAAAAAGCTGCACAAAGGTGCACATATTCAGAAAAAACAATTCCATAATCTGCGCGCCAAACCGAACATTGCTGCAAAACGTCTTGGGTGGTTTCGTCCCGGTTCCAGACTGGAAGTCGTGAAAACGACAAAGAAAGGCTGGCTAAAAGTCAAGATGCCTTCGGGCAAGACAGCTTACCTGAAAGGAACAATCCATTAGAATCTGGAAGTGAAAATAGAAAATTTGGCAAGCAGATAGAAAAACATCATATTCTGAAAAGCGGAGTAACGCATGACAACAAACAGCAACCAACCCACGGATGACATTGCAGAAAAAATCGCCGGCGGCATCCGCATGCTCGGCGGCCTCAAACAGGGTGCCGAAGCGCAAGTGCGCGGTATTGTCGAAAGTGCTTTATCCCAGTTCGATGTCGTCACCCATGAACGCATGCAGGTGCAGGAAGCATTATTGAGCAAAGCCAGAGAAGAACTGACAGCCCTGGAAACACGAATAGCAGAACTGGAAGCCCGGCTGAAAAACCTTTCGCATTGATACACATTGTATGGCCTATGCAGCGAGGCCGTAGTAATACGATAGTTAGCAACCGGGTTTTCCTGCCACAACTCCTGCTATAGTCTACAATTCAATCATGTTAGCCCGATTACCCAGCGCATCCCTGCGCGGCCTTGATGCCGAGGCTGTGGATGTTGAAGTCGATCTGTCCCGGGGGCTGCCCTGCTGGACGCTGGTCGGGCTTGGCGAAGCAGCTGTCCGGGAAGCACGCGACCGGGTTCGCGCAGCAGTGGTTAATTCCGGCTTTGAATTTCCGCTGCGGCGAATCACCGTTAATCTGGCACCGGCAGATAAACGCAAGGATGGTTCGCATTTTGATTTACCCATCGCCATAGGTCTGCTGCTGGCTTCCGGTCAGGTCGATGTGAATCAACACAGTGAAAAACAGCTGCAGTTATCGTCTGAAAAAAATACCGGCCTCAAATCGGGCCTGCCATTCCTGATCGGTGAACTGGCACTGGATGGCCGTCTGAATCCTGTCAACGGTGTCCTTCCGCTGGTGCTGTTTGCCCGTTCCAACGGTTTTCGTGAAATCATTGTGCCTGTAGAAAATGTGGCCGAAGCGGCTGCAGTACAGGGCTTGCATGTATATCCGGCCGAGCACCTTTTGGCCGTTGCCCGCCATTTGACCGGTAACCAGTTGATCGAGGCGGCAGAAACAACTTCTTTAACGCATTCGCTGCCGGAAAACACACCGGATATGGCGGATATCCGGGGACAACAACAGGCCCGCCGTGTGCTGGAAATAGCTGCCAGCGGTTCGCATCATCTACTGATGACCGGTTCTCCGGGAGTAGGTAAAAGTATGCTGGCACAGCGCCTTCCGGGCATTATGCCACCGCTGAGCATGGAACAGGCACTGGAAGTCACCCGTATTTACAGTATATCCGGTGACAGTTCCCGCCCGGCAATGAGCCTGCAGCCTCCCATCAGGCAACCACACCATTCTGCCTCCGATGTCGCCATCATCGGCGGTGGCAGCAACCCCAAACCGGGCGAAATTTCCAAGGCCGATCACGGTATTTTATTTCTGGATGAATTACCGGAACATAAACGCATAGTGCTGGAAACCCTGCGCCAACCGCTGGAAGACGGACGCGTTTGTATCTCGCGTGCTGCCGATTCCGCCGAATTCCCGGCCAGATTCCAGCTGGTAGCAGCCATGAATCCATGCCCGTGCGGCTATCTCGGTCACCCGACCAAGGCATGCCGTTGCTCACCGTCCCAGATCCGACGTTATATCGGTCGGATTTCCGGCCCTCTGCTGGATCGCTTTGATTTGAGAATTCATGTGCCGCCGGTAGACCGCGAGGAACTGGCCCGTATGCAGGCCGGTGAATCATCTGCCACAATTGCCAAGCGCGTACTGGCTGCCCGCGACAGACAATATACACGTCTGGGTAACGGCCGGACCAATGCCCGTATGACCACCGAAGAAATTGAACGCTTTGCCAGGCCGGATGCCGAAGGGGAAAAACTTCTCGATTCAGCCATGCGCCGCTTCTCGCTTTCCGCCCGCAGTTATCACCGCATTCTCAAAGTAGCACGCACGATCGCCGATCTGGAACAGGCAGAAAAAGTCAGTGCCAGCCATATTGCCGAAGCCCTGCAATATCGTGGTGAAGATATTCTTGAGTCCGGCGCAGCCTAGCTCCCGACTTCCAGTATTTACTGCTTCTGCTGATCCTTTTCACGCAATATAAAGGTCATGGATGGATTGTTGCGGCCGCGCTGCAAATTGACATAGACATTTTCACCAGCTGCCAGCACCCCGCTGATTCTCGATGAAGGATGATGCAGCATATCATGCAGCTCATGGCCATCCCACGCCCACAGGGTGGATGGCGTGGCTTCATCGGTGATCCATAGCCACTGCCGTGCTTCATCCCAGGCCAGATCAACCGGCTGGCGCAATACATCACGCTGCAACCATTTTTTCAATCGCGCCCGCTCGCCCTGATCCTCAAGCCTGAAAATCGTTCCGGAACCGGAGTCTGCAAACAACAATGAACCGTCTCGCATGCGTTCAATATCGGTGATGGAAGAAAATGACAGCGCCCCCAGTTTTTGCCCCATCTTCACGGCATCTTCCGGCACAACCTCCAGCCACCCTTTCTCCCGATGCAATACGGCCAGCCGGCGGGCCTGCATATCCAGACGATACAAATACCCACCGGACACAGCATCAGCCAGATAGGCATATTGATCATCGGTAGAAAAAGCGATGGCCCGGTGTGAAAACCGTCCGGCAAAGCGGAATGCGGCGATACCGGGGTGCGTACTCTCCCGCGTCACCGGATTCACACGTTGATCGTCAGGAAAATGATCCGGCTGAGCCATCCGCCAGATGAGCCCCTGATCTTCTCCTTCAGCAATCCAGAGAGAACCGTCCGGCGCAAGGCGTAAGCCGTTGATATTACGCAAGCCCTGAACCAGCACATGGGTTCGTCCACTTTCGGTATGCAATGCCGCCACAGCAGCCAGCGGGGAATACTCGCTGATTTCACTGCCAAAATAGAGCCAGCGACCATCTGCTGACAAAACAAGTTGATTGGGCATGAGATTCTTCCATGCTCCCAGCGAATGATAAGTCCAGCCCGGCGCGACCACCAAGCCTGTACCATCCACCTGACAGCCGGACAGCGCAAGAACAAAGCCAAGACATACAACCAGCCGTTTCAAAAAATTCTCACAACAGTCTGGCAAGTTGAATGCCCAGCCAGGTAAGCAACAAACAAAGTATCACCTGACCGATAATATTGCCAAAAGCCAGTGAAAAAGCACCTTCCTGTAGCAATCGGATGGATTCCAGCGAATAGGTTGAAAACGTGGTGAATGCCCCGAGAAAACCAACCGTGATAGCCAGCCTGAGTAGTTCGCTGGCTGTCGAACGTTCGATCAACCATACAAAAAGAAAACCGAGCAGGAAACTGCCCAGCGCATTGACAGCAAATGTTCCCCATGGAAAAGCACCACCGGCCATTTTCTGAACACCGGATGCGACCAGCCAGCGCATGACAGCCCCTGCCGCTCCGCCGATTGCCACCGCTGCAAGCTGTCGAATCATGATGTTCCCCTCGATTTGGCCCTGCGTTCAATCAGCCAGGCCATGCGTTCCTTCAGCGATCGTTCAAAACCGCGATTAACGGGATCATAAAACTGTACGGCTTCCATACCATCGGGAAAATGCTGCTGATTGACCACTGCATCCTCATTGTGATGGGCATATTGATAGCCTTTACCATAGCCTGTTTCTTTCATCAGTTTCGTCGGTGCATTTCTCAAATGCATGGGCACCTCACCCTGTCGCGTCTGTCTGGCCAGCTGGCGCACCGCTTTCTCGGCCATATAGACGGCGTTGCTTTTGGGGGCCAGAGCCAGATAAATCACCGTTTCAAACAACCCCTGTTCACCTTCCGGTGAACCGAGAATTTCAAACATCCGGTGCGCATCAAGCGCCACATTCAGAGCTTTCGGATCCGCCAGGCCGATATCCTCGGTTGCGATCCGGATCAGTCGGCGGGCAATATACAATGGCTGTTCTCCGGCCTCCAGCATGCGCGCCAGCCAGTACAGGGCCGCATCAGCATCGGAATCCCGCACACATTTATGCAATGCCGAAATCAGGTCGTAATGAGCCTCACCATCCCGGTCATAACGTGCAGATCTCCTCAGGCTTTGGGCTCTGGCAGTATCCGCAGTCCAGCAACATTGTGCATCAGCTTCAAACAATGACTCCAGCCCGTTCAGGGCATAACGTGCATCACCGTCAGCATGGGCAGCAATTTCCGCCAGGGCATCGGTTTCAACATCAAAACCCGGCGACTGCTGCTGCAAATAACGGCGTGCCCGGTTCAGAATAGCTGTAATATCTTCGGCTGTCAGAGCATTCAGTACAATCACGCGACAACGCGAAAGCAATGCATTATTCAGTGAAAAAGAAGGATTCTCTGTGGTAGCGCCAACGAGTATCAAGGTCCCGTCTTCAATATAGGGCAACAGCACATCCTGCTGTGCCTTATTGAAGCGGTGAATTTCATCAAGAAATAACAGTCGTGTCTGACCTTCATTCAGGGCCTGTTTCACCACAAGCTGCACTTCCGCCTTGCCTGCAGATACGGCAGATAAGCGGGTGAAGGGTAATTCGGCGGCATTGGCCATCAGCGTTGCCAGAGTTGTTTTGCCTACCCCGGGAGGTCCCCAGAAAATCACAGAACAGCAACGACCTTCTGCAAGCATGGACGAAAACCATGAACCGGATCCTGTCAAATCCGGCTGCCCTGCAACTTCCTCCAGCTGCTTCGGTCGGATGCGGTATGCCAGAGGCACATCCATACCGCCTTCCTTCACAGCAGCTTCTTCAAACTGAAGTAGAGGAACCTGCCGGCTCACAATGCAACAGGCCTATTCAAATGTTTTGGAACCCGAGAGCATCAGGGTTTGTCTGCGATCACGATAGGTACCCGCATAGGGTCCGGTCACCGTCCGGTTTTTGTAAAAAACATACTGATAAGCCAGATCCATATGTGCATCGAACAAATCAGCACCAAAACCAAGGCTGATACGGTGCCCGTCCTGATCAGCCAGGGCCGGATTAAAGGTGGTATTCCGGCTGGCAGCCTGCTCATAGGCATAACCAACGCGAAACTGTGAATTTTCGCGCCAGGTCCAGGTCAGGCCCGCCATGACATTCAGCGTATCACGCAGATCCAGCTGGTTCAGCTGCACAATGGCAGCTCCACTCGTAACATTCAGGTCTTTTAAACTGGACCATCGCGTCCATTTTACATCGGTCTCCAAACGCCAGACATCGGCAAAATCATGTGCAATACCGACACTGAACTGATCCGGCAATTTAAATGCCATCTTCTCACCGGCATTGGCGGAAATATTCACACTGGCTCCGGAACGTGCCATAAGCCCGACTGACCAGGCCGGCATCGGTTTCCATGTCATGGAAACATGACCGCCAAAACCGGCAAAATCATCGCCAACAAAAGAAGGAGCAGTTCCCTGCCGCATGGTCACCCGGGTCACATACCAGTCAGCTCCGAGCCCCATGGACAAGGAACTGTTGATCGCATACACAATATCTGCTGTCGCATGATGAGCAGTAATATCAACGGTTCCGGATGTACCCGAAACCCCTGCCGCGCCGGGAAATGCCTTTTCCCAGTTATTCGTCACCTGATACAGCGGTGCCATACCCCAGCCGGCGGAAAAACGGCTGCTCGCGGGCACCCAGACAGCAAAAAAGGAACCGGCCAGCGTTTCTATTCCCTCATTCGGCGCAACCACATTCGGCAATCTCACCGAAGAATCCCGGTAATCCATATAACCGCCACCTTCAATATGCACACCCGGTGACAGCCAGGCAATGCCGGACGGATTAAAGCCCAGTGCCGAGGCACCATCGGCCGTCGCCACAAAGGCATTGGCAACACCTGCTGCTGCTGCAGACTGGTTCGGCTGTTCAAAGCCACCGGCCCGAACAGATGTGCCTCCGATCAAACAGGCAGCCAAAAAAATTATCATTCGTTTCATAGGATATCCTTATTTCTGATTGGCTGAACGCATATCCAGCACATCCACGTCAGCGGGTGGCGTAAAACTAAATAGATTTGTCTCAGGTGCAACGTAAGAACACCGGGACAGATACATCTGGTTGCGGTTTCCCAGCATATCCTGTCGTTCGATATAAATCAGATTGCCCTGTTCGGAGAAGCCCAGCCATACCTTCGGGGACTGTTCAATCGACACCTGAAAACGGCGGATATCCAGCACTTTGTCATAATCCTGTTGCAACAGCCTGATTTCAGATGTCCTGACCTGCCCGTTGAGTAAACGCATGACCACAGGATCAACCGTATCGAGATTGCTTAATCGCTCGGCCTGCATCAAATCAGGTTCATAATGCCAGATCACCCGGCCATCCCCGAGATAGAGCTGTGCATAGGGTTTCTGGTATTGCCAGCGAAAACGTTTCGGCTTGAGAATCGCCACAGTGCCTGAATAACGCTCATCGCCCCCGTCACTGAATACCATCAACTGATCAAAGCGGCAGGAAAAACCGCGCAGTTTTGTCAGCCGTTTGATACTGCTGTCAAAAAAAGAACTTTGCTGTGTACTTATCCCGCCATGATCCGGGCTGACGCTCGCAGCAATAGCCGGAGCAGAAAACAAACCTGTGGCCATCAAAAAAACTGCCATGCGCAGCATTATTCAATCACCCCGCCGCCATCCTGTTCAGAACGCGCCAGCACCTTGCGCGTACCGCCCGAACCGGGCGCACTGACCAAACCCTCACGTTCCATCTGTTCAACCAGGCGACTGGCGCGGTTATAGCCGATACGCAGATAGCGCTGCACCATGGAGACAGAGCACTGCCCTTTCTCAATAATCAATGCCGCAGCCTCATCATACTTTTCATCATGATCCTCACCACCGGATCCGGTAGCTGCATTGGCATCTGCAACTGACGGTACCTCGAAGACCTCTTCGCGGTAATCCGGTTCACCCTGCCCTTTCAGGTGTTCAACCAGTTCGATAACTTCAGCATCGGAAACAAAAGCACAGTGCACACGCTTGAGTTCCCGGCCACCACTGAGAAACAGGCTGTCACCCATACCCAGTAGCTGTTCGGCCCCCATCTGATCGAGAATGGTGCGCGAATCGATTTTGGATGACACCTGAAAAGACAATCGGCTTGGCAGATTTGCCTTAATCAGCCCGGTAATCACATCAACACTGGGGCGCTGCGTAGCCAGAATCAGATGCAAACCGGCCGCCCTTGCCTTCTGGGCGATTCTGCAGATGGCCTGCTCCACTTCCTTGCCGGCCACCATCATCAGATCGGCCAGCTCATCAATAATAATGACAATCTGCGGCAAGCGCTCGGCACCTTCCTGCTTTTCCGCTGCCTTGTTATAGCCCTCAAGATTGCGCACTCTGGCATCGCTCATCAACTGATAGCGCCGTTCCATCTCATACACAGCCCAGTTCAATGCCTTGGCAGCCTTGTGCGGATTGGTCACTACTGGCACCAGCAGATGCGGAATATCATCGTACATGGATAATTCCAGCATCTTCGGATCCACCAGAATCAGTCGCAGATCCTGTGGTGACTTGGTCATAAGAATCGAACATATCATGGTATTTACCGCCACCGATTTACCGGAACCGGTTGTACCTGCTACCAGCAAATGGGGCATTTTAGCCAGATCCGCCACCACGGGCTGCCCGGAAATATCCACACCCAGCGCCAAAGGCAGGCTCAAGCGCTTATCGGAAAACTCCCGGCTCGACAGCACCTGATGCAACACCACCATTTCGCGCGATTCATTGGGAATCTCAATGCCGATCACATTCTTGCCCGGAATATTGCCGGCAACACGGACACTGATCGCCGCCATGGAGCGGGCCAGGTCATCCTGCAGAGCAACAATACGATTGATTTTGGTGCCTGGAGAAGGCTCCAGCTCGAACTGGGTCACTACCGGCCCCGGCTGTACCGCAACCACCTGCCCTTCAACCCGATAATCCAGCAGCTTTTTCTCCAGCATACGGGCGATAGCCTGTAATGCAGCAGGATTGTGCTCTCGCTGCTTTCCCTCTCCGCGATCAAACAGATTCAGCGATGGCAGTTTGAATCCGGAGGAAGACTGTTCCTTAAAAGCCAACTCAGTCTGCTGTTCCTGTTTGGCACGACGCGATACTGTCACCCTGGCCGGTTTGGCCACTTCCGCTTCCGATTCGGTGATATGTACCGGCCGCTTCTTGCGTGTCTTCTTACGTGTTTCGCGAGCTTCAATGCGTTCTTTTCGATCCGATGCTCTGGAGAAAATGTTCCTGACGATGCCACCGGCCCATGCTGTTGCCATCTTCAAACTGTCATAACATCGACGCAGTAATCTTAAAAATGACCAATGGGATGCAGCCACCAAGCCACTCAGCCCCAGTGTCACCAGCAATACATCCCGACCGACATCACCCAGCGGTAACGAAAGCGTCTGAGCCAGCATCGCACCGAGTGCGCCGCCGGCACCGGCAGGCAAATGCAACTGATCCAGCATGCCACCCGAAGGTATATGAGCCTGAAAAATAGCTGCCATTGCCAGAACCACAGGCAACCAGAACAGCGATGTCCAGCTACCAAGGTATGGAGATTTCCCCCATGCAATACGCACAGCCAGTGTGCTCATCAAGATAATCCATAACCAGCCGGCATAGCCGAACAACTGGTAGAAAAAATCTGCCGCATAGGCACCGATGATGCCGGCCATATTCTGTGCTGCAGCTCCGGTTTCATGATTCAGGGATGGATCTGCAGGTGAAAAACTGACCATGGCCAGCATCAGCATCAGCGATATACCGCCAACCAGCAATGCCAATGCCTCACGGGCAAGCATACGAACCTCCATCAGAACCCCTTAAACCGCCACCACGACTGGCAATACCATAGGGCGCCGGCCAATATGCTTGCGACACCAGCGACGCAAGAACAGGCGAACCTCTTCCCTAGTTGCATCCATATCCGCCAGCAATTCCAGATCCATATTTTCAAGGAATTGCTGCAGCGCGGCAGCCGCTCTGGCTAGCACTTCCTCGCTGGCAGACTCATGCAATACGCCACGTGCCACCAGTTCCGGCACATCCAGCAACCGCCCTTCATGCTGGCTAACCAGTACCGTGGCGGAAATCATGCCATCTTCGGCCAGCACTCTGCGATCCCGCAACACGATACCATCGATTTCATCGCGAATTTCACCATCGACAAATACCGCACCGGCATGAAACTCCGGCCCTGTCTGAATTGATTCCCGGTCAATCACCACAGAATGGCCGTTCTCGGCAATGATGGTCTGCTCAAATGGAATACCGCTGGCCAGTGCCAGATCACGATGCTCAATCAGGTTTCTGTATTCCCCATGCACCGGATAGAAAAATTTCGGCCGTGTCAGTTGCATCATCATCTTCAATTCATGGGCCTGCGCATGGCCCGATACATGCAATGGCGCCTGACGGGCATGCATAATACGCGCACCGCGACGATAGATATGATTATACAGACCGGCGATAATGCGTTCATTACCGGGGATATTGCTCGATGAAAAAATCACCACATCACCCTGCCCGATCGTCACCCCCTTGAAACGCCCCTGTGCCAGACGCGCCAGTGCCGCCCTTGACTCACCCTGGGAACCGGTTGCGATAATCAGCAGCTCCTGATCGGGCACACTGGCACACTGTTTTATATCAACCATGGTACCCGCCGGCACATTGAGTCGATCCAGGGTATGGGTGATATCCATATTGCGTTCCAGACTGCGACCGGCCACGGCAACCCTGCGTCCGCAAGCCACTGCTGCATCGACAATCTGTTGAATACGAAACATATTGGAGGCAAAAGTAGTTACGATAACCTTGCCCTTACACTGACTCACAGCCTGCTTCAGCGCCGGCCCCACAATGCGCTCGGACGGGCCACTGCCGGAGCGTGTTGCATTGGTGGAATCCGAAGCCAGTAAAATCACACCCTCATCACCCAGTCGTGAGAAACGATGAATGGCTGTTGTCCTGCCATCGATCGGCGCCGGATCTATTTTGAAATCTCCGGTATGAATAATTGCACCCAGCGGGGTATGAATCGCAATTGATACGGCATCCATGATGGAAT
Source organism: Mariprofundus sp. (assembly GCA_046753565.1). Lineage (GTDB taxonomy): Bacteria > Pseudomonadota > Zetaproteobacteria > Mariprofundales > Mariprofundaceae > Mariprofundus. The sequence continues at coordinate 14,197 of JBHHTY010000013.1, forward strand.
GCGTTACCGGCACGCCCTCCACCCTGAACGGGCCGACATTCACACTGTCGCCATTCTCCGGCAGGGCTCTCAAATCAGCTTTATAGCCACGTTCAGTCAACTTGTTACGAACCAGTGCCAGTGTGACTTCCGTGCCATACACCGGCAGGCCCAGTTTCGGCAGCAGATGCGGCAACCCGCCGATATGGTCCTCATGGCCGTGGGTCAACAACAGGGCATGGATATTCAGCCCCAACTCACCCAGTGCGGAAATATCTGGCACCACCACATCCACCCCGTGCTGGCCGGGCTCGGGAAACCCCATACCGCAATCAACAATGACAGCAGCATCATCAAGGGCATACACCATCATATTTTTACCGAATTCGCCTACGCCTCCAAACGGAAAACAGCGAAGTACTGGTTCACTCATTCAAACTCCTCAATCGTCCAGGATCTGGCAAAAACACTATGGAACGCATATTCCTCATGCCGTGGTCTCTGTCACAACAACCCGGGCCTCATATTCTAAGCGGCACCGCGGCTGCCCGGCTTGATGGCCGGCAAAACACCTTCACGGCAAATCGGACAATCATCAGCCGCATGGGTTTCCACACTCAATTCAATCGCCGTTGCATACGGCACATCAAAACGCTCCTGTTCATCCGGTGCACGATCCACCACGGCCAGTACCTGTACCGGCTGACCGCCATGTTCGCGCAACACAGCCATGCATTCACAAACCGACCCGCCGGTGGTAATCACATCTTCCACCACCAGAATTCTGGCTGCTGGCGGGATGGAAAATCCCCGGCGCAGCTGCATCTCACCTTCCTTGCGCTCGGTAAACACAAACGGCTTCTTCATCAATCTGGCCACTTCCTGACCGATCACGAGACCACCAATGGCAGGAGCCACCACCATATCAATCTGATCTGCATCATTCACCTTGTTGATCAGTTCCCGCGCCAGTTGTGTGGCATGATCAATATTCATCAGCACCAGTGCCGACTGCAAATAACGGGCCGAATGGCGACCGCTGGAAAGAATAAAATGCCCGTTCAGCAGCGCGCCTGCATTTTCATACATCGCCAGAATTTCATCTTCGTTCATGCTTGATCCTTTATGTGTGGGAAACCGGCATCTATCCCGCTCATCCCGAATAATTTTGCGACAGTGTAACAGTTTCATCCTAAAGCTGAACCTTGCACCTGAACCAGTCCCGAACATGTATCCGATCAAAAAACTTTGGTTCCATTCTGATCATAAATAGAACAACGATATTTTATTCCGGAATCCGTTTATGGCCTTTATTTTTACTTCCGGCATGGTATCCTGATTGCCTTGCCGCACATGGAAAATACAAGTGTCAGGCTTCCAGTCCTTATGGGGAGGAGCATGCATGGATATGCACGATCTGGACACCAACCATGCCATCAACATATCAGACCGTATCTGGTGGGTAGGCCATTATATTGAGGGCGACCCATTCCAGTGCCACGCTTATCTGATTGAAAATGGTGATCAGTCCGTGCTTTTTGATCCCGGATCGAAACTGACCTTTAATTACACACTCAGGAAGATTGAAGAAGTTATCCCCTTTTCCAATATTCGCTATTTTGTCTGCCACCATCAGGATCCCGATATTACTGCCGCAATGGGTCTGATTGATCAAATGATCAACCGCGACGATGCCGTACTTGTCACCCACTGGCGGGCTGCCGCTTTATTGAAACACTATGGACTGCAACACATCCCCTTCTGGCAGGTGGAAGAGCACGACTGGCAACTGCAACTGAACGATCGCACCCTGCGTTTTATTTTCACACCCTATATGCATTTTCCCGGTGCATTCTGCACGTTCGACGAAAAAAGCGGCATCATGTTCTCCAGTGATATCTTTGGAGGCTTTACCGAAGAATGGAGCCTGTATGCCAGGGATGAATCCTACTTCGAAGCCATAAAACCATTCCACGAGCATTATATGCCGAGCCGCGAAATTATGCAGCACGGCTTATCCAGAATGCGGGAATACCCCATCAAGATGATCGCACCCCAGCATGGCTCCATTATTCCTGAAACGCTGGTGGATTTTATGTTTGATCGCCTGGCCGGGCTGGATTGTGGTTTGTACCTGATGGTCAAGGAAGATGCCGACATCACGCATCTGGTGGCCATGAACCAGATGCTGCGTGACTCCATGGAAGCCATGATGTTGTACCGCGACTTCAGTGATATAGCCCATTATTTATTGAGTGCTGCACAAAAGCTTCTGCCAATCAAGGCATTGTCATTTATGGTCAAGCATGACGGGCGGATGCTCCTGCTTGCCCCCGACAATTTCTATCATGGCGTCACCGTTGATATTTCACCGGATTTTCGGGAAATTTTTTCCTGCAATCAGCGCGACTGGCAAGAAAAATATGCCCCCCACTACAAAAAAATCGTCGATTCGACTGTTGAAAAAGACACAGAAACCCAGCTGGTGATGCCGCTGTTTGCTGCTGACAATCAAAGCTGTCGGGCTGCTGTTATCATGCATATGGAAAGAGAAACGGTCATCAGTGCCGAAGTCGACGCCCTGTTCAGTCGCCTGATGGAACCGCTGCTAACTGCAGTCGAAAGAGAAATGATTTTCAGATCGATGGAAGAAGATCGTGATCTCATCTATGAGCGCTCCATCCGTGATCCCCTGACCGGATTGTTCACGCGTTTGTATATGAAGGACACGGTTTCACGCATGCTTGAATTGCATGATCGCGAGGCCAGTTCAAATGTCTCTGTCGTCATGTTCGATGTGGATCATTTCAAACATGTGAATGACACCTACGGTCATATGACAGGCGACGAGGTATTAAAGCAGGTCAGCTCTGTCATACTGTCGGAATGCCGCAGAACCGATATCCCTGTCCGTTTCGGAGGCGAGGAATTTCTAACATTTATTGCTTCCCCAAAACCGGACTGCGGTAAAGAATTTGCCGAGCGGGTTCGCGAAAAAACAGGCATGTTGCATTTCAATGCCAACAATCAGGACTTTTCTGTCACCATCAGTGCCGGTGTTGCCTCCCATATTCAAAACGAACCTTTACAGGAGCTGGTCGGTCGCGTTGATGCTGCCCTGTACTCCGCCAAGGAAAACGGAAGAAACCGCGTATGTATTGCCCAGGAAGGCTAGCCCGGATCATTTTTGAATCGCTGTGATGATTGCACCTGATCCTTGTTCGAGGTGAATTTTCAAGAACCGAGGCAAAGTCTGCATGGAGACAAATCGTTGCAGCCAAAGAATCCGGCAAGGGGCTTGCTGTATTTATAAATAATGCAGGCTAGACTTGCCTCATGCCTGTGATTTTCAGATGGATTTTTTTCGGCTGCACGAACCGCTCATTGATCATGATGGCAACATTGCTGGCGATCTATGTCATTATCGAATCATTCGACAAAGCCCGCTATCTGGGACACGGCCTGAGCACCAACCAGATGCTCGAATATATCCTGCTGAAAATGCCATTCATGATCTCGGAATTCATGCCCATCATGGTACTGATCGGTGCCAGTGTGTATCTCATCGAGATTTCACGTCACCATGAGGTTGTTGCCCTTCGCGCGGCAGGACTTGGCATCAACAAGGTGCTGATCCCCCTGCTCATCGTTGCATCCCTTGCCGCATTCATGAGCTTTGCCATTGGCGAATGGATCACGCCTGTCACCAACCAGCGGCTGGACATGATTGAACGCGTCAACATCCAGCACAAGCCGGATCCGAAACAGGGCGTTCAGTGGCTGAAAGACGGCCACCGTTTTTTTCGACTGACGCCGTTAAGTCAAAACCAGTTCGCACTAACCATGCTTGAAACCGGCAACAAGGGCGACTGGCATCGACGTATTGACAGTGCCAGAGCCCGTTATGAACAGGGAACCTGGCATCTGAACAATGTGTATATCAGCACTCCATCCAGTGAAGAAGGTATGTTGACCAGACATGAAGACAAGCTGACCATCACATCCGGTGTCGGGCCTGAAACAAGCGGATTACCACGGCCACGACATATGGATTTTTTCCAACTGTACCACTATATCCATGACCTTGAGCATGCGGGATTGAATGCCAGTGCTTACAGTTATGCCCTGCACCGAAAATTTTCCGCTCCCTTTGCCTGTTTGCTGATGGTGATTCTGGCTGCCGCCCTATGTCTCGGTAGCGGTGATCGCACCAGCAAGGCATCATGGAGCCTTATACTGACCATTTCACTGGGGCTGGCATTCTATATCATCGGCAATGCCGGTCACCTGTTGGCCAGCAGCGAACATTTACCATCGGCTTTCGCAGCTTGGCTGCCCAGCCTGGTCTTCGGAGGCATTGCGGTTTTTCTCCTGCTCAAGCGCGAAGGCCACTAGGGCCAGAATTAGTGTGAACAGGCCCTTGTCAGTTCAGGGATAATCTTCGGAAAAA
>JBHHTY010000014.1:0-18100 GCA_046753565.1 Mariprofundus sp.
ACCCAACGATTGAGTAACGAAATGGTAAACTCACCATTTTGTTACTCAAGAGCAAAGACCCCCGTTGGGATGGTAGGTTAGAGCTTATTGAGAGTTCAAACCAAATCACCAACGGGGTGAAGAGATGCTGAATCAAACAGTCTTACCATTCAAGCTTTCCAGCACATCAGAACAATTGACGGCACATGCAGGCCTTGCCTTATTCGGTGAGTTTTGCGCAGATTAAAAGCCATGTCGGATTTTGGGCATAATGCCTGAGATAACTTGTGCCATTGTAGCACAAATATTCGGGATTTTCATTTCTTTGCGTTGACAAAAAACTTATTCATGAAGCTCCAGAACATCGTGCATGTCATACCAGCCACAGGATTGACCGGCCAGCCAGTTGGCGGCACGAACGGCTCCACGGGCAAACACCATACGATCGCTGGCAATATGGTTGATTTCGATACGCTCTTCATCGGCAATAAACATGGCTTTATGTTCACCGACAATATTGCCGCCACGCACTACCGAAAAACCGATCGAACCTGTTTTGCGTGCGCCGGTGATGCCTTCACGGGACAGCACAGCCACATCATCCAGCGACACTCCACGCCCTGCGGCGAGCGACTGGCCCATAGCCAGTGCCGTACCGCTCGGAGCATCGACTTTATGTTTGTGATGCGCCTCGAAAATTTCGGCATCGTAGTCATCACCCAGAACCCGGGCGGCTTTTTCAATCAAACTCAGCGCCAGATTCACACCAACTGAATAATTGGCCGCCATCACCACTGCCGACCCGGACAGGGTATCTCGCAATTGTTGCAACTGGCCGCTGTCAAAACCGGTCGTACCGATCACCATCGCCATGCCACGTTCAGCAACAAATCCGGCATGTTGCAGCGTGGCCACCGGTGCAGTAAAATCAATCAACACATCGGCTTCCGGGCAATCGTTGACATGATCGACCAAACGGACTCCCAGCGTTTCCACACCAGCCAGTTCACCTGCATCGCGACCCACAAATTCGGATCCCGATCGTTCAGTTGCACCGACCAGAACAGCATGCCGGCTTTCGGTGACAGCGCGCACCAGCATCCGACCCATGCGACCCGATGCGCCGACAACAATGACTCTTCCCTGACTCATGATCTGGCCTCCCTGGAGAGATCATCCCAGAATTCCTTCACTTTGCCCAGAAAGGATGAGCGCTCGGGGTACACTTCATCACCGGTTTCATTGGCAAACTCGCGTAGCAACTCAGTCTGACGTGAACTCATTTTTTTCGGCACGGCAATCTGAACCCGTACATACAAATCCCCTTTCTGGCCACCGGCTCTCACATCCGGCACACCGTGTCCGCGCAAACGGAACACTCGGCCACCCTCGGTTCCAGCCGGAATCTTGATTCTCACCTTTCCGTCCAGTGTTGGGGCTTCGACTTCTGCGCCCAAAGCTGCTTGTGGAAATGTTATCGGCATATTGCAGTGAAGATCTGCACCTTCACGCTCGAAGATGGCATGCTCTTTCAGTGAGATCACCACATACAAATCGCCGGCAGGACTGCCCTGCGGACCTGCCTCACCTTCACCGGAAACCCGCACCTGTGCACCATCATACACACCGGCAGGCACCTTGATTTTCAGTTTCTTGCTGACTTTAACGCGACCTGCACCACCACATTCCACACAGGGCGATTCAATCCGGGTACCCGCACCGTGACAGGTCGGACATGTTCGGCGCACTGCAAAAAAGCCCTGTTGCATCTGCACCTGACCATGACCGCCACAGGTATTGCACGGCACCGGATTGGTACCGGGACGCGCGCCGGATCCGTTACAACCACCACAGGTTTCGTGTCGGGGTATTTGCAATTCCACTTCGCGGCCGGCAGCCGCTTCTTCCAGAGTCATCGCCAGATCATAGCGAAGATCGGCACCACGGCTTGATCTGCCGCCACCGCCACCAAAGCCGAACATATCGCCGAACACATCACCGAACATATCTCCGAAATCGCGGAAGGCATGCGAATCCTGGGCACCGCCCCGACCCCAGAAATCCTGCATCTGCTCATCCACACCTGCATGTCCGTACTGATCGTAACGTGAGCGTTTGTTTTCATCGGTCAGCACTTCATAGGCTTCCGTGACTTCACGGAAATTTTCAGCTGCGGCCTTATCATCCGGATTGCGGTCCGGATGATATTTCATGGCAAGCTTGCGGTAGGCCCGTTTGATGGTGTTTTCATCGGCATCTTTGGCCACGCCCAGCACTTCATAATAATCGCGTTTAGACACTCTTGCTCCCTGTATTCAACATCTTTCACCGCAAAGGACACGGAGTACGCAGAGGAATATCTGGTATTAATACCATGATCAGCTTTGCCTTTTCCCTGCATTCTTCGCGTCATCTGCGGTGCAATGCTTTTGGCTCATTAAAACGTGAAAAGGAGCGGTAGACCCAGGCCCCCCGCTCCTTACCCACGTCAGCTTATACCTTACTTCTTGTCGTTTTCATCCACAACTTCGGCATCCACGACATCTGCATCCCTGGCACTACTGCTATCAGCGGCATCTGCTGCGCCGGATGCATCAGCCGCACCGCCTTCAGCCTGTGCCTGCTCCTGCTGCATCTGCTGGTAAATGACCTCGCCCAACTTCTGCGATTTTTCAGCCAGTTTTGTCTCGGCTGCCGCAATGGTTTCAGCATCACCGCCTTCAATGGCTTTCTTGAGTTCGGCCAATGCTTCCTCGATACCCTTGCGAGTCTCTTCATCCACTTTATCGCCATGCTCCTTCAGCGATTTCTCGGTGGAATACACCAGCGCATCAGCACGATTCTTCGCCTCAATCTGCTCTTTCAGCTTCTTGTCGGCATCCGCATTGGCTTCCGCATCTTTCTGCATGCGTTCGATCTCTTCCTCAGACAAACCGGATCCGGACTCGATACGAATCGATGTTTCCTTGCCGGTACCCTTGTCCTTGGCATGCACATGCATAATACCGTTGGCATCAATATCAAAAGTCACTTCAATCTGCGGCATGCCGCGCGGAGCCGGAGCAATGCCTTCCAGATTGAACAGACCCAGCTGCTTGTTGGCGCTGAACAAATCGCGTTCACCCTGCGCCACCTTGATGGTCACGGCAGTCTGATTATCGGCCGCCGTGGTATAGGTCTGGCTCTTTTTGGTCGGGATCGTGGTGTTTTTCTCGATGATCTTGTTGAACAGACCACCCTCAACCTCGATACCAAGGCTCAGAGGTGTCACATCCAGCAGCAACACATCGGTCACATCGCCGGTCAGAACTGCGCCCTGAATGGCCGCACCAATGGCCACCACTTCATCCGGATTCACACCCTTGTGCGGTTCGGTACCGAAAAATTCCTGCACCTTCTGCTGCACCAGCGGCATACGGGTCTGACCACCGACCAGTACCACTTCATGAATATCGGATGCTTTTACGCCGGCATCTTTCAGCGCCTGGGTACAGGGTTTCAACGAACTTTCAACCAGATCACCAACCAGACTCTCGAACTTGGCACGTGTCAGCTTGATCAACAAATGCTTCGGCCCGCTGGCATCAGCCGTGATGAACGGCAGATTGACTTCAGTCTGCTGACTGGAAGACAGTTCAATTTTGGCTTTTTCAGCCGCTTCTTTCAGGCGCTGCAGAGCCAGTTTGTCGGCCATCAGATCAACACCGTTCTCTTTCCTGAATTCATCGGCCAGATATTTGATCAGCACCTGATCGAAATCTTCACCACCGAGGAAGGTGTCACCATTGGTGGCCTTCACCTCAAACACACCATCACCGATTTCCAGAATGGAGATATCGAACGTACCACCACCCAGATCGTAGACAGCGATCAAATGATTTTCCTCGGTTTTATCCAGTCCGTATGCCAGAGCGGCCGCAGTCGGCTCGTTGACAATACGCAGCACATTCAAACCGGCAATCGCACCGGCATCCTTGGTAGCCTGACGCTGGGAATCATTGAAGTAGGCAGGCACAGTAATCACTGCATCTTTTACTTCTTCACCGAGATAATCTTCGGCGGTTTTCTTCATTTTCTGCAGGGTAATGGCAGAAATCTCCTGCGGGCTTACCTTCTTGCCATCAGCCTCCACCCAGGCATCACCGTTGTCGGCAGCCACAATCGGATAGGAAACCAGTTCGTGATGATGTTTGGTTTCAGCCGAATCGAATTTGCGTCCGATCAGACGTTTTACCGCATAAAATGTATTATCCGGATTGGTCACCATCTGGCGCTTGGCCGGCGCACCGACAAGGCGCTCATCATCGGCGAACGCTACAATCGACGGTGTGGTGTTATCACCTTCCGCATTGGCAATTACTTTCGCCTTGTCACCTTCCATAACGGCCACACACGAGTTGGTGGTGCCGAGATCAATTCCTATTACTTTAGCCATGTGTATCTCTCCTGATCATGCAGTCGCACTGCATTTAAAACTTGTCTGTGAACTCTTTTATGGGGAGCACTCGCAGCGCTTTCAACCCCTCAATTCATTTTTTTATCGAAAAACCGCTTCCCTGTTGTTTTCACTTTGACAGGTAAAACCAGCTCAGCTCGCCGGGCCGCCGGACACCAGCACCTTGGCCGGACGAATCAGGCGACCATGCAGGGTATAACCGGCCACATGCTGGGCAATCACTGTCCCTTCCGCTTCATCGCTGGGCATCTGTGTCAACGCTTCATGCAAATGCGGGTCAAATTCCTTGCCGACTGCATCAATACGCTCAACTTCAAATTTTTTCATCATTTCGTGCCAGCTGTTGAGTGTGAGTTGTACGCCTTCACGCACAGCCGCTTCATTACCTTCCTCGGCTTCCAGCGCACGTTCCAGATTATCCACCACATCCAGCAATGCTGTAGCGAATTTCTCCACACCGAATTTGTGTGCCTCAGCCACTTCGCGTCGGGTGCGCTTGCGCAGATTCTCCATCTCGGCATGCATGCGCAGTATTTTATCATTCAACTCGGCAATTTCCGCCTCGGCAGCCTGCAACGGATCGCTTTCTTCCGGGGCTCCGGCATCTGCAGCAGCATCACTCTCATGTATTTCATCGCCATTCTCATCCAGCTGAATGGGTTCTTCCGGTTTCGTTTCTGTCGTGGCTTTTTTATCTTTTTTTGCTGTCACGATGATGTCTCCTCACTGGTATTCACTTCTCAATCATACTCAATCCGACCTTGTGTAGGGGTTGCCACCAGCTGTTTCAAGCCCTGACGGCAATGTGCTGTGCTGGAAATTATTCATTGTGTACACTTACGCCATGATTGTGATTTCCATCGCCGAACAAATACTCTGCCACCGGCGTAAAACCGGTGTCTGCTATACCTACCCTGTTTCCACCGCCAGCAATGGCGCAGGCAACCGCCAAGGCAGCTTTCAGACACCGCTCGGCAAACATCGCATTGCGGAAAAGATCGGCGCAGGGATGCCGCTGCTGACGGCCTTCAGTGCCCGCGAACCCTTCTGTATTTACAATCCGGACACAGATAATCCGGACAGGGACTGGATTCTCACCCGGATATTATGGCTGCAAGGCTGTGAGACCGGCACCAACCGGCGTGGTTCGGTCGATAGCCATGCGCGCTATATTTACATCCACGGTACCCACGAAGAAGAAAAAATCGGCATGCCCGCTTCGCACGGTTGCATCCGCATGAAAAACAGGGACATGCTGGAACTGTTCGAGCATGTTGCAGTTGGTGAAACAGTCCGAATCTGCGAATAAAACCGTAGCTATTCCGATGCCGGCTTTTCTTTCAGCCTGGCCAGAAAGATACCCACCTCATAAAGCAACAGCATCGGAATACCCAGCAGCACCTGCGAAATAATATCCGGCGGGGTAAGGATGGCGGCAAAGATAAATACCCAGACAATCACATAACGGCGTTTATCAGTCAGGGCCGCCGTATCCACCATATTCAGGCGCACCAGCAGCATGATGATAATGGGGATCTGGAAACTCATACCGAAGGCAAACAACAGTTTCAGTACCAGCGTCAGATATTCTTTCACGGCCGGCATGGCCTGAATCATATCGGTGGAAAAACCGAGAAAAAACTGGAATATCAGCGGAAATACCACATAAAAAGCAAAGGCTCCGCCCGCCAGCAACAAACCCAGACTACCGAAAAAATATCCCGCAAACACCTGCCGTTCATGGCGGTACAGCCCCGGTGCCACAAAAGCCCAGAACTGATACAGCGTCACCGGTGCTGTCACAAAAAGACTCAGAACCAACGCGATTTTCAGATAGGTGAAAAAAACGTCCGGGGCATTCAGGAATATCAGCGGTGTATCCGGCGGCAAAGCCGCACGCAGTGGCTGGGAAATAAATTCAAAAACCGGTTGCGAAAAATTCATCAGCACCATCACGCCGATGGCATAAATCACAACAGCTATCGTGGCACGACGACGCAGTTCGCCCAGATGTGCCAGCACACTCATACCCGAACCGGCAATCTCCTGATCTTCATCGACAGGGGTATTTTCCCGGGCCTCGCTCCGGCTCACTTATCGTCCTTCTGCTGATCAGCCTCAGTGCCGGGCCTGGCATCGACTTTATTGACATCAAGCTCCTGACCGAGCTTTTTCATGATGGCCTCGTTGTAGTCTTCAATGCCACTCACGCTCTGTTCCACATCATGCAGTGAGGACTGCAACGGTGCGGTTTCCTCATCGATCTGGCGACGTACCTCCGCTATCCAGCTGCGCCCCTTGCGCACCACACGGCCGACCTGTGCGAACAGTTCGGGCATCCGCTCCGGCCCCAGCACCAGAAAGGCAATGATTCCAACCAGCAATAATTCCAGAAATCCGATATCAGGCATGGTTTATCCCTGCTGACAGGTATTTACTTCCTGTCCCCGTCTGTATCGGCTGTGGATTCATCTGCAGGATCGGTTTTTTTATCATCATCCGCAATATTGCTGCGAAAACTCTTGATTCCCTTGGCCAGCCCCGCCCCCACCTGCGGCAGGCGCTTGGCACCAAACAACACGATCACAATAATCAGAATTAAAATAAGCTCGGTGGTTCCCAGTCCAAACATGGCAGTGCTCCATTACTTCGTGAATAAACGTGCAATCTAAATGATTGCCGACATTACGCAATTGAACGGAAGCAGCAAGTGATACAATCGTCTGCAGATGCTGAACACCCGTCAGCGATCAACACTCAGCCCGAAGGCTGTGCCGCAGCAATCCTGCGCAGGGCGGAAACATCCAGTCCCGCCGCATCGGCAATGGATATTGCACGGGAAAGCCGCGCCGGTGCGGAACGCCCCATGCAACCGTGTTCGGGGTCGCCGTCGAAGGCATGCAGCATACCTTCAATCAACGCCGTGCGATCCATTTCCTCTCCGGTCAGATACTCCTGAATATCCAGCACATCACCGGCTACTTCACAGGCCAGTTCATGATGCTCACCCCACAATTGCGCCACATTGCCACCGGTTTCAAGACCGGCAATATTCGTGGTCAGGATATAGAGATTCTTCACCACCAGCTGGAACAACAATGACTGTTCGTTGCCCAGCACTTTCACCGGAATTTCAAGCGAAGCCAGTGCCTCTTTGAGTAAACCGGCAAACTCCCCGTAAGCCGGCGAATCGACCACCACTTTGGAATCCATGCCTTTTTTCTTCTCGAACCAGACCGAAATCACGGTCGGATTCGTCAAGCCGTGCTGCTGCCAGTCGCGCGGCAACAATTCGTTCTGTAACAAGATCAGTCTGTCGCACCAGCCATCCGGCAACTGCGCCAGCGTGGCATGCAAATCCTTTTCCGCCACAGCAACCACAACCATTTCCGGCTCTGCCACATCAGCTGCGACCACCGCCATATCCATATCCCGCGTTACCGGCACCACCGGGTAGCCCAGACGCAAAAAGCCGCGCGCAAACACTGATCCGATTTCTCCGATTCCGATTACCACTACCGGTTTGTTCATGATGAACTCCTTTTTTTACCGCAAAGGACGCAAAGTTTCGCAAAATCACGCCAGAAGAATGACAGAGCCATAAATGGCCCGCCAACATCAAGCGCGCAAGTACTTGATGTTGCAAGCAAAGGCAAAATCGCACTTTTTCCTTTGCCTCCTTTGCGGTTCAATAGTTTTTTAGACCAGTTTCCTGTATTTCATGCGGTGCGGCTGGGTGGCATCTTCACCAAGCCGGCGTTTCTTGTCCGCTTCGTATTCCTGGAAATTCCCCTCGAACCACTCGACGTGCCCCTCGCCCTCGAAAGCCAGCATATGCGTGGCCACACGATCGAGAAACCAGCGATCATGCGAAATCACCACTGCGCAGCCGGCAAAGTCCAGCAGGGCTTCTTCGAGCGCGCGCAGGGTTTCAACATCAAGGTCGTTGGTCGGCTCATCCAGCAGCAGCACATTGCCACCGGACTGCAGCATTTTGGCCAGATGCACGCGGTTGCGTTCACCACCGGAGAGCACTTTCACCTTTTTCTGCTGATCTCCACCCTTGAAATTGAAACGTCCGCAATAGGCCCGGCTTGAAACCTCCACGCGACCCAGCCAGATCGAATCGGCACCGCCGGAAATTTCTTCCCACACCGTTTTTTCGCCATCCAGCGCATCACGGGACTGATCCACATAGGAAAGCTGTACGGTTTCACCAATGGTCAGTGTGCCGGTATCCGGCTTTTCCTGGCCGGTGAACATGCGAAACAGGGTTGTTTTACCCGCACCATTGGCACCGATAATGCCTACAATACCGCCACGGGGCAGGTTGAATGACAGGCTCTCAATCAGCTGTTTATCCCCGAATGCCTTGCCGATACCCTCGGCTTTGACCACCGTATCACCCAGCCGCTCCGCTACCGGAATAAAAATCTGTTTGGTGGCATTGCGCTCCTGCACTTCCCGGCTGGCCATTTCATCAAATGCCTTCAAACGCGCTTTGGATTTGGCATGTCTGCCCCTGGCACCGGCCCGCACCCACTCCAGTTCGTGTTTGATGGCTTTCTGCCGGGAGCTCTCCTGTTTCTCTTCAACCGCCAGACGTTTTTCTTTCTGCTCCAGCCAGCCGCTGTAATTGCCCTCAAACGGAATGCCTCTGCCTCTATCCAGTTCCAGAATCCAGCCGGCCACATTATCAAGAAAATAACGGTCATGCGTCACCGCCACCACCGTACCCGGATAATCATGCAGAAACCGCTCCAGCCAGGCTACCGATTCGGCATCAAGATGGTTGGTCGGCTCATCAAGCAGCAGCATATCCGGGTTCGATAACAGCAACCGGCACAGCGCCACCCGACGACGCTCACCACCGGAAAGCGTGCTGACATCGGCATCCCAGTTCGGCAAACGCAGCGCATCGGCGGCGATATCCAGCTTGCGGTCCAGATTATGTCCGTCTCCGGCTTCAATCAATGCTTCCAGTTTAGCCTGTTTGGCTGCGATAGCGTCAAAATCGGCATCAGGCTCGGCATAGGCTGCATATACCGCATCGAGCTCCGCCAATGCAGCTTTCATCGGCTGTACCGCCTCTTCGACATTGCCCCGCACATCTTTTGTTTCATCCAGTTCAGGTTCCTGCGACAGATAACCAATGCGAATACCCGGGGCAGGACGTGCCTCACCGAGAATATCGGTATCAATACCGGCCATAATGCGCAGCAATGTCGATTTACCGGAACCGTTCAAGCCCAGCACGCCGATCTTGGCACCGGGCAGGAAGGACAGATAAATATCCTTGAGGATCTCTTTTTTGTTGGCAACCACCTTGCCGACACCCTGCATTGAATAGATATACTGATAATCAGCCATCGATACCTCCGGAAAACTACAGCGCAGCATATGGGGAACACTCCCGGATTCAAGAGCAGCCTTGTATCCGGCAACAATTCATCTGATGCACTGCCTGCCCTTCGAGGTTAAGATGCCGCCGTTCACGGGAGAAATAGCATGAGTACAGAGTTCAAAGATCGCATCATTCTGGTCACCGGCGCATCCGATGGTATCGGCCAGCATGTTGCCGCAGCATTGGGAGAAGCCGGTGCCAGTGTTATTGCTCTGGGCCGCAATGAAGATGGCCTGCAGCAAACACTGGAGCGCATTGAATCATTCGGTGGCCGCTGCCTGTGCATTCCATTTGATCTGATGCATTTCGATGATTACGGCAAACTGTTTCTGGCCCTGAAGGATCAGGTTCCGCATCTGGACGGGCTGGTGCACTGCGCCGGTTCCATTGATCGCTGCACCCCCATGCAATATATCAAAAGCGATGTTTTCAGAAACATGCTCGACATCAATCTGACTGCACCGAATATGCTAACCCAGATCATGCTGCCCTTGCTCAAACGCGGCGAAGCAGCTTCCATCGTATTCACCAGTTGCGATATGGTCGATGAAGATCAGGCCAACTGGCACGCCTACGGTCTGGCCAAGCGTGCTCTGGCCTATAGCGCTTCCATGTGGCAGAAGGAGCAGCCGGACGCACCTTTCCGGTTCAACACCCTGAATCCCGGCCGCGTGCGTACCGAATTATTCAAGCGCGCCTTTGGCGGCACGCACCCCAAAGAAGTGCCGCCGGTCAGCAGTGTTGTCCCGGCATACCTGTACATGCTTTCAGATGCATCGAAAGAACTGCGTGGCCAGACTGTGCATGCCCGCGACCTGAATCTTGATTAGCAAAAACAAGTATCTGAGCGATGATGTTTCTGCGCTACTGGCTTGTTTTTCCTTCACAAAGTGAGGATATCTCATTCAGAGATTCCAGCGCAGCATTGAAATCATAAGCGGACAGATGTTGCCGCAATGCTGAGAGATGTACGGTATAATCGTTACCGCGCAGGGCGGCATTCAATGGTTCCATCAAATCGACGGCATCGCCATTATAATCTTCCAGCAACCCCCGCATCCGGCTGATCAGAGCCACCGCAGCGTCAACATCTTCAACCTGTCCATCCGTATCACCTGATTGATCCTGTTGACACCAGTTACCGATGCCTTCTATCACTTCACCCAGCAAGGTTTCCACTGCTTCCAGCAATCCGGGCTCAATCACAGCGCCGGATTTCAACACCTCTTCCAACGCAGTGATTTTCTCCTGCAATCCGGTGGCGCCAATATTGCCCGATACACCTTTTAAGGCATGCGCCAGCTGCACCGCCTGCGATTTGTTTTCGGATGCCAGCGCCCCACGGATGCGCTGCAAGCTATCCGCCTGTGTATCACGAAACTTGCACAGAATACTTCGATACAAGCGGGCATCCGCGCCCACCCGTTTCAAACCATCAGCAACATCAAGGCCGGCCAAACCGGAAAATTCCGATATAGCTGTTTCTGGCAGGCAGGCGGGTGACAAATGCTGCGCTGCATCCTGCTGTGATTTTCTGATCCAGCGTATCAGTGTGCTATACAATTTTTCCGGATCAACGGGTTTGGCAATATGATCGTTCATACCGGCCTGAAGACAGCGCTCCCGATCACCCGGCATGGCATTGGCTGTCATGGCAATAACGGGAAGATCATGGAAACTTTCATCAGCGCGAATCAAACGGGTTGCCTCAAGGCCGTCCATGACCGGCATTTGCATATCCATCAATACGGCATCAAATGCATCTTCCCGAACAGCTTCTACAGCCTGTTGGCCGTTATGGACAATCCGGATACTGATGCCGGCTCTGGTCAACAACCCTTCCGCCACCTGTTGATTGATTTCATTATCTTCCACGAGCAACAGCCGTACACCGTGCAGTAAATTGATGGTGTCGGGTGACAATGGTGACTTTAACTCAGGCGCGGCAATGCGGTCAGAGCGGCCCAGTGCAAAACGGACACGGAAATGGAATCGACTGCCTTGACCCGGCTTACTCTCAACGCCAATCTCTCCATGCATCAGTTCAACGAGCTGCTTGCAAATGGCAAGCCCGAGGCCTGTGCCTCCATAATTGCGTGTAATTGATGTGTCCGCCTGCGTAAAAGCCTGAAACAGGCCAGCCTGCTGCTGCTCAGTCATACCAATACCCGTATCAGTAACGCTAAACGCCAATTCGATATCCGAATCGCTTTTATCGATTACTTCCACTGCAAGCCTGACCTGCCCCTGTTCGGTGAACTTCACCGCATTATTGACCAGATTGAGTAACACCTGCCCCAATCGCATCGAATCACCGTGCAACAACGGCAAATCCGGCGGATAGTCAAACAGCAGTTCAAGCCCTTTCACATTGGCCTCAATCGCATTGACGCTGGCAACGTTATTCAGTGTTTCAGCCAAATCGAAATCCGCAGATTCCAGCTTCAGCTTGCCCGCCTCGACCTTGGAGAAATCAAGGATATCATTGATAATCACCAGCAATGTTTCTGAGGCTGTGAGAATCTTGTTCAGATAATCACGCTGCTTCTCATCCCGGGCAACATCCAGTGCGAGGTGTGCCATACCGATCACTGCATTCATCGGCGTACGGATTTCATGACTCATATTGGCCAGAAAATCGCTCTTGGCCTGTGCTGCAGCCAGCGCTCTGTCACGCGCTTCGGCCAGTTGCCGGGTACGCTTTTCCACTTTTTCTTCCAGTGTATGGCTATGATCTTCCAGCTGGGCATAGGATTGTTTCAGTGAATCGGCCATGTCCTCCAGCGCTGTGACAAGAAGACCGATTTCATCATCGGTGCGTATACTGACATGGGGCGTGGCGGTAAAATCACCAGCGGCAAGTTCACGGGAAAAATGCACCAGCTTCTGAATCGGATCTGTCCACCTGCGGGCAAAATAATACACCACCAGCGCACCGAAAATCAGAAAAAGCACCGCTGTCAGAATAGCCTGAACAAGAGCCCCTTTGATTTCAGCATCGACATAGCTTTGCGACCTGGCCAGCAGCTCGTTCAGCTCATCCAGTGAAAAACCGAGCCGCAGCACACCCCACTGCTTCTGCTGAACCATGATCGGAACCACCATCTCCATAAAAGCGTGATCACGTATATTGAAATGGTGGTGCATGGCTTCATGCTGGCCGGCAGCAAAACCCGAAACTGAACCGGATAAAATATGCTGCCTGAGCGCCGTATCAAGATTGGTTCCGATCGCAACCCTGGGCTCATCATCCTGCATGAGAATGACATAACGCAGGTTCTCCTTATCCCTGACCACATCCTGTAAAAACTCGCGCGCCAGTGCTAGCCGATGCGTCGAAATAAGGTTCTGCACATGGCCGGTCATGGCCTTTGCCGTCCTTTCCGCCCTTCTGTTCATCTGCTCATCCAGAAAAGAACTGTGCATGGCCAGCGCACCTTTCAGGCTGTCACGCTGCGCTGTAACCTGCAGTATTGTCAACGACACCACGATCGTCACAATCATGCCGACCATTGCCAACATCAGCTTCCAGCGCATACCGTGATGGACCGCCTGTTCGTTCACTGGTTTCTTCATGTGTTCTGTCATCTTCCCGAACGCACCCTCAAATCCTGCCATCATGTGCAGTATCCAGCTCATCGGGGCTTCTGACAAGTTTCATTTGAAAACCATAAACCCAAGGTAGGCTCCAAAGAAATACAGCGCTATGCTACGGGCATGTCTGATGCTATCGATTTTTCAGTTCAATTTGCCGGCCTCACCCTGCAGACACCACTGGTTCTGCTCTCCGGCTGTGTCGGTTTCGGTGATGAATATACCCGTGTTGAAGGCTGGGACAATCATGATATCGGCGCAGTTATTCTGAAAGGCACAACGCTGGAGCCACGCATGGGCAATGCACCGCACCGTGTTTATGAAACGCCGTCGGGCATGCTCAATGCCATCGGTTTGCAAAATCCTGGGGCGCGTTATGTGGTGGATCATATCCTGCCCCACTTGCCGCATGGCGAAACCCAGTTCTGGGCCAACGCCAATGGCACCAGCCCTGAAGAATATGCCGAAGTCGCCCGGATTTTCGATGATTCCCCCGTTACCGCCATTGAAATCAATATTTCCTGTCCCAATGTCAAGGAAGGCGGCGTGCATTTCGGCAACAATCCGGCCATGGCAGCGCGCGTCGTGGAAGCCATGCGCCCAATGACCGATAAACCGCTGATCACCAAACTCTCGCCGAACAGCGCCGATATTGCTGAAACAGCACGGCATGTCATCGAGGCAGGAACAGACGGACTATCCGTGATCAATACACTGGTCGGTATGGCTGTCGATATTGAACAACGCAAACCTGTGATTGATAATATCTCCGGCGGTCTCTCCGGCCCGGCGATCAAGCCGGTGGCATTGTGGAAAATTCATCAGACCCGGGCTATTGCCGCCAAACTGGGTATTCCAATTCTCGGACAGGGTGGCATCTGCTGTGCCAAAGATGGCCTCGAATTTGCCATTGTCGGCTCCGATGCCATCGGACTCGGCACCGGTCTGTTCTATGAACCGTTGATATGCAAAAAAATGCTGAACGGTATGGCTGAATATCTCGAAAAGCATGGCATGCGCAGTTATACCGAACTCGTGGGAACACTTGCCTCGAACCACTAGTTCCCTCTATCTGAAGCCATGCTGCTTCATTTTCACCTGCCTTTTCCTCTGCCTGACTGCCGAGGCCGGCACATTTTCCGTCATTGGCCAATCCCGCTGGGTACAGGTGGCCTATGTATTCGACGGGGACACATTTCGCAGCAAAAAAGGCGAACGCATACGGTTACTGGGTATCAATACACCGGAAGTCGCCCACGACAAACAGGCTGAACAACCCTACGCCAAACGGGCCAGACAACGCCTGATGCAACTGATTATGGGAAAATCCGTGCAACTGCGTCTGGATAAGGAAAAAAAGGACAGATACGGCCGCACACTGGCGCATATCTATTTGCGTGACGGCCGCTGGGTCAACAAAATCATGGTGGCCGAAGGGCTGGCTCAGGTATATACCTTTGCCCCGAACTTTTACCGGACGGACAAGCTGCTTCGCGCTGAATCGGACGCCATCAGGGACAAACGCGGATTATGGAAGTCTTCGAGATTCCGGGTTCTGGATGCATCGGCTGTTTCATCCCGCCATGTGGGGCAGTTCCGGGTCGTGCGCGGTGATGCTGACAAAATACAGAAGTGGCGTTTTAAAACCGGGAAACTGACGGTCACCGTACCAAAAAAATCTCGTCGATGGTTTACGCCGGCTAATTTACCGCAACAGGGTCAGAAAGTATTGATACGCGGTGTCATTCGCACCTCAACCAGCAACCATCTCTATCTGGCATTACATTCGCCTTATGATATCGAATAATCGTATCGAAATGCCACCACACTACAGGCCCGTCTGCGGCAAAAAGAGGCCTATTTTCAACTTCAGGCCAAGGAACTGAGAGAACGTCAGTCCGCCACTGAAGTAATGCGCAGCACTTTCCCTGACCGTCATCTCAAGATGCTAGATACCGGCACCCGGTCCGGCATGCCTTTTGCACATGCTGCAGTGCATATGTCCGCACCGCATGTCAGCCAGGCCATGATCGATGCCTATGTTTTCCTCAAGGGAGATCAAGCCTTTATACTGGCAATGTGGAGTAAACGTGATGATTTTGTCCATTACATCAGCGATTTCTCCAATATTGCGCACAGTTTTCGCAACTATGATATCAAACGTGACGGGGACATCCCGCGCATTGCCCTGCATAACTGGCAGCCGAATGACAGTTGGGAAATACTGGCATCCAGAAGCAAGCATATCCTTGGCCGTTTTACAGCAGATAAACTGGCTGCACTCAATGGTATGGGCACGACCGAACACCCTGTCACAGGTACGTTGATTAAAACTGTCCGATAGCCTGTCGGGAGTCCGTCGGTTTTTTAATCAACCGTATGTATAAGAAATGGCACATCGGCCAACAGTGCCGCAGTCATCCGCCCCATATGCTCCGGGAAAAAGTGGCCTGCACCCTCAATCGCATGAAAACGGATATTTTCCTTACCACGGACACTGTCGCGCACCTGCTCAAACGGCACGATTTCATCAGCAGTGCCTGCCACCACAGTGACAGGCCGTGTCTCACCATGCATGAAAGCAAATGACCACAAATTGACAGCCGGCGCCACAGCAAACATATGCGATACCCGCGCATCGTTGCGGGCAGCCTGCAAACCGGCATAACAGCCAAATGAAAAACCAGCCAGCCATAAATCGGATTCCGGATGTTTCTCATACAACCAGTTCAGTGCCGCAGCTGCATCATCTGCTTCGCCCCGACCTGCATCCCATTCGCCTTCGGACTGTTCCACACCGCGAAAATTAAAGCGCAGCACTGAACAGCCCGCATCCTCAAAACTGCGTCCCATCCAGTACACCACCTTGTTGCGCATGGTACCGCCGTATTGCGGATGCGGATGACAAATCACAACAGCAGGCTTCTCCGCCTTTCCCGGTTGATAAAGCCCCTGCAATACCCCGACAGGTCCATTGATATTAATCTGTTGGTGCCGATGCTGGCTCAATCAAAAAGCCCTGCGTATTGCTGATCGGAAAAACCGACCACTATATCCTCACCAACCACCAGTCAATGCCGTGACTATCCAGCCATATGCTGGCTTTTTTGATAGTATTGCAATTGGGAATGCCATACATCGTCACATCGAATTTCATATCTTGTGCCCCTGTAGTCCTGTGATGATCAGGAAAAAAGAATCAACTTTCATGCTCACGAATAAATGCAAAAAACTCTTCATCGCCATCCGATTTGATCGGGGTGACAACCATCTCAATCGAAAATTCAAAACCATCCTGATGAAGCGCCTGCGTGCGCACAGGTTTATACAACCATGGACCGATACTTCTCTGTTGATAACGCCGCATACCATGATGGTGGGCATCACGCAGATGTTCGGGGATAATCACATCAATCGATTTTCCGGTAATCTGGTTCACGGACCAGCCGAACAACGCTTCTGCACTGCGATTCCAGCCGGTAATCAGACCATCTTTATCCATGCTCACATAGGCATCATAAGTGCAATCAATTATCTGGTGCAGCCGTTCGCCTTTCTTGCGCAATCGCTCCTGTAATTGCTGTTGGTGAACCACAGCTTTTCCGGCATAAAAACCAAAGCCAATGAACATGCCTGAAATCAACGTACGCATCCATATCTCATTCGGATCAGCATTGAACAGGTTATCCAGAAAACTGCCTTGCCCAAGAATAAAATCGTGAATCAGGGCTTCGGCCGGCCAGTAGAGAATACCGACCATTATCCCCAAATGTGCCAGGCTGAACCGATTCGGCATGATACCTCCTGAAATTTCCGGACTTCCCTACTCCGACATGGATAATATGGCTTTGAATCAGTCCGGATGCAATGCAAATTGTGCGAATAATTGTCCGGGTGCAGCACACTGATCCAGATAGAGGCGACAAAGCTGCAAGCACACCGCTTGCTCCAGTTCACCCGACAGAATGGTATGAAAGCTATCCTCACCCAACAGGCTCAAATGTGTGGTCAAAAACATATAATCGAGCACCCCGTCGGCAATCAGCGTGCGGTGCACCTGTGGACCGGCAATCATATAGGCGCTGCGAAATCCCTGATCGACCAGCAACTGTTTCAGCTCAAGACCCCCAACCCGATCCGGGCCGGCAATCAGCACGGTCACCCCCAAGGATTCCAGACGAGCAACGCGATCCGTATTAGCCTGTTCACTGCTCACCATGATAACGCGCCTGTCCTGCTGCACGCTTTCCAGTGCCGCAGATGGAATATCCAATGAATTGGAAATAACCATCACATCCGGCTGTGGTTCCAATCCCCTGCGTATGCGCCACTCACGCAAATCGGCATATGCAGATGTAGAACCAACAGGCAATAAATCCTGCGCCTTGCCCCGAGCCAGTTGCCGGAAATAACGGGCCGATGTCAGCATCACATCGGCCTGTGCCGCCAGTTCCTGATACAGGCGCCAGTCACGTGGATTGGCAATGGCTTCCGGCACGATGAATTCATCCGAATCTGAATCCCGAATCGAAATACGCCCATCGATACTGGCAATATAATTGGAATAGATCAGCACATTGCCGACCTCAGCCTGCTCATTCAGTTTGAGATCAGTATAAAGCCCTTTCAAGGACCGCTTATGATCTGAAACCGGATAGAGTTGTAAA
>JBHHTY010000015.1:0-17927 GCA_046753565.1 Mariprofundus sp.
ACACTACCGCCCCCCTTTGAACTGGAAGCAGGGTAAGATTCCTCAGGGACTAAAGATGCATCCTGTGACCATGATCTCCTGGTACAACGCTCGCGATTATTGTAGCTGGGCGGGTAAGCGATTACCTTCAGAAGCCGAGTGGGAAAAGGCGGCGCGTAGTGATGACGAACGGCGCTGGCCATGGGGCAATGTGATGCAACCGGCCAATCTGAATACATATTATAAAGTTGGTCATAGCACAGCGGTCAATCAGTATCCTCAGGGTGCCAGCCCCTACGGTGTGATGGATATGGCCGGGAATGTGCAGCAATGGGTTGCCGATCAGTTTTCACCATATCCGGGCGCAACAGAAAATCAGGAAATTTTTGAGCCCAAAGCGCTGGATCCGGGTTATCAACGTGGTTCAGATGAGCAGGAGCGTTTGATCTACCGGGTGATGCGCGGTGGTTCATGGAAGAGTGATCCGCTCTCTACAACCAGCTACCATCGCAATTATGCGTTGCCCAATTATGCATCGGATTTCTTCGGTTTTCGTTGCGCCATGGATATCGACTCGGTGAAAACCGGAGAGGTAGAGGAGAAATAACATGTTGTTGATTTGGCGAATGATTCAGTTCACGGCTCTGTTGCTGATCGGGTCCGGCAATGCATGGGCGGTAGATAGCTATCGTTTTTTGCATGTAACGATCGATACCCCGTGGTTTATCTTCATCTTTCTGTTCTTCCTTGTTTTCTCTCCGATGATTTTGTCGGCTATCATTCATTGGCGTCAGGCGCTGAAACGGGATGATGAGAAGGATGAAAAAGAGTCACATGAAAAGGAAGACAGTCATGACTAGGGTGCTGTTTTCACTGCTGATGTTATGGATAGCGGCAATGCCATTGCAGGTTGCTGCTGCTCCGGTTTCCGGAGATACGGCATCACAGTCGGCAGAGGCTGTTATGCAGCAGTTTGCCGGTGATGATGAGGTAAGCCCGCAGCGTAAGATCGAAACCGAACGCAAGCATCAGATTCTGTTTTTGATGGGGGTCTCATTATTGATCCTGTTGCTGGTGACCGGTTCGCTGGGAATTGCCATGGTCGCTTTCGGTAAAGATGTGTTCCTGCCGCATATGATATTTGCCGGGTTGAGTTTAACACTGGCGGCAGTGCATTCCGCCACTGCCATCGCCTGGTTCTGGCCCTGGTAGGGGTAGAAGCTTTTACCGCAGAGTACGCAGAGTTACGCAAAGTAGAAACATAAATGAATGTATCGTAAGGGTGTGGCTCATGCATGTAACGAACTCCATATCAGCCGATGACTCTGAAATTATTAATGGATAAAATTCTATGAATCAGCGATGGACTTCCCGTGCATTGATCTGTTTGTACGGTGCGACCGGTGTGACGGCGCTGGCTTACGAAGTGCTGTGGACGCGCATGCTGTCGCTGATGTTCGGCATCAGTATTTTCGGCGTAGTATTTACTGTAACAGCCTTTATGGCCGGTCTGGGGGTGGGCAGTTTTGTGTTCACCGGTCGGGGTTCGCGTTTATCAGCCCGGAGCGCTTTGGTTTTGCTGGCCTGTCTGGAAGGTGGCATTGCCCTGTACGCTATAGCTTTGCCATTGATGATGCCATGGCTGGATGCCGGTCTGGTTTCTCTGGGGAGTCAATTATCTTTATCTGGCTGGCAGTCTTTACAGGGAGGGGCTGTATTGCTGCTGCTGTTTCCTGCTGCGCTGGCAATGGGGGTGGCATTTCCGTTGGCATTGCGAGCCTCTTCTGCCGTGCATATTTCGCTGGCCTCCATGTATGGTGTCAATGCTCTGGGCGGAGCTCTGGGGGCGGTGTTGCCGCTGTTTTTATTACCTGTGCTTGGCTGGCGCTCATCGTTGTGGACGGTTGCTGCGCTGGGGCTGCTGTTGGCTCTGGGTGGCTGGCTGTTATCCCGTGCGATGCCTTCTGACAAAAAGCATATTACTGCTGAAATCCCTGTTTGCCGTCCGCCATACCCTGATTTGCTGGCCTATGCCGGAATCGGTGCTGCAGCCCTGATGCTGGAAGTCATCTGGACGCGATTGTTCGGCATGGTTCTGTTGCGCACCGAGTATATTCTGGCCGTACTGCTGCTGATTTATCTGGGTGGCATCGGGCTGGGCAGCCTTCTGGCCCGGCACATGCAAACAAAACTGTGGTTGAATATATTGCCGGGACTGGCTGCCGTCACTGCTGTGGCTGGACTGTATGTTGTGGATGATATCAGTCGTTGGGCATCAGATGCGGAATTTTCTTCACTGCTAACAGCGATGTTGGGAGAAGGCGGGGTGGTGGCATTGTGTACGCTTCCGGTCACATTATTGCTCGGTGCATGGTTGCCACTTCTGGTCAGGTATTTTTCTCATGAACAAACTGGCGGTGGCTGGTGGTACGGGGTGAACAGCGTGGGTGCTGCTGTGGGAGCAATACTGGCCGGTTTTGTTTTGTTGCCGTGGCTGGGTAGTGCGTTGTCATTGGGAATTGCAGCTTTGCTGTTGTTGGTATGTGGACTGCGCTGGGTATCGAATCGACGCGTCTGGCTGTTTTTGCCTGTTCTGTTATTGCTGATTTTTCCTGTTCGCAACTTGCCCCCGGTGTCCACCTTATTGCCTGCTCTGGCCGATGGCGTGGATCGGTCTGTATATGAGGATGCGGTATCCATCACGCATGTGGTGGAACGTCAGCAGGGTCTGATGCGCGGTCAACGGGTGTTGCTGTCAGATTTGCAGCGCATGGATGCATCCAGCGATCCGACTGCGGTAACCGTACAACGAAATCAGGCCCGGCTGCCATTATTATTGCACCCAGAACCGCATACGGTGTTGTTTCTTGGTTTGGGCACCGGCATTACCGCCTCGGGTTCTCTCTGGGACAGTGGCCTGCAACGTACGGCAGTCGAGTTGTCCGCCGGTGCCATCAGTGCGGCTGGTGATTTGTTTGCGCCTGTAAACGGTAATATCAGTCGCCATGCTGTTATTCGGCATGATGATGCACGTCGTTTTTTGCGTCTGGATAACAGGCATTATGATGTCATTGTCGGTGATTTGTTTCATCCGGATATGGTAGGTCGGGCCAATTTATTATCGCTGCAGCAGTTTCAGCGTGTACGTGATCGACTCAATGCCGGAGGTGTTTATGCCCAGTGGTTGGCCCTGAACCAGTTTGATGTGGATTCTATTCAGGTGGTGATGGAAACATTTCGCAGGGTTTTTCCGCATGCCTCGGTATTCATTGATGGTTATCGCATGGCATTGATCGGTATGCGGGAGAGCAGGATTACAACATTGCAATTGTTGGCTCGCTACCAGTCGTTATCCGGGGCAAGGCAAACCGATGCGACTGGGGGTGAAGGTTTATGGACCTGGCTGGGGCGGTACTGGGGTGAAATTCCAGCGGCCGATGTGGCTGTGCAGGATGAGTGGCTGCCGGTGATTGAGTTTTCATTGCCGCGCGTGCGATATAGTGGTGGTGCGGATGTGGTGGCCATGTGGCGCTGGCTGCTCAAGTGGAGAAATGATGATGCGCTGGCCATGCAATATTTACAGGTTCCGAAACAAAATACTGATTCATTCAGGCGTGCCCGGGTGGCCAGCGGATTGAATGTGCGTTTGTGGATGGCGGAATTGAGCGGTGATGAACCTCGTGTTGTGCAGATGGCAAAACTGGCTAGCCGGGCCAATCCGGAGGATCGCTGGCCTGCATTTGCATTGGCAGATCGTATGTTCGATTCACTGGCCCGGCATGTCCCGGGCGATATGTCTCGCAGGCAGGCATTGCAGCGCATTCTGGATTTGCGGCCCGATCATGAAGGGGCGCTCAAAGCCATGATGGAGCTGGAAGCACAATCAGGTCATCAGGGTGAAGCCGATAGATGGCGGCAGCGGTTGCGGGAAATCAGCCCCCTGAGCAAATACTGATGCACTCTTTTTGTTTGTGTTCGTATAGGCCGGGGGTAAAATACGCAGATGTCCGCTAATGAAGCGCTAAAACAAATTCCTGTTCGACAGGAGCATGTGCCGGGGGCGACCCTGTTACATCCGTCCCGACGCGCTGTTCAATATCTGACATTGCTGGTTCTGGTGCTGATCCCGGTATCAGGCCTGTTCCGGATTGATGTGGCGGCAGGCGGTATCATTTTGCTGGATCGGCAGATCTGGTTCTCCGATATTTTTATTGTCATGGGGTTCTGGGTATTTGTCGCCAGCCTGTTGATCATGATGTATTCGCTGGTCGGATCAGTGTTTTGTGGCTGGATGTGTCCGCAAAACACGGCATCGGAATATGCCAATATGCTGACCTATAAGCTGTTGGGGCGTCGTGCCGATATGATGGATATGAGTGGCGAACAGATGCAGGTGGCTGTTCGCAGGCAGTCGGTTTTGAATTATCTGTTGCTGGGCTTGGGCCTGCTGTTGCCGGCCATGCTGTATGCCCTGATTCCGTTACTTTATTTTTTTCCACCCTCGGCAATATGGTCATTTGTGACGTTGACAGAAGATGCTCAGCTGGCCGGCAGTCTGTACTGGATTTATATGGTGAGCGTGGCTGTATTCCTGCTCGATATCGGTGTGATTCGGCATCTGATGTGTAAATACATGTGCATTTACAGGGTTTGGCAGCATTCATTCAAAACACGCGAAACTCTGCACGTACATTACGATGAGAGTCGCAGTGACCATTGCACCAGTTGCCATTATTGCGTGGATTCCTGTTTTCTGGATATTGATCCGCGTCAAACAGCTGTATTTGATTCCTGTGTCAATTGCGGTGAATGTATTACCGCTTGCGATACGCTGCACAGCAAGAGTAAGAAGCTGCAAGGGCCCGGCTTGTTGAGTTTTGCGATTGGCGCGGAGGACAGAAAGGGGAGTGAGCGTGGGTCGGTGGCCTCATTTTTTGCGCGTGCAAAAGTATCTTCACTGGTGACAGTAGCCGGGGCGGTCTTTTTCGCCATTGGTATTGCCGGTTATCAAACGGATGAATTTTCGGTGTATCGCAGTGAAGCATGGCATGGTGCCAAGGTGCTGGATTACCGTATCAATGTAGCTCATAAACTCTATCATCCGACAGATATCAGTTTTCGGATCGAAGGGCTGGATGAGAATGTGTATCAGCTGGAAAAGAACAGGGTGCATTTTGATACGGCGGGCAGGCAGGATATCAAGCTGCATATCAATGAAACGTTGCCCAAGGGATTATATCGTTTTCGCGTATTGGCCAGTGCAGATGATGGCTGGTCCGGTGTGTTTGCGGTGACACATTTTGCACCGGGTGACGGATAATCATCCGTTTTTTGTGGCGGGCTAATAGTTGCAGGATGAGGTGTGGATATGAAAGAAACAAAAGCTGAAGATCAGAACCCGATGCATGCGGCCAGGGTCGAGTGGGGCAAGACACCGGAAGACCATTATGGCTATGCCTCGGATGAGGATCGTCTTGAAAAACGTGGCATGGATGACTGGGAGCTGGTAGAGAATATTCCCAAATCACAGAAGCGGGTACCGAAATGGTTCTATGCCGTGATTATCGGTGTGTTGATGGTGGCTTTCGGGTTGTCACTGCCATTCTGGGGGGATCGGCCGGATCATGCCCGTCCGTGGTTTACCATGGGACATCTGTATGCCGTTCTGTATTTTATCGTGGCAGGCGGCGTGGTCTTTTTTATGACCAATTTGTATGGCTCGGATCGCGGCGGTCATCTGGATTCGGATCACGAGGATGATGATATCGATATGCCGGGGCATGGAAAGCAGGGTAAAAAATGAGGCAGACTCTGTATGTGTTCGCCCTGTTTTGTATCACAGGGCTTGCAGCCTGTGATCCGGGCAGCAGCCCGAAACAGAATGTGGATTACCCGGAGATGGGCAGTCAGGCCTTTCAGAATTACCGCGCTCAATGTTCCGAATGTCATGTGCCACCTATGACCACAACGCATACGGCAGCCGAGTGGCCCAGTGTGATCGCCCGTATGCAGCAGCATCGTGTGCAGCGTCGCATGGCGCCGATGCCTGCGGCGGCGGTGATTGCGGTGCGGGATTATCTGGTGCGCAATGCCGCCAGGAAAGAGGGGATGCGATGATACGTTCGTATCTGTTGCTATTGGCAGGGCTGCTATTGTATTCCTGTTCGGCGGATCAGGATATCTGGTTGCCGGCACCGCAGTCGTGGCAGGATATTACCATTCGCATGGAAACCCGACCGATGCCGATTCGCAAGGGTATGAATGAATTTATTCTCATTGCCAACCATCAACAGCGCGGTTTCGTCAATGATTTGCTGGTAGAAGTGCATACAGAGCATTCCAGCTGGAAGCAGGCCATGCCGGATGGTGCGCTGGGCGTATTTCGCAGGGCTCTGCCGGTGGAAAATGTGCTGCACGATCACCTTTATGTGCGACTGACGCGCAGGGGCCAGCATTACGAAATGATATTTCCGTTTGCTCCGGCGCAACCATGATGATGCGGTGCGCTTTATTGCTGTTGGTGCTACTGGCTCCGGCAGTCCTTCAGGCAGCCGATGCAGAGCGTGGTGCTGTAGTGGCAAAAGTACGCTGTCTCCCCTGTCATCATTTGCACAGTGAATGGAAGCGCATTGGCCCCGGTCTGAAGGGAATCTACGGCCGGGCGCCGACGATTACCGGGGTACCGTTTACCGTATGGGATGATGCTGCGCTTGAATTGTGGTTGAGCGGGCCGCGCAAAATAAAACCCAATACGCGCATGAGCATGCCGCCTATTGCTGCGACAGACAGGGCTGATTTAATTGCCTACTTCAAGCAGGATGTCAGGCAGGGTGCAAATCTTCCAAGCCCGGAACCTTTTACTGCAAAGAAGGGAAAACAAACGCCTGAACCTTTTTGAGCCTGGCGGATTTTATGGGTTCCTTTGCGAAACTTCGCGTTCTCTGTGGTGAAAACTGTTATGTGTTCTTTTGTTTTTCCAGACGCTGTTCGAGTTTGGGGCTTCTTACCCAGTGGCGCAGCAGCATAATCCGGGTGCCGCCGCGTTCCTGTTGGCAACGCGGACAGGTAAGATAACTCAGAAACAGGTTTTTTGGCATGCGGCCTTCATCGAACAGTTCGGATTGCATCTGGCGGATAGAGGTTTTGATATCCCTGATGTTTCCCTTGAACAGCTGCACGCGCAACATATAAGGGTTTTTCAGGCGGTAGGTTTTTCGGGCCGGTGAATTGTCTTCGGTCAGAAGAGCCAGGATGCGGCCGCGAAACATACCCGATTCGGCCAGCACGAAACCGGGCCATTGCTCATTGAGTCCCAGCTTGCCGATATCATGGTGCTGCCGATCCAGACAGGCTTCGAAACCGATGGGCATATGAAAGAACATCGCGCTTGCCTGTTCATGCACCAGTGTTGCACCGAGATCAATATCCTGGCCGTCCCAGTCTGGGAACTCTGAAGGGCAGCCACATTCCAGACGCATGGGTATTTACGATCCTTTTTTATAGATATCTTTCAGGGTCATCATGACATTGGCCAGATAAACCCAGAAGCCGACAGCCAGCACGGAGGCAGCGACAGAAATCACCGGGCCGTAATATTGATGCACTGCCGGCACCTGTGCCGGATCAGTGAGCCACAGGTTGCCTTCGATAAAACCGAAGATAAGCAGGGAAATATAAAATGCCGAAACACCGATGGTGGTCCACCAGAATGAATGTTCGGCCAATCGGTGGGAATGAATCGGTTTGCCGGTGATTTTGGGTAACATGTAATAGGTGACAGCCATACCGAGAATGGTCACGCCGCCAACCAGATTGATGTGGGCGTGGGCCAGCGGATCGATCATGTGACCGGGTCCACCATAAGGGCTGCCGATGGAGTCAAGCCATGCGCGCACGGACGGAATCACCTGCAACAGGCCATGGACCGTGCCGATAAAAAAGGAAACCACCGACATGATCAGAAACTTCACAAGATAAAGATGTTCATTGGATGAGGATTTTGACATGGCAGGCAGCCTAGCGCTCGAATCACGGCTTGCAAGGTAACTATATTTAATACGTGCCGTGCAATGAATGGCAATCATATGCTTTTCGCTTAGGGTGCGGCCATGCCGTTATCCGTGATGCTCGTATTCATCAGTTTTATCGTTCTGGGCGTTGCCTGGCTGGTGAAAAAAAACCATATGCTGCATATCATATTGATGGGTTGCATCATGTTGTTTGATGTGTTCTTTCCTGTCTGGTTGTATTTGACCCATGATTGGGTGAAGCGCTTGATTGATAATGGCGAATTGCTTTCTTTTGCTATCTGGGCTCATGTGTTCCTGATTCTGACCTTGTATGCATTGTATGTGCTGCAGGTTCAGGCTGGCCGCCAGTTGTTGGGCGGAAAAACGGATGCGAGGTCGGAGCACCGATTGCAAAGCCGTGGTATTATTATCGTCCGGCTGTTTGTTTTCCTTAGCGGTGCAATGTTGATTGCGCCGGATTAAAGCGAGGATTAAAAAAAGTTTAATTTGATGCTTGCCTTTTTCTTTTCGGCATGCAGGATGCCATCTTATTGAATCTTAGGGAGGTTTAGAAATGCTTGCAGAGTTTATTGAAGCTTCGGTCATGTTTCAGAATGCCGACATCTATATGTTATATGGAATTATTTTTGTTTCACTGGGGCTGATTTGCTTGGTTACCTATATTTCCGATTGTAAAAAATACGAAGATTAATCAACAATATTCAGGAGGGATTTGCATGAAACGTATGATTAGTACGATGGGCGCTGTTGCGTTGCTGGCATGGTTTGCGGCACCGGTTGCAGTTTCAGCAGAGGAAGCGCTGGGTAACGTCAATAATGGGCGTGTTATTTATCAGAATGGCAAGGGTGATGATGTGCCGGCCTGTCAGGGTTGCCACGGCATTGACGGCAACGGCAGTGATGATGTGGGTTCACCACGGCTGGCCTATCAGGTGGACAGCTATATTCTGAAACAGTTGACCGATTTTGCTCAAGACAAACGTGTCGATGATACCATGTATCAGATGAATGATATCGCCAAGGCATTGAGCGCACAGGATCGTCAGGACCTGGCAGCCTATGTGCATACACTGAAATCACCCTATATCGGTTCCAATCTTGACCAGCTGCGTCGTGACGGTGCTGATGTAGGCAACCCGCATGAAGGCAAGATGATTGCCGAGTATGGAGCTCCGGATCATGGTGTGCCGGCTTGTAAAAGCTGCCACGGTTTTCATGGTCGTTCAGCCGGTCGTATGTATCCGGCTATCGGTGGTCAGAACTATGTTTATCTGAAGCATGAACTTGAATCATGGCGCAACGGTGCCAATACTTCCGAAGCTGACATTGCTGCCGGTAACAAGGAGGACAATGCGCGTACCAATGACTATATGGGTCAAATGCGTGCAGTTGCTAAAAACATGACGGATGAAGACATCAAAAATGTCGCGGCATTCCTGACACTGTCCAAGCCGACAACGCCGGGTAATCCGCGTTCGCCAAGCCATCAGTAAATCTTATTAGTACAAGCTTAAAAACGGGAGGCTTTGTCCTCCCGTTTTTGTTTTTAGGTTCTATTTAAGGAAACGCTGATTAAATCAGCATCTCCTTAAATTCGTCTTGTATGAAAAACACCTTGCATGTTTGATACGTTTTCCCGCACAATTGTCACCATAATATTCAGCACTGGGTTATTACGAGGTGGATTATGACAGTCTGTTCTGCGTGCGGCGTAACAACTGAAGACAATCGAAAAAAATGTCATGCCTGTGTACAGGAGCAGGTTGCCGGCACATGGAAGCGACAGATACGAATCTATACTGCGGCGATTATTACTGGCTCATTATTGTTGGCGATGGCCATTTATCAGGCCCGGAATCTGCCTCATGCCGAGGGTCTGAACGGTATGCCGGTCTATATTCTGGATGAGGCTGCTTTGGGCGGGCTGGGTTTGCTGGGGGGCTTGTTCGGCCTGGCGCTGGCTGTATTTTTTAACATCTGGCACAGGAAAAAAGCAGCATAAATATTGAACCGTTCCTCCTGTGTGTCGGCTGTCCGGGAGAGGCTGGCCAGTACATTTCTTTGTGAGTTGTTTTCGTTATTGCTATTTGGATAACAGGGCCTATCCTTCGCCCTGTTGAAAAGTGAGCTGCGGCTCGCTTTTTTTGTTTTTTGAAGGTGGTCAGGGCTTTGGAATCTATCATTGAATCATTGCTTCAGCCGATTGCTGATGAGCTGGGTGTAGATATTCTGAAAATCAGCCTCGGCAGTGGTGGTCACAGCCAGCTACTCAGGGTGGTGGTTGATCGCGCCGGTGGTATTGATTCGGACGGGTTGGAACGCATCAGTCGCGGACTGGCCTTGCAACTGGATGCAGAAGACCTGATCAAAGGGGCTTTTCGTCTGGAAGTGACTTCACCGGGGCTGGACTGGCCATTGCAGAGCGAGGCTGATTTCAGACGGCATCAGGATGAGTGGATTCATGTCCAGTTTCTGGATGGAAGCAGTCAGGAAGGAAGAAACCTTGGGCCGGTGGCTTCAGAAGACGGGGTTAGATTTTCGTTGCTGATCGAAGCGCGAAAAAGCAGTGATAACCGGGAAACAGTGATTGATATGGCCGAAGTCAGTAAAGTGGTGCGGGCGATCAACTGGAGCGAAGTGTCCCGAAAGACAAAAGGCAGATGAATACAATGCTGGCTTTCAGGGAGATGCTGATGACAAGCATCCTGCCTGTCATCAGCCCGGAAAGGCAAAAACGCGGTTTTACCTTTCCTTATAAAGCAAGCACTTAGGTATTTGATTTGGCAGGCCGTTCATGGCCTGCATGGAAATGCTGAATTGATCAGCGCTTCCTTAAACGTAGAATCGGAGTAGTGAGAATGCAGTCATGAATGTAGAAATGTTACAGGTAGCGGATGCAGTTGCACGCGAGAAGTCAGTGGAGCGTGAACTGGTACTGGAAGCGATGGAGCAGGCGCTGAAAACTGCAGCGCGCAGAACCTATCCGGGTAAAAATGTAGTTGCAGAGATTGATCGCACCACAGGTGAGATTCGCCTGTTTCATGTGCGTACGGTAGTTGAGGAAGTTGAAGAGGAGCTCAATGATCTGACACTGGAGCAGGGCAAGGAACTGGATGGCGATGCCGAACTGGGCAGTGAGTTCCGCGAATCCTTGCCGCCGATTACCCTGGGTCGTATTGAGGCACAGACGGCCAAGCAGGTAATTAACCAGAAAATTCGCGAAGCGGAACGCGAGCGCGTGATTGCTGAATATGAGCCGCGCGTAGGCGAATTGATCACGGGCATTGTGAAACGGGTTGAACGCGGCAATGTCTATGTGGACCTGGGTCGCGGAGAGGCAGTGATGTACCGTGAGGATTTACTGCCGCGCGAGGCCTTCCGTCAGGGCGATCGTGTGCGTGTGTATTTGCGGGAAGTGCGCAATCAGTCCAAAGGGCCGCTGGTGTTTGTATCGCGATCGGATGCAGGCATGGTGTTGCGTCTGTTTGAACAGGAAGTACCCGAAATTCAGGACGGTACAGTATCGATTCAGGCGATTGCCCGTGATCCCGGTTCACGCAGCAAGATTGCCGTGATTTCTACCGACCCTGCAGTGGATCCGGTAGGTGCCTGTGTTGGCATGCGCGGCGCACGTGTGCAGGCGGTGGTCAATGAACTGCATGGCGAGAAAATCGATATTATTGAATGGACCGATGATGCGGCTGCCTTCGTGATTAATGCACTGGCACCGGCTGAAATCGAGCGCGTTTTGCTTGATGAAGCGACCAACACCATTGAAGTGGCAGTCAGTGAAGAGAATCTGGCAATCGCAATCGGCCGCCGCGGACAGAATGTACGTCTGGCTTCCGAACTCTCCGGTTGGAAAATTGAATTGATGAGTTCAGGTGAAGAGAAAGAGCGTCGCCATGAGGAAGTTGCCAAGGCACGTGCGATTTTCCAGCAGGGTCTGGATGTGGACGAAGATTTCGCCGCTGTACTGGTGGGTGAAGGCTTCTACAGCATGGAAGAGCTGGCTTATTGTGATGTGGCTGATATTGCAGGCATTGAAGGTCTGGATGCTGAAGTGGCTACGGAGTTGCAAAACCGCGCCCGTAATACCCTGTTGGATCAGGCTTTACAGAAAAATTCTGAAGAAGAGGGCGAATCTGCCGTATCATTGCTGGATCTGACAGGTATGACACGCGAGATTGCGAAACAGCTGGCAGTCCGTGGCATGCTGAGTGTAGATGCGCTGGCCGATGCGTCGATAGACGATATTGAAGACATCGAAGGCTTGAGCCGTGAACAGGCGGAAGCACTGATTCTTGCCGCCCGTGAAGCCGCAGGCTGGTTTGACTGAATCGAAGCCTGAGCCGGATCACTGTAAAGTGATTCGGTCTCGTTCACCTGTGAGGCGCTGCATGATATGCAGGGCATCGTATCCCAAACAGGAGATGTTGCGACTGGTTGTGGATGGTGACGGCGAGATTTGGCCGGATGTGTTGCAAAAAGCACCGGGCCGGGGTGTATATCATTGTATGCGTGAGGCGTGCCTGACGGATATGAATGATAAAAGGCTGCAGTCCCTGAAGGTGAAATTTCGGGTGAATCTGCCGCAGCAGGAACGCGTTCGGGAACGAATCGTGAACATGCTGGAACAACAGCTGAAGCGGATGTTTACGCGCCAGTGTGCCTCGGCTGCCATAGGCAGGGATGCAGTGATGCATCGACTGTGGAATAATATGCCGTTGTTGTTGCTCAGGGCTTCGGATGCGGGTAGTGCACTGGTTCGTCAGCTTGATGACGGCCTGGAAAAAAGAGCCGGCGCTGGAATGACATCGGTACTGACAACGGTTCCATCCAGACAATGGCTGGGTGGAATGTGTGGACGGGATGATGTTGCTGTGGTGGCGATGGATGCTGCGGGTATGGCAGCTGCAATGGTGAACAGGTTAAATGTATATTGCGTCTGGCTGGCAAGAATAACCGGATGTACAAAAGGCACAGGAAGATGATGATATTGGTAAAATGTCATCAATCAAAGGTATCAGGGTAATAAGAACCAATGGCAAAACGTATTCTAGATTTGGCAAAAGAACTGGGCGTAGACGCGGCTGAAATTCAGCGTGTAGCGGTGCGTTGCAATGTGGTCGTGAGTGGTCCGACCAGCACCCTGGATGCGGATGACCAGAAAAAAATTCGAACAGCGCTCAAATCCGAGGCCGGTTCTGATGCCAAAAAGCCTGGCGGCAAAACATTGACCCTGAATCGGCCGATGGTGGCAGGGCAGTCACGCAGTGGAGCTCAGGTGGAAGGAAGGGGTAGAACCGTGGAAGTGGCTGTACGTCGCAGGCATGTGCCGCGCGCGACGAAGCCGGCACCTGCAGCTGACAGTGAGACAGCACCGGCTGTAAAGGTTTCCACAAAACCGATGAGCCCGGCTCAGCGTGCCACGGCGGCCATTGACAGGAAAAAACTGGATACAGAAAAAGCTGAGCGTGAGAAAGCTGCGGCAGTGTCAACAGCCAAGGCTGCTCCCGCGACACCGTCTCCGGCTGCAAAGACACCGGTTAAGAAACCGGGTGAGGCAGCAAAACGGGCAGCTGCTGCAGTTGCCAGACAGACTGCGTCCAAACAGATGGCGGGTAAACAAACCGTGATCAATCGGCCAGTTTCCGGCAGACCGGCAACTTCCAATCGACCAGCTGCCAATCGTCCCGGTTCCAATCGCTCTGGTTCCAATCAAGCTGCAGGCAGAATGGGTGCAGACAGATCTGCCGGAAGACCATCCCATGATGCAGGCAGGAGCGGTGCGGCAAAGCCGACCCAAAAAGGGCCACGGACAACCATTCGACGCGGTTTGACTCCGGCACAGATAGCAGCTATGAAAGCGCCGAAATCTACAGTGAAGCAGATTGAGAAAAAGATTTCAGAGGATCGTGCCGCACAGCGCAGAGCAGGAAATCGCTCACAACAACGTCCTGACAATCGTAGCGGTGGTCCGGGCGGACAGGCTGCGACCCGGCGTTCACCTTCGGTGGCAGTAGCACCGGGAGCAGGTGCACCACCGCCTCCAGCCGGTGCACAGCCGCGTCGTCGTGGTCCGGGCGGTGCACGTCCTCAGCGTCGTTTATCTCCGGCAGAAAAAGCAGCCCGGCGTGCATATGCAGCCAAACGGCATGAAATTTTGTCTCCGGAAGAGGAAGAGCGCCAGGCCAGATTGGCGCGCGGTAGCGGTTCCAAACGGTTCAGAAGCCTGATCAGCAAAGACGACGAAGCCTTTGTGGTTCGTACGGTTGAATTTACCGATCCGATTCTGGTCTCCGAACTGGCCAGTCGTATGGCCATCAAGAGCTCGGAAGTGGTTAAGAAACTGTTTGAAATGGGTAACCCGACGACAGTCAATGAAGCTGTCGATGGTGATACTGCAGCGCTGATTATTGAAGAATTTGGACATAAACCGAAACTGATCAATGCCGCTGCCGTTGAAGATGTGCTGGTTGAAGATGTATCGGAAGATGATGAGGCCGATCTGGAACCGCGTCCGCCGGTTGTGGTTGTGATGGGGCATGTCGATCACGGCAAGACCTCGATTCTGGATGCTCTGCGTAAAGCCCACGTAGCCGATGGCGAAGCCGGAGGCATCACCCAGCATATCGGTGCCTATATGGTGAAACTGGATGGCGGCGAACGTGTGGTGTTTATTGATACACCCGGCCATGAAGCCTTTACCGGCCTGCGTGCCCGTGGTGCCAGCATGACCGATGTGGCTGTACTGGTGGTGGCTGCAGATGACGGTGTAATGCCGCAGACGGTGGAGGCACTCAACCATGCCCGTGCAGCCGGTGTACCGATGATTGTTGCCGTCAACAAGATGGATAAAGACGGTGCAGATCCTGAAAAGGTCATGCGTCAGTTGGCCGAGCACGAAGTGGTGCCGGAAGACTGGGGTGGTGATACCATCTTTGTGAAGGTGTCTGCACATACCGGTGAAGGGCTGGATGAGTTGCTCGAGATGTTGGCTTTGCAGACTGAAATTCTGGAACTGAAGGCCAATCCGAAACGTCGGGGTAAGGGTATTGTGGTGGAATCACGTCTTGATAAGGGTCGTGGTCCGGTAGCAACCGTGCTGGTGCAGAATGGTACCTTCTGTCAGGGCGATACCGTGGTGGTCGGGTCGGCAACCGGACGCTTGCGTGCGATTATCGATGAGAACGCCGTGCAGCACCGTACGGCCGGGCCTTCTATTCCGTTTGAATTGCTGGGTCTGGATTCCGTGCCGGAGGCGGGTCAGGAGATTTATGCGGTCGAGAATGAAAAACAGGCCCGCGATATTGTCCGTTATCGTAAAGACAAGGAGCGTGAGCTGGGTGCCGAAGCACAGAAACGTGCCAGTCTGGATGAACTGTTTGCCAACATGCAGAGCGGCATCAAGGAAGTACCTGTACTGATTAAGGGTGATGTGACGGGTTCGGTTGAAGCGATGGCTGAATCTCTGGTCAAGGCCGGTACCGATGAGGTCAAGGTCAAGATCGTTCACAAGGCCATTGGTGGCATCACGGAATCGGATGTTATGCTGGCATCGGCATCCAATGCCATTATTATCGGTTTTAATGTGCGTCCTGAGTCCAAAGCCAAGAAAGTGGCAGAGGTCGAAGGTGTGGATATTCGCTTCTACAAGGTGATCTATGATGCCATTGATGAAGTGAAGGCAGCCATGGCCGGTGTATTGTCACCGGACGAAGTCGAGAAGGTCACCGGTACAGCCGATGTGCGCGAGGTATTCCAGGCGCCGAAGGTGGGAGCTGTGGCCGGTTGTTATATGACCGATGGTTATGTAACGCGCGGATCGCATGTGCGTGTATTGCGTGAAGGTGTGCTGATTTATGATGGTGTGCTGGCTTCATTGCGTCGATTCAAGGATGATGTGAAAGAAGTGAAGGCCGGTTACGAGTGCGGTATGAGCGTCGAGAAATTCAATGATATCAAAGAAGGCGATACCTTCGAATTTTATATCATTGAAGAAGTGGCAGCCACACTCTGATTATCATCAACATGATTTGTGATGCGTGCTAATCCTGCCGGCCAGCAGCGGTTTCTTGCTGATATTCAACGATTGCTATCGACATTGTTATTGCGCGATGTTGCCGACCCGCGTTTCAACGGTGTCAGCATCACGCGGGTGGAAGCATCCGGTCGGCAGCTGCTGAAAGTCTGGGTCTATCATAATGGAGAGAGCGACAGCGATATCTGTTTGCAGGCGCTTAACCGCATGGCACCGCATTTTGAACATGAGTTGCGTCGTTCATTAAGCAAACGACGCTTGCCTAAAATTCGCTTTCACTGGGATGATGCTTTTGAAAAATCCGGTGATGTTCTGCAAATGCTTAGGAACCTGGAAAGGCCATGAATACATCCATGCAGCCACTGATCAGCGATGTGGACTGGCGTCCGGTGATCGATGCCATTGAACAGGCTGAGCACATCATGTTAATTACCCATTGCAATCCCGATGGTGACGGTATCGGTGCCCAGCAGGCGCTGTATGATTTACTTGTCGCGAGCGGAAAAAAGGTGCGCATGCATAACCGGGATGGCGTGCCGCGTATCTATCACTTCCTGGCCCATGCCGGGAAGGTCAGTCAGGGTGACTGGGCCCAGTCTCAGGATGCTGATCTGATTATTGCGCTGGATTGCGGTGCTTTCGGTCGTCTGGGCATGCCGGAATCATTTTTTGCCGGTGCCACGCTGTTGAATATTGACCACCATGCCAGCAACAAACGGTTTGGCGATATCAATCTGGTGGAAGCCCGTTACTGCGCCACCGGTGCCATGATTTTCGATCTGATGCTGGCCATGCAGGCGCCGCTGAGCGAAGCCAGTGCGACAGCCATCTATACCGCAGTGATGACCGACACGGCCTGCTTCAGGCTGGCCAGTGCCACGCCTGCCGTGTATCACATGGCCGCTGCACTGATTGAGGCCGGAGCCAAACCCTGGCCGATTACGGTTCAGGTTTACGAAAGTCGTTCACTGGCCGGCATGCAGATGATGACTGCCTGTCTTTCAACACTGGAAATTAAAAATGACGGCCGCTCGGCCTGGATTTATGTCAATCAGGAAATCTACAGCCAGACAGGGGCGGATGTAGAAGATACCGAAGGTCTGATCGATTATGCACGCAGCATCGATGGCGTTGAAATAGCTGTGTTTATCCGTGTGGATGAACATGACAGCCATCGCTGGAAAGTCAGCTTCAGGGGTAAAACATGGGCCAATGTCGGTGATCTTGCCGCATCGCTTGGCGGTGGCGGCCATGCCTATGCAGCCGGCTGTATTTTGCAGGGTTCATTGCAGGAGGTCTGCGGCAAGATTGAGCAGGCGGTCGACAGGGTTTTCGAATAACTTCCAAGGTGACAATTTCAGATAATCACATTGCCGGTATTATTTTTCTCGATAAGCCTCTGGGCTGGACATCGCGCCGTGCTGTGAACGAAGTAGTGCGATTGTTTTCACAGCCGGGAAAGAAACGCATCAAGGCCGGCCATGCCGGTACACTCGATCCGCTGGCCACGGGGATGTTGCCGATCCTGCTGGGTGATGCGACCCGGTTTTCAGAAATGGGCCTGAATGCCGAAAAATCGTACCGGGTCAGTTTTGACCTTTCCTGTCAGAGCGAGACGCTGGATATGGAAGGTGAGATTTGCGCCCGTTTCGACGGAGAGATCGGTCGACGTGATCTGGAAGAAGCCCTGGACAGTTTCAGAGGTGATATCAGGCAAGTGCCCCCGGTGTTTTCAGCGATTCGTATTGACGGAAAACGCGCCCATGATATGGCCCGCAAGGGTGAGCATGTGGCAATGCAGGCCAGGTCTGTAACGATTCATGATATCCGGCTGAAGGCATTTGAATTTCCGCTGGTGACACTGGATGTGTCGT
>JBHHTY010000016.1:0-17481 GCA_046753565.1 Mariprofundus sp.
TCGCCGGAGTTGCATCTGACGGCATCGCGGGATGTGCTTGAAGACTTGGGTGGTGGAGATGGACCTGAACATTATTTGCTGGTGCTGGGCTATGCTGGCTGGCAGGCCGGACAACTGGAGCGCGAATTATCACATAACGACTGGCTTGTCGCACCGGCAAGTCACCATATCGTATTTCAGGAACCACCGGAAAATCGATGGGAGTTTGGAGCCCGAAGCATGGGAATCAAACGCAGTCGGCTTTCCAGCCAGGTTGGCCATGCATGATGCCGTCAGGGTATGACAGCGAGAACAATACGGATGATGATGTTACAGGCAAACCCGTTTACTGATTGCTTGCATCAGGGGTTCTCCGATATCCAGCATGAGGCTTTCGTCTTCAGCTTCAACCATAATACGCAGTTTCGGTTCGGTTCCTGACATACGCACATTGATTCGCCCGTCATTGCCCAACCGTGTCTCGGCATGTTGAACAAGCGCTAGCACACGCGGATCCGCCAGCACATCCTTGCGCTCGGGCATCACGATATTCCACATTTTCTGGGGGAACAGCGTCATATCAGTCGCCATTTCTGCCAGCGGTTTTTCCTGTTCGCTCATGGCTGAAAGCAGCTGAAGCGCCGTCATCATACCATCGCCTGTCGTGTTGTGATCGAGGAGTATCATATGGCCTGACTGTTCACCGCCGATATTGCATCCTTTGATCCGCATCATTTCCAGGACATAACGATCACCGACAGCGGCACGGAACATGGTAAGCCCCATATTGCCGAGATAACGTTCAAGCCCCATATTGCTCATTACAGTGGTCACCACTCCGTTGCCTTTCAACATCCCTGCCCTGTGTGCATGTTCAGCCAAAATTGCAATCACCCTGTCGCCATCAACAATATGCCCATTGCTGTCACAGGCAATGAGTCGGTCCGCATCGCCATCAAGCGCCAGGCCGATGTCTGCCCCCGACTCTGTCACGCGCTGAATCATGGATTCCGGGTGTGTTGATCCGCATTCCCGGTTGATGTTATAGCCATCCGGATCGTTATGCATGCTGATCACATCACAGCCCAGTTCCTGCAGAATCTGCGGTGCCACATCATAGGCCGCACCATTGGCACAATCGACGACAACTTTGAATCCGTCGAGTCGAATACCATGCGGCAATGACCCTTTGAGAAACTCGATATATCGACCGCGCGCATCATCAATGCGGGCTGCCTTGCCGATTTCCAGGGCTGGTGGCAACGGTGGCAACGTATGGATACATGCCTCAATTTCCAGTTCAATGTCATCAGCCAGCTTGAATCCATCAGCGGCGAAAAACTTGATGCCATTATCTCCGGCAGGATTATGCGAGGCAGACAGCATGACACCGGCATCGGCCCGCAAACTGCGTGTCAGATAGGCCACTGCAGGAGTTGGAACCGGCCCGACAAGCTGCACATTCATACCTTGCGCAGTCAGTCCGGCACACAATGCCGATTCGATCATATAGCCGGATAAACGGGTGTCTTTTCCAATCAGAATATGGGGTTGGTGTGACAGGTGGCGGGTCAATACATGGCCGGCAGCTCGCCCTAGGGTCAGGGCGAATTCAGCGGTCATAGGGTTTTTATTGACTGTCCCGCGCACACCATCAGTACCGAAATATCGACGTTTCATGGTTTTACTCCAGATGCCGCCTTGTTTTGGGGGCGTGGTCTTTTTCGCAGCAGAACACCAAGAACAACAATATCCACTTTGTTTTTGAAAACCCTGATGGCTTTGCCGGATGGGCTTTCAATACCTGTTCTGGTTTCAAACGAGCCTTCTTTCAAATCAAGGCGAATGGGGGTTGTGTTCACTTCCAGCAGGGTTTCCAGCCATACTTCAGGGCCGGTCAACTCCACCTGCTGTGGTTTGATGCTGATGATTTTTGCCTGCCAGCCTTCGGGCAGTTCAAAATGCGCTTTGACCGGCACGGATCGCTTGACCAGTCTGTCTACCTGCAATTCAAGGCGATCGGGCTGAATTTTTTCGATGTGCAATCCCACCGGAAGGGATACGGAGGACAATTGCGGCGCCCTTTCCACCACACCGGGTGTTGTCAAATCGGAGGCATTTACCGGTACAATCAAATCCCGCTGATCCAGATCCTTCAGTCGGGTTTGCAATCCATTGACTGTCATTCGCACGTGATCAGGCAGGTCATTTACAATCACCATATCGGCAGGCAACCCCTGCACTTGCAATGGCACATCAATGCTGACAGAACCTTCGCCCTGACCATGCACCTGCAACCACAGGGCAACTGCAATCAATACAGCCCAGAATTGCAGGTTATATTGGCGAAATAACAAGATATAACGTTCCATCAAAGCGAGCCTGAAGCCATGCTGGCGCTCTTTTTTGCGCCGCTAGAAACAGAAGAAATGTGTTGCTCAAGTGCCAGATGCAAGTCCCTTTTTGTTAGCGCTTCCCCCATTTGACCATCCACTACCAAATGCACATCGCCTGTTTCTTCGGATACGACAATGACCAGGGCATCCGTTTCTTCGGTTACCCCAACAGCGGCTCGATGGCGCGTGCCATAGTTGCCGGGAACAGCATTGGCCTGTGCCAGCGGCAGCAATACTCTTGCTGCGACAATGCGTCCACCGTCCACATCAGGGTCAATGATCACGGCACCATCATGCATGGGCGCATCAGTACAGAACAGCGACTGGATCACATCCGGTCGTAATGGCACATCCATTTCCACACCCGAATCAAATAAATGTCTTAAGCCGGTATCGCGTTCGATCACGAGCAGGCCGCCCCAGCCCCGGTGAACCAGTGAAAAGGCCGATTCGACCATCTCATCCAGCAATGCTGTGCTTGCGCCGTTCCCGACCGACAACGGATTGATCGCTACACGCATCAGGGCCCTCCGGATCTCCTGCTGGAATAAAACGACAAGAATCACCATAAAGGCCGAGAAGAAATGTCCAAATATCCACTCCACGGTAAACAGACCAAACACGCGCGCCAGCTGATAGGTCACCACGACAATCGCTATACCTGTGAGCATTTGTACCGCCCGGGTTCCACGGATCAGGCGCAGGAAGAAATAGACCACGATTGCCACGACCGTAATATCCACAACATCTGTTATGCCGAATTGCCAGCTGTTCATCAGAGCAGCACTCCTCGATACAATATGATTGAACTCAGGATAATTCGATTACCTCAGCTTGCAAGGGAAAAGGTCTCTGGACCACTCAATGCGGAGGCAACCCGGATCGCACGCTTTTGCAATGCAACGTCATGCACGCGCAATATATCAGCACCATGGGCAATACCGATTGAACCGGCTACTGCTGTTTCGATCTCGCGGTTTTCGACCGGGCTTCCTGTCAGCTGGCCGAGAAACGATTTTCGGGAGGCTCCCAGAAGAACAGGTAACTTGAATGTGCGTTTGAAATATCCGATGGAACGGATCAACGACAGGTTGTCATGCAATCGTTTGCCAAAGCCGATGCCTGGATCCAGCACAATGGATGACATTGGGATACCTGCCTTTGTGCAGGCTTCAATGCGCTGTTCGAAAAAAACACTGACTTCCCGAATTACATTATCATATTCGGGCTTCTGTTGCATGGTTTCGGGTTTTCCCTGCATGTGCATCAGGCAAACATCCGCCCCAGTATCTGCAACAACGTGCAGGCTTTCGCGATCATGGCCAAGCGCACTGATATCATTGATCATCGACGCACCCGCCAGCATGGCCTGACGCATTACTTCTGCTTTCATGGTATCCACCGATACGGTGCAGCCCAGCCGGGTCAGTTCCCGAATCACGGGAATAACGCGTGCCAGCTCCTCCTGCAATGGTACTGGCGTGGCACCGGGCCGGGTTGATTCGCCGCCTACATCAATCAATGCAGCCCCCTGCTTTTGCAAGTTCAAGCCATGGGTAACTGCGGTTTTAATATGGGCAGTGGTACCATTCAGAAACAAACCACCATCCGAAAACGAATCGGGGGTGCAATTCAGCACCCCCATGATCCACGCATCGGCACCTTTCGGGCGCTGCCAGCGCGATGGCATCAGTTGGCCTTGGCCTCATCTCCGGAAGGTTTGTCTGCCTTGGGTTCGCTGCCAACATCCACTTGCGCAGCGGGTTCTTCCGGCGGTGTGTGGCTTGATCCATTCGGCCTTTCGTATTCCTTGATCAGCAGAGGCTCTTTACCCTCCATGACCCGGTCAATATCGGTTGTATCCAGTGTTTCATACTTGATCAGAGCCTTGGCCAGCAGGTGTAACTGATCCATATGGGTTTCCAGAATGTGTTTGGCCCGGCCATAATTTTCCTCGATAAGCCTGCGCACGACAGCATCG
The DNA here is from genome assembly GCA_046753565.1 of Mariprofundus sp. Lineage (GTDB taxonomy): Bacteria > Pseudomonadota > Zetaproteobacteria > Mariprofundales > Mariprofundaceae > Mariprofundus. The sequence continues at coordinate 4,357 of JBHHTY010000016.1, forward strand.
ATTTTGCGCGCTGTTTCTTCGGAAATATTGGTCTGGCGCGTAATTTCACGCCCGAGAAACGGTTCATGCTCGCGTTCCCCGTAAACCATTGGGCCCAGCTCATCGGACATGCCCCATTGGGTTACCATGTTGCGGGCCAGCTGGGTGGCGCGTTCAAAGTCGTTGGAAGCACCTGTAGTCATTTGCCCGAGTACCAGCTCCTCGCCAAGCCTGCCGCCCATCATGATAGCAATCTGATCGCGCAGATATTCACGGTCATGATTGAATTTGTCTTCTTCCGGCATCTGCATGGTGATGCCCAGCGCCTGGCCCCGCGGAATAATACTGACCTTGTGTACCGGATCAGCATTCTTTAAATGCTTGGCAACCAGTGTATGGCCGGCCTCATGGTAAGCAGTTGTTTCTTTCTGATCGTCCGAAATAATCATCGAGCGTCGTTCGGTGCCCATCATCACCTTGTCTTTGGCTGTCTCAAAATCCGCCCGCGTGACTTTATCGCGGTCATAACGGGCAGCATTCAGTGCTGCTTCATTAACCAGATTGGCCAGGTCTGCGCCTGAGAATCCCGGCGTGCCGCGAGCCAGTTCCCGTGCATTGACATCACTGGCCAATGGCACTTTGCGCATATGTACTTTCAGAATCTGTTCACGACCGAGTAAATCGGGACGGGGCACTACCACCTGCCGGTCAAAGCGACCGGGACGCAACAGGGCGGGGTCGAGTACATCCGGACGGTTGGTTGCTGCTACCAGAACAACCCCTTCGTTGGATTCAAAACCATCCATTTCTACCAGCATCTGATTCAGCGTCTGTTCACGTTCATCATTACCGCCACCGATGCCGGCACCGCGGTGACGACCCATGGCATCGATTTCATCGACAAAAATAATGCACGGGGCATGTTTCTTGGCCTGCTCGAACATATCACGCACCCGGGATGCGCCGACGCCGACAAACATTTCTACGAAATCAGAGCCTGAGATGGAGAAGAAGGGAACATCTGCCTCTCCGGCAATAGCCTTGGCCAGCAGTGTTTTACCTGTACCGGGGGGGCCAACAAGCAACATACCCTTGGGGATTTTGCCGCCGAGCCGGGTGAATTTGGACGGATCACGCAGGAATTCGATTACTTCGGTGACTTCCTGCTTGGCCTCATCACATCCGGCCACATCTTCAAAGGTGGCACGTGCATTGTCCTGATTGAGCAGTTTGGCCTTGCTTTTGCCAAAGCCCATGGCACCGCCTTTACCGCCGCCCTGCATTTGACGCATAAAGAAAACCCATACACCAATCAATAGCAGCATCGGGAACCAGGAAATCAATACCGACAGAAAAAATGGCACTTCTTCCTTCTCTTTGACATTGACTACCACATGCTGATCCAGCAGACGCTGGGATAATGTCGAATCATTGATTGGCACGGTCACCTCGAAGTTTTTCAACTCGCCTGACGTGTCGCGATACTGGCCGACCACCTGGTTATCCTTGATGGTGGCAGTTTCCACCATGCCCTGATCCACTCGCTCAACAAATGTGGAGTACGCCATCTTGTCCGCTTTCGATATCGGTGCCGAAAACATATTGAACAGGCTCATCATGGTCAGGCCAATCACCAGCCACAGTACTAAATTTTTACCCATAAAAAAATCATCCTCTATTGAAACATTGCATATAAAAACCACATCGAACCATGCAATGTTTCACTATTTGCGTGAACATTAGATTAATAGAATACGCAAGAATTCCGAGTATTCCTTAAACAACAGCCCTGTTTTTATCCGCAAAACCTGCCGTTGTGGGCTGCAGATGCAAGCGATCGAGCTTTCTGTAGAGACGGCAACGCGACAAATCAAGTCCTCCCCGACCGTTCCTGCTGGTCCATGATTCAACCAGCGTAATATGTCTGCGTCCCGGTGTTGCGCCCGGGCCAAGCATTTGGGCCACAAGTTTCTGCAGTAGTCTGGCCCGAACAGCCGGGGATATCTCTTTCCACATTTGCCAAGGTAGACAGATGTTGTTCTGCTCCGTTCGGGATGCATTCGCCATCACCCTGTCTGTTACACGATCAAGGCTGGCAGTGATGCGACAGGCTTGCTGCTGCCAGCGCAGGAACAGTTCATCAGGTACTGCGCCAGATTTTTCCATGGCTGGAAACAACCGGTGCCGGATGCGATTGCGCCAAATTTTTGTGTCCGTGTTACTCGGATCATCAAACCAGTCGATGCCGGCCAAAATCAGTGCTTGCCGCAATTCCAGTCCGGACAAGTGCAGCAGCGGCCGTACTATACGCAATCTGTCCATTTGCCGTTCGCGCCATATGCCCTGGCAACCACCCGGCCCTGCGCCCTGCAAAAGGCGCATGCAAACTGTTTCAGCCTGATCATCCCTGTGGTGGGCTAGGCATAGTGTGGTTAATCCGCTCTCTTTGCTTAGTCGCTGAAATTGCGCATAACGGCCTTGCCGTGCTGTATCTTCGGAATGATGTTTCGATAAGAGAGGGCTGGAGTCGATTGCTTCAGCATCTTGCCCCGGCATACGTACACAGACAAAGGGGATACCCCATTCAGCTGCTTTTTCAGCCAGTTGTGCCGCTTCAGTGGCAGAAGAATGACGCCAGCCATGATCTACATGCCATGCATGGACACGATGGCCACAGGCTTTTAATGCCAGCAGCAGTGCTGTTGAATCTGCTCCGCCGGACCACCCGACAGCAAGTGTATCGGGCAATGCCGGGATATTTTCGGCCGCAAGCCAATCGTGAAATACAGGGTATTGATGCCCGGTGCTCATCGCCAGTGCTGAAGCCCTTGCTCAATCATGAGGCGCGTTGCCGGCATCTCGTCATCAAGCAATTCAAACACATCCAAATTCATACCGGCCAGACTGGGTTTGCCTGCTTTCATCAACAACCATGGAGGCTCACTTTCATGTCCATATCGCTGCATGGCCAACAAATCCAGCCCGCCGGGAGGCAGGCAATATCCATCCAGCACATGCCGAATCTGGCGCTTATCCGGTCGAAAATGGTGAATTTCAGCCTTGTTGGTCAGGACAGAGACCAGTTCACTCATAGCAGGAGCTGTTAATGCAAAACCGGCATTGTGCAGCAACTGCACAACCTGCCCCTGAGATATTTTGATGCTTCTGACATTGACTTTTCCAATAGGTTTAACGCCGTGTTTTGCATCACGGGCATGGATCAGACGTTCCACATTGCTGTCCCGGCATACACCTGCATCCACTTGGCAAACAGCTTGTGAAAAAGCGATGCGCTGTTGCCCCTGTTTCGGGTCGTTTAACTCGGCAAATGTCCATTCTCCGGCCAAAGCCATGCACATGGATAGTGTCGGCATATGAACATCTTCAATGGCAATGCCATATCGGCTGAGCGATTCAGATAGCCATCCCCGCAATTTTCTACGCAGGGCGATGCCTGTTTCAGCCAGTTCCAGCACCGATCCGCGAAGCAGGCAGCCGGATGCAGAGTTCATATCGAGAAACAGATTATTTCTGCTGCCGATTATCGCTAACATATCCGGCAAAAAGCTTTTAGCCATAAAGTCGCTGGCATTGCCCCCATGCAGGGCATGAATTTTGGCCAGATATTCAGACCACTCGATTTTGAGGCAACCCTGCTGTTGGGCCAGTGCGCGCCCGCTGTGTAATGCTTTGGTAACATCCGGTTGAATCAATATCAGTTCACCGTCATGCCATGCTTTGTTGAATTCAGCTTCCAGATCACCACCGGAGGATCTGCTTCGCAAACCACCACCGCTGCGTATTCCACCTGCTCCGATCATGCCGGGTGTTCGATAGGAATCCGCAGTCAAATCTCCGACGCTGTCAGCTTCCTGCCTTCTGTCACGCCAGGATTTTTCAGAAATCCGACATGCCACCTCGACCCGGACATCTTCTTCAAATACTCTGAAGGCCAGAAGTGTGATGTTATCCTCCAGCCATGGTTCCGCCGTGGATTTTGCCGGACGGGCAGGCCCATCCAACTGATCCAGCAACCATCTGGCGACAGGAGTTTTCTGATTTGCAAGCAGGTTTTTCATCAGGCTTGCATTCAGGTGAATATTTCCGGATAGCAGCTGATCCAGTAGTCTGGCGTCCTGCATGAAACGCATCCATCCGCCGCATCCGGTATCTACGGCAAGTTTCCATAGAGACAATCGCATCCAGGTTCGGCTTTGCAGGCGCGCACCCAACTGATCCTGAGCGAGCAGCTGTAGCATCTCGTCTTCATGGTGGGCTCCGCCTCTGGCATGCAGGTAACGTATGCGTGGCACAATTTCCGGTTCCAGGCCATAGGCTCGAATCACCCGGCTGTCATCTCCCAATAGAGAGGCTTCTACCTGATATTGCATAAATGCCATAGGGGTGACAGGTATCAGCATCAATACATGTGAAGTGATGCGATCCGTATCGCTTGCCCCCTCGAGGTGGTGTTCCAGAAAGCTTTGTAACTGCCATGTATAAATGCCGCCAAGAATATTTAGAATGGCATCGCCGGTTTGCTCTGCATGTTTATCGGGCAGACGGGCAATATGCTGGCGGATGAGTTTCAGCAACAGCACATTCACGGCCGGCACCCACGGGGCTGAATCAATCCGGTCCTGTCGCCATGCCTGTTCCCACAACACAGAACACACATTCAACAGGGCCATCGCCCCTTCGGGATCAGCACACCAGTGATGAAGCAATTCGCGTGATAAATGCGGATTCTGTTTGCGAAGATAGGCCACTATCTGGTGTACGGTTTTATCCATTTGCGGTAGCTGATGGGCTGATACTTTGGTCCCCTGCACGATGTAGCGGACGGCATAGTCCTGGAGCTTGCAAAGTGATGTCGAAATTGTCCGCTCTATTTCCGGATGTACGGCATAGGGGATGTATTCAAAGGCATCCTCTCCCGATATACCCACAGGTAATCGCCGTACCTCTACGGTACAGTAATCAGCAGGTTGCTCTTTCCTGCTCAGAACAGCCCGATACAAACGCATGCGGAATGAAAAATAATCCGGTGAAATCATAAGACTGGCAGTTTCCCTATAAGCGTACTGTTAATCAAGTTCCAGCATACCCCGTCCATTGGCATACAGAAGCCGGAGAGGTATGCATAAATATGTGGATGGACTTTTCCTGTGAAATGTTAGCATGCGGACCCATGCGTATATTTCCACACAAGATCGGACAACTGATCATAGCCACCATGCTGTTGATAGTGCCATGTTCTGTTTCAGCCAACGGGATTGCTGTCACCCTGCCACCATTGGCCGGACTTGTATCCATGTTGGATAGTACCACACCGGTTCTGTGTCTTCTTCCGGCTGGCGCCGACCCTCATCATTTCCAACTGACGCCGCGTAAAATTGAAGCATTGAAACGAACACAATTGTTGATTCGCGCATCTTTCGATGATGGTGGCTGGCCTTTGCCTCCAAGTCATTCCAGGGCTGTGGATGTCTGGCCGGATACGGCTCATGGATGGCTTAACCCTAAAGCTGTGCGCATAGCCTTACCTGTAATCGCTGAGGCGCTAACCCGATTGTATCCTGACAGAAGAACCGTCATTTCTGCTGCATTACAAACCGCTCTTGAGCAGACATATGCGATTGAGGAGTCATGGCAGCTGGCATTATCCACTGCAAAAATATCCGTTGTTCTGATGCAGCACCCTGCCTGGCAGGGGCTGATGCAAAGCATGGGAGTGCCAGTTTTTGCTGTGCTTGAGTCCGCACATCACGGCCATGAACACGGGCCGCATAAGCTTGAACATGCTCTGAATATTTTGAATAGCCATCCTGATGCCTGGTTGCTGTCAGATCGCAGTCATAGCAACCTGGCACTGGACTGGCTGGCGCGACATGCAACACATCAACCCCATCGCATCAGCCTGGATGCACTGGGGGATTGTGGATTATCCTGGCCGCAGCTGATGCGCCAGAATATTGCGCAGTTGAACTCAGGGAAACCATGACTGCTCCCGTTGTTCAAATCAGCCACCTCAGTTTCGGTCCGGTGAATAAACCGATTCTGGACAGTGTCAGTCTTGAACTGGATGCAGGACATTTCCTTGGTATTGTCGGTCCCAACGGTGCCGGGAAAAGCACATTGCTGAATATCATTGCCGGTCTGACATCGCCGAATAGTGGTCATATCGATTTATTCGGCCGTTGCCTGACCCGTTTTAGTCAGCATATATTGCTCAGACAAATTGGTTTTCTGCATCAGCTGCACGATCATGCTCCGAGGCTACCCATGCGGGTTCGCGATGTTGTTGCCATGGGGCTGGCCGACTATGCCACACCATGGCGACATGGCGACTATAGTGATGCTATCGGGGAAGCTTTGAAGCGGGTCGATATGGATCATCTCGCCGGGGCCGATTTTCGTCGGCTTTCCGGAGGCCAGCGGCAGCGAGCCAGGCTGGCACGAGCATTGGTGCGACGACCGCGTTTGCTGTTGCTGGATGAGCCTTCGGCAGCTCTGGACAGTGTGCGGCAGGAAAAATTGTTCCAGATGCTACGTAAGCTGTGTGATGAAACCGGCATGAGTGTGATCATGGTGGAACACGATATTGCCGCCATCAGTTCGCATGTGGATTCTGTTGCCTGTCTGAACAGAAAAATCCACCACCATGCCATGAAAGGCGAGGATATACCGGAAGATATCTGGCGTGCCATGTATGGCGACCATATTCATATCATGGCACATGATGCGCACTGTATTGGCTGCGGCCCCGGAGAACATGAACACGAGCATCCACATGATTGATCTCATCCGCGAGTTTCTGGCCAGTCCTGTCATGGCCGAGGCATTACCGCCGGCATTGCTGATCGCCTTTGTTACCGCCTCGATGTCGGTCATGGTGATGGCTCATCGTCTGTCATTTTTAACAGTCGGTGTATCGCACGCATCGCTGGCCGGTTTGGGGTTGGCCGTTACTCTGTCACTGCCATTGTTGCCTACGGCTACTGTTTTTGCGGTATTGATTGCATTGCTGCTGGCGCTGATGCCGAGGAAGAAAGGCATATCTGAAGATGCGGGTACCGGCATGCTTTTTGCCGGCAGCATGGCACTGGGTGTATTGCTGATTTCAACAGCGAACAGTGCTGAAGTGGATTTGTTCGGCCTGTTATTCGGTAATATCCTGACCATATCGCCACTGGATCTGAAGTGGCTCTACCTGATGTCCGGCCTTATTCCGTTGCTATTTTTTCTGGCCGCACGCGCCTGGTGGAGTATTGCTTTTGATGCGGTCACAGCTGAAGCATCCGGATTGCCGGTATCATCGCTCAGATTGTTGTTGTACGGACTGGTCGGGTTGACGGTGATTTTGTGCGTCAAACTGGCCGGTATTATTCTCACCGCCGGTCTGATGATTCTTCCTGCCGCATGCGCGTGGTTCTGGGGGAGATCCCTGTTCGGCCTGTGGTTGTTATCGGTGCTTTTCTCATTGTTTGGCACTGTGCTCGGACTCATATGGTCTTATGGCTATGAATGGCCTTCCGGTGCTACCGTTGTGCTGGCACTATGCGGATTGTTTGTGATTAGCTGGAGCCTGAACTGGGGGAAATCATGGTTAAACGCCGAGAAGGGGTAAAAGCAGGTATACTGATTCGTATGCTGGCCAGTGCTTATGACGGTCTGATTCTGTTCGGCCTGTGTTTTCTGGCTTTTATCCCGCTGACCATTGTGGAGCAAAATATGGGTGAGGCGCCGCACTGGTTAAAAGGGGCGCTGCTGCTGGCTATTTCCTTTGCCTATTTTGTAGGTTTCTGGACCAGAGGAGGGGCCACGACCGGGATGCGCCCATGGAAATTGATGGTGGTGATGAACGAAACCGGTGATCCGTTGTCATGGACCGTTGCCTCAACGCGTTTTGCCGGACTTATGGTGACCTGGTTGTCGCTGGGGATGACACTGTGGTATATTATCACAAAAGATACCGGGCACTTTCTATTCTTCCTTGCTTCTGCCATCCCCGCTCTCAGCATGCTGGTGATGGGTCTCAGCAAGGACCGTTCAACTCTCCATGACTTGATTGCGGGAACCGGTGTTTACAAGGTTTCTGAATAAACGCGCCGCATCTTGATTTGAGATTTGATTTCTCCTTTCGCGACTGGCGTGGTTTAAACTTGTCCGCTTTTAAAACAACCAGGGTGCCTGCTGTGTGCGCTGTTTCTCATAGCTTCGGATTGCATTTTCCTGCATCAGCGTCAGGCCGATATCATCCAGACCGTGCAGCAGGCAGTGTTTGCGGAAATCATCGACTTCAAAATGAAATGTTTCACCATCCGGCATGGTGACAGTCTGGCTGTTCAGATCGATCTTCAGTCTGTAGCCCTCCTGTTCAGCGCATGCCTTGAACAAACGGTCCATGACCTGTTCATCCAGAATGACCGGAAGAATGCCGTTTTTGAAACAGTTATTGAAAAAGATGTCTGCGAAACTCGGGGCTATCACACAGCTAAAGCCGTAATCGAGAATCGCCCATGGCGCATGTTCTCTCGATGATCCACAACCGAAGTTTTCACGTGCCAGAAGAATCTGGGCACCCTGATAGCGCGGTTGATTCAATACAAAGTCTTCCCGTTTCGGGCGATTTGTGCAGTCCATTCCCGGTTCGCCATGATCTTCATAACGCCATTCATCAAACAAAAACGGGCCATAACCGGTGCGCTTGATGCTTTTCAGGAATTGTTTGGGGATGATCGCATCGGTATCCACATTGGCCCGATCCATTGGTGCCACCAAACCGTTTAATGTTGTAAATGCCTGCATGTTTTAACCCCTTATCCTGAGCATCTAAATATTTGTTTGTTTCTATGGTGTGTTATTTCAAGTTTCTGATGTCGACGAAATGACCGGCAATGGCAGCGGCGGCAGCCATGGCCGGACTGACCAGGTGTGTTCTGCCACCCATACCCTGTCGGCCTTCAAAATTGCGATTGCTGGTTGAAGCGCAGCGTTCGCCCGGTTCCAGCCTGTCGGCATTCATGGCCAGACACATCGAACAGCCCGGTTCGCGCCATTCGAAACCGGCCTCACGGAATACGGCATCCAGCCCTTCGGCTTCGGCCTGTTGTTTAACGAGCCCGGATCCCGGTACGGCCAATGCCTGTTTTACATTTTTCGCCACCTGCCTGCCTTTGATCATGGCAGCGGCTTCACGAAAGTCTTCGATGCGGCCATTGGTGCAGGAGCCGATAAATACTTTATCAATTTTAATGTCCTGCAGCGGCGTTCCGGCCTGAAGCCCCATATATTCCAGTGCCCGATTCCAGCTTTCACGCTGCACATCATCACGGGCATCAGCGGGATTCGGTATCGCTTCGGTGATCGGAAGCTCCATTTCCGGACTGGTTCCCCAGCTTACCTGTGGAGCAATATCTTCAGCCGTGAAATGCAATTCGCTGTCAAACTCGGCATCATCATCTGAATGCAATGTTCGCCACGCAGTTTCAGCCTGTTTCCAGATTTCACTCTTCGGGGCAAAAGGGCGCCCTTTCACATAATCAATTGTGATGTCATCCACTGCAATCATACCGCAGCGTGCACCTGCCTCAATAGCCATATTGCACAAAGTCATGCGACCTTCCATTGACAGGGATCGGATGGCTTCTCCGGCAAACTCCAGGGCATAGCCTGTACCACCCGCAGTACCGATTTTTCCGATAATAAACAGGGCAATATCTTTTCCTGTAATGCCGTGGGGGCGCACACCGTTGATGTTGATACGCATCACTTTCGGTTTTTTCTGAATCAAACACTGGGTTGCCAGAACATGTTCCACTTCAGAGGTGCCGATACCCATGGCAATAGAACCGAACGCGCCGTGGGTGGAAGTATGCGAATCACCGCAAACCACGGTCATGCCGGGAAGAATCAGCCCCTGCTCAGGACCCATGACATGTACAACGCCCTGACGAATATCATCCAGTCCGAATTCGGTGATGCCGAACTCCGCGCAGTTTGCATCCAGCGCCTCGACCTGTGTGCGCGATACCGGATCAGAGATACCCTGATTACGGTTAATGGTAGGTACATTATGATCGGGTGTGGCCACTGATGCATTTACGCGCCACGGTTTGCGTTTTTCCAATCGCAACCCTTCGAAAGCCTGCGGGCTGGTGACTTCATGCACCAGATGACGGTCGATATAAAGCAGCACTGAACCATCATCATTTTTTTTGACGATATGCTCTTCCCAGACCTTGTCGAATAATGTTTTTGCTGTCATGAATTCCTGCCTTGCGATTCAGAGTGGCCGCAGTGTACCTATTTTGCCGGTTTGAGGCGAATGTGCAGCATGATGATACCGATTGGCGGAAACAATTGGCGTGCAAGAGAAAGCATTTTTTATGAGAACCCGAATTACCGTTGCACCTGCTTTCACAGATCCAGAGCGAAATCAGGCTTACTCCATATTCATCTGATCTTTATTCAGGCATTTGCGCCCATAATCGATATGTATCCGGTTTTCTTTGAATATCTCGAACAGTTCAGGGTCTATATGGCCTTCTTCTTTCATCTTTTCCATAATGGACATGGCCTGTGAAAGCGGCATGGCTTTTCTGTACGGGCGATCACAGGCCGTCAGGGCTTCAAAAATGTCGGCAATGCCCATGACTCTGGCCTGTACAGACATTTGCTCCCGAGTCAGCCCTTTCGGGTAGCCCTTACCATCCATGCGCTCATGATGGCCACCGGCAATTTCGGCGACATTTTTCAGATGTTTGGGGAATGGCAATGCTTCGAGCATATTGATGGTGGCAGTGATATGATAGTTAATAATCTCTCTGTCTTCGTTGTTCAGGGTGCCCTTGGCGATATTGAGGTTGTAGACTTCATCTTCGTTCAGCAATGGATATGTCTTGCCATCGGCATCTGTCCAAGCCCGTGTTTTTGCTATGGAGCGCACCCGTTCCTGTTTTTCAGGGGCCATAAATTCGCCACCGGTATTGCACGCGCGCAGGAATTTCAGCTCTTCCGCCAGTTCTTCCCACTGACGCTGCACTGCTGCATGGATGGCCTCATCAGACATGCCGGATTGCGCTTTCAGGTAATCAATCAGTTCATCCCGGCGCAAGATTTCGTAACGAAGCGCCAGCAGTTCGATACGGTCAAAGATCTTTTCCAGTTTGGTTGCCTTATCCACAATATGAACCGGCGTGGTGATCTTTCCGCAATCGTGCAGCATGGATGCAATTTTCATTTCATACATGCCTTCGGGCGTCAGTTTGAAATCGGCCAGCTCACCGGCATCATGATCGCTGGCGGCCTGAGCCAATAGTAGAGAGACTTCCGGAACGCGCCGGCAATGCCCCCCCGTATAGGCAGACTTTTCATCGATCGCTTTCGAGATGACAGCGATAAAGGATTCGATCAATACCTGCAATTCATCTGTAAGGCGGTTGTTGGTAATGGCCACAGCGGCAAGAGAAGCGAGCGCTTCTGCCAGTTCCTGACTGATGGCTGAAAAATCTTCTATTTCTTTTGTCGATTGATCCGTTGCGTTGATCAACTGCAGGACACCGACCAGTTCAGCCTGTTGATTGATCAGGGGAACTGCGAGCATGGAACGCGTGCGATAACCGTTCTGCTGATCGAACGACTTGACCTTGGTGAAATTGAATTCCTTGTTGTCATAGACATTCGGGATGTTGATCGTTCGCCCATATATGGCCGCATTGGCAGCGACCACATGATTATGGGGTTGTCCGTTTTTGCCGTACATCTCAATCGGCTTCAAATTTGCCAGATTGCCCTCTGCATTACTCACATGAATATTCAGGGAGTCCGTGCGCATCACCTCAAAGTTCAACTTGCCATCCTGATGCAGATACAGCGTTCCGCCATCGGCACCGGTCAGTTCCTTGGCATGATCCAGAATATATTCCAGCAGGCGTTCAATATTATGTTCGGATGACAGTGCAACCCCGATCTTCGAGATCTTGGTCATATGGTCTGTCAGGGTGTCGTTTTTATGCTGTACGTTGTGGTTGTACACATGCATGGCAGCTTGCCTGGCCAGTATTTCCACCATACAAACATCGGATGAAGTGAATACATCGGCCTGACCAGTTCGGAGGTCAAGGTGATTCACGAGCTGCAGAACGCCCATGACCTCCCTGTTCTGGTTGGATAAGGGTACAACCAGCATGGATCTGGTTTTGTAGTGCATTTTTTCATCGAAGTTTTTTGCACCTTGGGAATTGAATTCCGTTGAGTTATAGATGTCATCCACATTGATGGTTCTGTTTTCAGCCGCTGCAACGGCTGCCACACTTCCGTCATTGACATGCCCGGATGCGGCAAACAGAGGGATATCTTTTAAACGATCCAGGATTTCAGGAGATTTTTCACTGAACAAATTCAGGCTGCTGTTCTGGATAATAAAAAAATACAGCCGGTTCTTGCTGTCCAGCAAGTACGCAGTTGCACCATCTGCTCCGGTTAATTCCCTGGTGCTGGATAGCAGTGATGCCAGCATATCGGCCATGTCGGATTTTTCCGACATAGATATCAAAGCACAGTGCAGTTTCGAAAGCGCCAACTGATTGTTTTCTATCATCGGCACTCCCCTCCTGACGCCTCTAAAACACCTGCTAATACTAAAGGAAAACGAACAATTTTCCACATATAATTCGTTTATTCAGTCGGCAGGTAACCTTAACATAAATGATAATATGTTTTTTGAGCCATTATAGAGCACGCGGATTCAACTGCCAAGTGCAACTCCGTGAGTTGAGTTTTGGTGTTGAAGAACACCTCGTGTGGCGTTCTGTATCCCAACGTCTTTCTTGGCCGATGATTGAGCCTGTGAGTGATCAAGTCAATCTCCTCATCGGTCACGGTGTCGAACCTTCTGCTCTTGGGTAGATACTGCCTGACCAACCCATTGGCATTTTCGTTCAGTCCTCGCTGGTTTGATGCGTAGGGTCTGGCGAAATAAATGTCAGCCTTGATGGCCTCGGCCACACGGGCGTGATCACAGAACTCCAGGCCGTTGTCCTTGGTGATGGTGTGAACCTTCTCCCTTATCGGTGACAGAAGACGAATCTCAGCATCAGCAACCAGCTTGGCCGTTTTGCGCTCAACCTTGGCAAGACGGAT
>JBHHTY010000017.1:0-17408 GCA_046753565.1 Mariprofundus sp.
TGGCCTTATTTGGGGCAGCAGCGCTTCGGTCAGAATTAGTGTGAACAGGCCCTAACCAGAGTCGGCGTAATTATACGACACAGTATGTCGCGCAGAGCATTACCATAAGAATTCAGTCAAACAAGTGATAAGGAGGTGCAAATCATGAGTGAAAAATTTTCCAATGTACCGCTTGACGACGAAACGTTGATTCTGTTTCACGTTGAAGCCAAGTTGGGCGACCGGGATATTCTGTATCAGAAATGGGAATGGGATGGTATCCGAGCTGAGAGTATAATCTTTGCCAGTGAAGACCTGAAGGGCGTGAAGGAGGATGAAATCAAACTGGAGGTTCGGTCATCGCCGTTGGTTAAGAAGGATTCCAAAATTACATTCAAGCACGGGGATAGTGGATTTACCTTTGTGAACTTTAATTTTTCCATCATTGATGACGAGGGTGCCTATATCGAACCGGAGCTATCTCCTGAAGAGGCAAGGCAACGGAAGCAGAAAGTATCAGACTGGATTGGTCAAAAAAACAGGGCTGTAATTGAAAGGCTGGGAGGGAAAACAACTGATGTGTATATCAGATGAACCATTCACGGCAAAAAAGATGAGCCTGCTTTGGAAAGAAAGCAGGGAGTCGGATTGCGGTTTTATTATTGCATACAGGGAGAATTACAGCTCGGCTCAGAATATCAGGCGCAATGAGTCGTTATTTTATAAACTACTGGATAGTGGCTGCAAAGTGATTGAGATGAAGAGTAATTTTCTGAAACTGCGTGAAGAAAAGCTGGCCACCCTGCCCAGGGTTTTTTCAAAGAAAGGAGCCAGCAATCATGGACAGCCCCGCGTTTGTGATGATGAGCTTGTCGGTCACTTTGTGGTGGCGGACAGATGTTCCGACTTGAAGGAGAAACTGCTTCGTTTGGGAGTCTTTTTTGAACAACGCCATGTATTGTTTATTCCGAAAGGAAGTCAGAGCCTGAATAATGGACAGGCCAGATGGTTATCAACTGACCCGTTTGCAGCCGAATTTGGCAAGGATGATAAATCTGATGACCCGCTGGAGTTCCGAGTAAATCTTGACGGGGATGATGTTGCGGTTTTTGATATGACCGATGGTCTGGTGCGCAGTAACAGGGGTTTGGGCTGGCATGGCCATTTGCGCGTGCATGTTTCTGCTAAACATCATTGGAGCGAGGGATATGACATGAATATATCAAGCACAAGATTTGCCAAGGCAGTTGAATTTGCAATGGAACGACATATCAATCCAAGAAAAGGGACAGAGATCCCGTACGTCAGCCACCTGATGGGAGTGTCTTCACTGGTGCTGGAGTTCGGAGGCAACAAGGATGAAGCGATTGCCGGACTTTTGCATGATGCGGTTGAGGATACCGACACCACGATTGAAGAGATCAGAGAACGATTTGGAGATGCCGTGGCAACTATTGTGGCCGGGTGTTCTGAAACCAAATGTGTGAATGGCTCAACCGGAGAACGCCCGTGGAAAGATCGTAAAGATGATTATATCGCTCATATTCAGGATGAAGGAACATCATCCGGCATACTGCTGGTTTCGATGGCCGATAAATTGCACAACCTGCAATGTATCCTGCATGATTACAGAAGGATCGGAGATGCCTTGTGGGTGAGGTTTAATCCTGCAGCAGGGAAAGATGGAACGCTGTGGTTTTATCGCACGCTGGCGGAAGCCTTTAAGATCCATCCAAATGCCAATAAAGATTTGGCCAGAGAGCTGGATTGCATTACCGCAGGACTAGAAAGATTGGCTTCAGTGACAAGCTGGAATCAATGAGAACATAGAGTTTTGAACAAAGCCCCTTCTTTTAATGAGTCACCAGGTGTCGTAGCCAGTGCGATAGTTTCTGTCGTTTGATAGCGAAAGGAGGCGCGGTGCATTCATATGAACATATTGTGGCCCAGCGACTCCGGGGGGGTTGCCTGCATGCCGATCAATTATTGCTGAATGAATTACGCAATCAGCTTGCCCGGTTAATCGGGCAGAAGGAGACCCTTGAGAATCATCAAAAGCCGATGCTGGTGGCGATCTATAATCGTGAAATTGGCGTGTTTGAGTTTAAGTTGCTTCAACTTCAGGCCGTGCTCAGGCGCATGAAACGCAAGGTCGAAATGCTGACTGTAAAGGCAAATCAGGGTGAGATGATTGATGCTTCGATTATCAGAGCAGTGGAAGATCAATTGGATCGTGAATTCGCCAAGTGGAAGAAAGCATTGCTTGAGCGTGAGACACAATTACAGAAGAGCAAACGGTTGCTGGATACTCTCCAGCCGATGTCCAATGAAGACAGCCGAAAATTAAAGTCGATTTATCGGAAGATATGCAAATTGATTCATCCAGATATTACGGCATCCATGCACCTTGCTGATCGATTTTGGATGCAGGCACAGAAGGCTTATGCTGATGGAGACATTGACCAGTTGGAAGTTTTGCTGATTCTGATCCTCAAATCGACAGAGGAAGATTCACAATATCATATTGACCAGGCCGATGATCAGGAGCGGTTACAAAAACTGATTTGCTCCCTGGCAGAGAAGCTGGAATCAATGAAAAAGCAGCTTCCCTATTGCTATGCGGATAAAATCATGGATAGCGAGTGGGTTAATCAAAAGCAGAAATCCTTGATGAAAAAGGTCGAATTGATCCAACAGGACATGATCAGGTATGAGAGGGTCATCAAACTCATGATTGATTGTCCGGAGGTAATGCATTGAGCAGTCGATCTCCAACCACGATAGAAATCACAAGGCAATTGATGCGTGTTTCCATGGGTGACCAGTCCTCTGTGCTTCCTTTCACAGAGGATATTTATATGACAACCGTATCTGTTGCAGGAATGTGCTTCTATGAAGTTGAGGCGATTTTACAGCATATAAAGGAGGGCGATGCATTGATTCTCAGACGCAATCCCAAAAACAAACATGATGCCTATGCGATCGAAGTGCGTAATATATCCGGTCAAATGCTTGGGCATATTCCTCGTTCTGAGAACCGGATATTGGCAAGGTTAATGGATTCGGGCAAACGATTGGCCGGCTTGGTTAAGAATGTGGATGGGGACAACCGTTGGGATGGGATTTCCATCAAGATACTTATGACAAATATGTAGTAGAGATATATTGGCGATTATTATGACGCTGTGAATAGTTGCAGACTGTCTTAAAGGCGAAGGACTTTTGTGCGACACAGTATGACTCATACGAATATCGACTGACAAATGGTGTGCTGCCAAAGCAGACAGCATAATGCATATTTTTTAGTTCATAAACCTTCCCTTATCGATTTAATGCATCTATAGTCATGCATTATGGATTCAATTACTTTAAGTGATCAAGCGATTGAGAAAGAAATAGGTCAGCGCATGAAGGCGTTGAGGTTACGAAAAAATATATCTCAGCAAGCCTTGGCAACCGCGGCGTGTACGCATCGTAATGTCATTGGCGCATTGGAAAATGGCAAGGGTAGTACCCTGAGTACATTGATTGCGGTACTGCGAGAATTGGATGCATTGAATGAACTGGATGCCTTTATTCCTGATGTTGAGGTTAGCCCGATTGAGATGTTGAAATCGCAGGGCAAAAAGCGGCAGCGCGCATCGGGTGGCAAGCAGGATAAGGATGCTGGAGACTCTGAATGGTAGAAAAGGTCGATACGGCAACCGTACGGATTTGGGGCCGGGATGTTGGTGTCGTTTCCTGGCTGGCCGAGCGGGAATATGCAGTTTTTGAATATTTTCCAGAGTTTTTGCGACAGGGACTTGATTTAGCACCCATCCATATGGGGATCAATACGGCACGCAATAGTTCGCGCATCTTTCAGTTTCCCGCGCTAAGCAAAGATACTTTTGCAGGCTTGCCAGGCATGTTGGCTGATTCGCTACCCGATAAATTCGGGAATGCGATTATTGAGGCATGTTTGGCGAGGAATGGCAGGGATATTGGTTCTTTCAGTCCGGTGGAGCGGCTGTGTTATATCGGTAACCGGGGTATGGGGGCGCTGGAATTTTACCCTTCCACCATCAAAAATATGGACAACGCTGTGCCTGTTGAAATGGCACCGATGGTTGAGTTGATGCAAAGAGTACTGAATACGCGTGAGCAACTGGAGGCAAGCTTTGGCCATGATGAGAACAGCAATGCCCAGGCCATCAGGGATATTCTCCGCGTAGGGACTTCTGCCGGCGGTGCGCGCTCCAAAGCGATTATTGCCATGAACGCAGCGGGCGATGTGGTTTCCGGTCAGGCTGATATTCCGAAAGGTTATGAGCACTGGATGATTAAATTTGATGGTGTAGATGATATTGAACTGGGTAAATCCCGGAGTTATGGGCGTATCGAATACGCATATTACTTGATGGCGAAATCGGCTGGTATTGCGATGACGGATTGCCGATTACTGGAAGAGGGTGGTCGCGCCCATTTTTTAACTCGCCGTTTTGACCGGGTGAAGGGCAGGAAGATTCATCTGCAATCGCTTTGTTCGATAGCACATTACGATTTCAATATGGCTGGCGCATACAGCTATGAGCAGACATTTATGCAAATGAGGCGCTTGAAATTGAGTAAGGCGGATGCTGAACAACAATATCGGCGCATGATTTTTAATGTCATCGCACGCAATCAGGATGATCACACCAAGAACATCGCATTTTTAATGACACAGGGTGGGCAATGGCAATTATCCCCTGCCTTTGATGTGACCTATTCGCATAACCTTGCAGGTCAGTGGACCAGTCAGCATCAGATGAGCATTGCGGGTAAACGTGATGGATTCACCCGGCAGGATCTGATTGAGGTCGGTAAATCAATCAGTCTTAAACAATTGGCAAGGGTGATCGATGAGGTGATTGATGCAATAAGTCGCTGGCCAGAGTTTGCAAAGCAGGCCAATGTATCGTTAGAAACTATAAGGGATATTGCAGGGCATCATCGTTTATCTCTTTGAGTTTTAGCGCTAGGAGTCTATCGAATGCGACAGCAGTTGACGCTGGTGCTGTTAGGCTGATGATCAGCAATCAAATCAGCAGGAGGGCCCATTGAAAATCGCCTATGGATTGAATCTGGATTCCGGCAATTGGCCGGAGTTTGAGGCGGACACCGATGCGGTTTTAGGCGACGTTGTTCTTGGCCCACAAGGTCTGATCGGGTTGTTGGAGATGCATTTGGGACTGGGCGAAGAAGAAATGCCGCAGGCTATTCGAATACGGCGTTATATGGGGCGACTCATTGATTTGAACGATAGCTCAGCATTTTATGCCAAGTCGCTTCAAGCTGATGCGTGGGCGACTGCACGTGAACTGCTGGGTTGGCGGGATGAGCTGATCTTCTATGGCTGGGATCCGGATCAGAATAGCGCACCAGAGCGATTAAGAGATTTGGCCGCTGTTGAGCGCATGAATGATCAGACACTGCCGACCGGTTTTTCTGATCGCTTCAGGAGCGTGTTGAATGCACTTGGTGCAGCGCCTCAATTGCCAGTTTCCGCAATCCCCGTTTCCACAATTAATCTGACGGAGCCAATGCATTTACTGCCCGCCCCCTGGCAGGCGTTGTTTGAGGCATTGGGTAGTCGCGGAGTTTCTGTTCAAGATGCAAAGGCATGTTATGCGGGAGCGAGTGGAAGAGAAGCAAAACTGGAAGAAATCGTGCTGCTATCTGCTGAACATGAATGGCCGCTGGCGCAATCGCTTTCCTCATGGCTGAGTCAGGAAATGGAAGAATCATCCATGGTGATTCTCTGCCAGCATGACAGTGACAAACTGGATCAGGCGCTTGCCATGCAAGGATTGCCGCAGACCGGGCAGGGCGAGGAAAGCGCCCAAAAAGGCGTTCTGCAACTGTTACCGCTGATATTGGAAAACATCTGGCAGCCGGTGCGCATCGAACAACTGATGGAGCTGTTATCTGCGCCACTCTCGCCAGTTCCGGGCTTTGCCGCTCGCCGATTGATTAATGTGCTGGCATCCAGGCCCGGACTGGAAAGTCGTGAATGGGATGAGGCGATTAAAAAGATTGAATCCAGTAAATGCGAATACCTTACCAACGATGGCATGCCGCCCGAACAGGCCAGGACGGAGGCACATGCGTTTGCAGATGATCTGGATCGCTGGCTTAAGCGGGATCGGGTGGATATCAACCGGGATGCGCAGGCTGATCTCATAGTCAGTGTGATCGAACGATTGATTCAACACCTGGCCCGTTTTCAGCATCTGATGCCGATGGCTTCCGTGGCGATGGGGCATTGCCGTGATCTGGTGATGGTTCTTTCCGATTTTGGCCAGATCAACAAGCCTCTGCTCGACCGCATTGTTGATGACATTATCGGCCCCGGACGATCATCCAGTTCCGTACGTGAGGCCGCTGGGTGGGGCGTGATTGATCATGCAGCCCAGTTGACAGGCGATGTCGATACGCTGATCTGGTGGGGATTCAATGATCAGTCTGCTCCGGCAGTGAATGTCTGGAGTATGGATGAACGCAACTGGCTGACATCCGTCGGGGCGAAGCTGGAAGCGCCCTCGCAGGCGCGAGCCAGAGAACGTTACCATTGGCAGATAAGCTTGCAGCGATGCAAACGCTTATTGCTGTGCCGGACAACAGTGCAGGGGGGAAGCCCTGCCATTATCCATCCGTTATGGTCAGAATTAGAAAACGACCCGCGCATGCAGGGGAAAATAACGCAACTATCGGCTATGCAACTGCTCGAACAGGCGCAGCCAGCACTATTCGGGCGAACATTATCTTTCACCGGCGCGATGCCGCTTTCATTTGCCGATTCGACTGCGATCAAGCAGTTCGAAGCAGGCGTATATGACAAACCGGCCAAGTTATCCCCGACATCACTGGGAAGTCTGATTGGCTGTTCATTCAAGTGGTTATTGGAGCAACTGGGTGTTGCCGCATCTGATCTGATGAATTTTCAGAGTGGCGGCGCCATGGTCGGTACGCTGGCGCATCAGGTGCTTGAAGATGTATTTGACCAGGCAACCATACCCAATTCAAAAGATGCTGCTGCACGGGCTGTGGATTCATTCGACAGGCGCGTGCCTGAGATGGCGGCTGAATTATTATTGCCGGAAAACAGGGTTGAGTGTGCCGATATTCGTGACCGCGTGATCGCGGCAGCTTCTGATCTTGCCAGTCGCTTTAAACAGGCGGGGTTCAATAAAGTTGTCTGCGAGGAGTGGATTCATACTCAGCTCGATGGCATCAAGGTGAATGGCCGCGCTGATGTGATTGCCTATAATGAATCGGATGAAGCGCATGTGATTGACTTCAAATATTCATTTGGCCGAAATTATTATCAGGGCAAGATTGAAAAGGGTAGAGATATCCAGTTGATTACCTATTCCCGCATGATTGATAACAGGCCGAAGCCGGTAGCCTATTATATGGTTCCCTTGCGCAGCATGATTACAGCATTTCCTGCCTTTGGCGGGGAAACTGTTGAGATGAGTGAATCACTGGATGAATGCTGGGAACGATTGCGCAAAACCTTCAGCAACGAGTTGCAACTGCTGCGTCAGGGCGAGGCGCTGGCCAGTGGACTTGTCGATGAAAAAGAACGGGAAGCAGCGCGTAGCGCGCAGGGGCTGATTCATGAGTCGCCGCCATGCCGGTTCTGTGATTATGCCGCATTATGCGGGCTGAACGGGGAGCATGCTGATGCGTAATATCCATTTAATCAGTGCCAGCGCCGGATCTGGCAAAACATATTCCCTGACCGAACAGGTGTTTCAGGCTGTTGCATCCGGTGTGTCGCCCGAGCGCATCATGGCGGTTACTTTTACCAACAAGGCCGCTGCCGAATTGAAAGAGCGGATTCATCAACGCCTGGTACAGAATCAAGGCCAGCAGAATGGCGAGATGATAGAAAAGGCAGGTTTTCTTGCCGATGCCTATATCGGGACAGTGAACAGCATCTGCGCCCGGCTACTGCGGGAATTTGCATTTGATGCCGGTGACTCGCCTGCTGTGGAGATTTTGCCGGAACAGGAGACGGAGCGCCTGTTTCGACTGTCGGTTTCTCATGTTATCGGCAGCCATTACGATAAACTGGCAGGCCCGGCTCGCAGGCTGGCACGGGATGGCACCGGCTCGGGTTATGCAAAGAAGCCGGATTGGCGTGATGATGTTCAGAGAATTGTTGATTTGGCGCGTGCCAACGGGCTGGATCAGGATTCAGTAAAAGCGATGGCAGCGGACTCCATCGACGGATTGAAAAAGCATCTTGGCAAAACACGGACGAGTTTGTCGAGCGCTGCGTTATTGAAGCGGGTCAGGCAGGCCATCAAGGATATTCAGGCGCTGGATGACAGCACAAAAGCGACGAAAGGTGCACTTTCCAGCTTGCGCCGGTCAGCGCATGCACTTGAACATGATTATGCAACATGGGCGGACTGGCGCTCTCTGGCCTCTGTGTCAGCAGCGAAGCGTAGTGGCGCGGATGATTATCTCGAAGCGCTTCGTGAGTATGCGGCTCAACTGCAACACCATCCGAAACTGCATGATGATATAGAAGCATTGATTGAAGGTGTGTTCTCGTGTGCTGCGGGGGCTTTGGAAGCGTTCGCCTCCTATAAACGCATTAATGGACTGATGGACTTTGCCGATCAAGAAAGCAAAGTGGTTCAGTTGCTGGACTCGACTGCTGTTCGGCAGCGTTTGGCTGAAAATATCGACCTGGTGTTGGTGGATGAGTTTCAAGATACCAGTCCAATCCAGTTGGCGTTGTTCAGTAAACTGGCTGCTTTGGTTGATCAGAATATCTGGGTTGGCGACCAGAAACAGGCGATTTATGGTTTTCGCGGTACTGATCCCGAGTTGATGGATGATGTGATTGAGCAGTTGGATGATGATCAGATCGGCGTGCTGGGTGATTCATACCGATCTCGTCCGGCGCTGGTGCAGTTTGCCAACGAGTTGTTTGTGCGTGCGCTGGATGGGGTGATTCCGGCTGAACGGGTGCGATTACATGCCATGCGCAAAGATCACTCTGCTCAAAATGAGGGGGTTCAAAGCGAGGGGATTCAAAGCGAGGGGATTCAAAACGAAGCAATAGCTGTCTGGTTATTGGCCGGTAGCAGAAAAGAGCAGCGTGCATGCGCGCTGTCGCACGGGATTGCCGAACTGCTCAGGCAACCGGAGAAATACAGCGTTGTCGACAGGGAGAGTGAGGAACTCAGACCAATCCAACCCGGCGATATCGCTGTGTTGAGCCGTTCCAATGATGCATGTCGTGCAATCGCTGAGGGACTGGCCGGTTATGGTATCCGAGCCTCGGTTGGCAGGGGCGCTCTGTTTGCCCAACGTGAATCTATTCTTGCGCTGGCCAGTCTGCATCTGCTGGCTGATCACGATGATATGCTGGCCTTGACGGAACTGGTTCAGTGCCTGCCTGAGCATGCTTCGGCAACATCATGGTTGAGCGAGCTGGCAGCTGATCCGGAGGATGCGCCTCAACAATGGCAACAGAATGAGCGAATCAGGCAGTTGCTGGATGTCAACGTGACGGATCAATCGCCATTGGAATTGTTTGAATGCGTCAGCGATATCCTGGGGCTGGAGGAATATGCATTCCGCTGCTCTGATCCGGCACAGGTACTGGCCAATATCGAAGCTCTGGCCCGGTTGGCTGGAGAATATCAGGATGCCTGTAAAGCCAGACACGAAGCAGCAACGCTGCCGGGGATGATTTACTGGCTTGGGCAACAGGATGATCCGGGCATGCCTGAAGGGCGCGGTGAGCAGACCGTTCAGGTCGTGACATATCATCGTTCCAAGGGGCTGGAGTGGCCATTGGTGATTCTCAATAATCTGGATTCGCAGAGCCGTTTTTCTGCGTTTGGTGTTGCTGTTACACCGGCTGATCATTTTGATCCGACCCGGCCACTGGCCGGACGCGGTATTCGTTTCTGGCCGGAACCATTCAATGGCAAGGATCTGCCATTTGGCGAGGCGATTGAGTCTTCTGATGAATATGCCAAAGCAGCGATGCGTGAAGAACAGGAGCGCCAGCGGGTGATGTATGTCGGCATGACGCGAGCCAGGGATTATCTGATTCATGCCATTCCATACTACACGCGTAAAAAGACCGGGGATCCGGAAATCCATTGTGACTGGTTGCATAGCCTGATTCCCGGTGGCGATGGGGTGGTTCTGCCTGAGCCGGGCGATGACCCATGTGCGATTCGTATCGGCAAACAGCAGTTTGCTTGCCTAATGGAAGTGATCGGGGAAGATGAATCACCTGAACCCGTGGATATGGAGACGACAGCGTGGTTTATGCCGGAGACTGCTGATCCGCAGGATTATGAGCCTTATCGGCTGTCTCCGAGCAACAATCCGTTATCTGAGGCGCAGACTGGACGGGTGCAGACGGTGATGCTGGATAGCATTGGAGAAACCATCAAAGTGCATCGCGGTATTGAAATGAATTTGTTGGGCGAAGCTGTTCACCGCTTTTTGGCTGCTGATGATCTTTGCAGGCAGATGGATGTGCGCAAATGTATGGCTGATCGTTTGCTCAATCGCTGGAGTCCGGATTCCGGCCTGGGCGCGGATCAGTTGATTGCCATCAGTGACAGTTTTCATCAATGGGTGGCAGGAAACTGGCCGAATGGCAGGCTACTCAAAGAGTGGCCTGTACGCTTAAAAGAAGGCAACCGGGTTGCCCATGGCTGGATTGATGCGCTGATTGAGACAGATGAGGGCTATGTGCTCGTTGACCATAAAACCATCGGTGCAGATATTGATGTATGCATGGATCGGGTAAAAGAATATGCAGGACAGCTTGCTCTTTATCAGCGTGCAATTCAGGCAGCCACCGGGAAACCTGTGCTGGACTCTCTTATCCACCTGCCACTTCAGGGAAGTATGGTCAGGGTGGTATATGATGGCTAAAAAGAAAGCCATCAAAGTCGGCATGATCAAACATGGTGATGTGAAAGTGAGAAAAAAGAGCCCGCCGCCGACACAGGTGCAAAAATCGCCGAAGGATTATGATCGGAAACAGTTGAAACAGAATACCCGTAAGGAGTTGGATGATGAGTGATACCTTGATGCGCCAGTGGCAGATGTTGCGATTTGTGCCAAGACATCCGGCAAAGATTTCCACTTCAGAGCTCAAGCAGCGGCTTGTCGACGAAGGCTTTGAAGTACATCAACGCACCATTCAGCGTGATCTCATAACACTTTCCAGTATCTATCCCCTGACTTGTGATGAACGCTGGAAACCCTTCGGCTGGTCGTGGATAGCGGATGCCAACATTATGGATATTCCCGGCATGGATTCACATACGGCTTTGGCCTTTTACCTTGCCAAAGAACATCTGGAGCAATTGCTTCCGACTTCGACCGTTAAACAGCTCCAGCCTCACTTTCGTACAGCAGTCAATGTACTGGACTCCACCAACTCAAAGAAGGGCGCGCCCGCCTGGATTGATAAGGTTCGTGTTGTACACCGTGGCCCAAAGTTAAAATCCCCGACAATTGATTCCGAGGTGCAGGAACAGGTCTATGAGGCTTTGCTCCACAATTGGAAATTACAGATTCGTTACAGGCCGAGAGGGGAGAAAGGAAAGAGCGAGTATGAAATCAATCCGCTTGGCCTGGTTCTAAAGGAAGGCGTTTTTTACCTTGTTTGCACATTCCGGGATTACGAGGACATCAGGCTGCTAACGTTGCATCGGATACTTGAAGCCAAAGCCCTGGATATCCCCTCTGATACTCCTGAAGGGTTTGATCTGGATCATTATATCGCATCAGGCGAACTTCACTTTTCTCTTGGCGGCATGATTCATCTCAAGGCTCTGTTTTCCAGGGATGCCGCCTTTCATCTGGAGGAAAGGCCATTAAGCGATGATCAGATGATCACCGAACAGGAAGATGGCCGTGTTCTGATAGAGGCAACTGTTCAGGATACTTCCGAGTTGCGCTGGTGGTTGCTGGGGTATGGGGATAATCTGGAAGTGATTGAACCAGCTGAGCTAAGAGATTGTATATCGGCAATAGTGGTCAATCTGGCCGGAACCTATACCGGAACAGAATAGATTAAGCTTCTATTGGTTCAGTTCGTTTACAATGTAATCGCTTGGCTTATCCCGATCCAGCAGGGTTGCAAGAGTAATACACTTTATTTTTCCCCCGGCGATTGGAGTAATTCTGACGGGCATAAAAATATCTTCCTCGTAAGCTGAATTAATACCGTTTACGATCTTTCTTGCCCAGATGCGCAGGTGCTTCATTGTGCAGGGTGACAGCGTTTTCACTGTTGCCGACCAATACCGGTTGGGATAGCGGCGCAGGCGAATCCAGTCATTGTGCACCAGATCAAGAAGGATCTCGGTTCTGGCAATGCCCTCTTTGTACAGCGGCTCACTGCACGTTTTATGGCGGGCCTCAAGCTCGTGAAAATCAAACCCGAACCGCTCCGGGTTACTGATTACCGAACTGATATGATTATCTCTGACGGTAAGGGTTTCTCCATAGGGACAGATAAAGAATGCGACAGAGCCCTTGATGCAGGAAATTGATGGCCTCAATGCTATCTTTTGCACGAGTGAATTTACTCCAGAAAACCAATTGGCCTTGATAAGGTCTGCTCTTTTGCCTGGCTCTCTTTCTCCAGTGCATCGAGAAAATCCAGTGGTGAAAGTGAACTGCCAAAGAGCTTTTTCTGGCGTTTCACGGTAGCAAAATCACCCGGTGTTAGATTTCCAAGATTTTGAAGTTTCGCCTGAATACGCTGCCTTTGATTGCCTGGCATTCCACCTCCTGCTTCCTGACTAAAGAGTTCCCAAGCCTGCTCTGGCAGCATATAAGAAAAATTTATTTTCAGATCGAAGCGGCGCAATGAGGCGGCATCAAGGCTTTGCATCAAATTCGTAGTGCAGATGAACATACCGTCGAATGTCTCCATCTGAGTTAGCAGTTCGTTGACCTGCGTGATCTCCCATGAATGGAGTGCAGTTGCTCGATCCTGCAGAAAGCTGTCAGCCTCATCGAGCACCAGCACAGCATCCTCATCCCGGGCCTGCTCAAACATGGCCGCGATATTCTGCTCATTCTCTCCCACCCACTTGCTCAACAGGTCGGAGGCACGTTTACACAGCAGGGGTCTGTCCATCTGACTGGCGATATGTCCGGCCAGAGCCGTCTTGCCCGTTCCGGGCGGGCCATAGAAGCACAAACTTCCGCGCCGGTTTTGCTTGAGCCTGTTGATTAGCAGCGCGATGTCGGAATTGATGTTGAGATATTTCAGCTTGTAGCCGGTAACGTGAGAAAGATATTTTGGAAGCCTGTTTTGACCCATAACCCTGATGCTGCGCTCCAGTATCTGTTCAATGGTTTTCTCGATAGTTTCCCTGTCATGAGGGCTGGTCAGCTTTACTACACGGGCGGCCCTGGCCATCTGAGCAGGAGAAATCTGCTCATGCTCAGCCAGGCGTTCCAGCAAAGTCCGACTAACTGGAATGCCTTTAAGGTGTTTTCTGGCTATATTCAGCCGAACGGAACGTGGTGGCGTGCGTAACTCCAGGGAGTAGTCAAAACGGCGCAGGAATGCCGGATCAATCTGTTTGATACGGTTACAAATCCATACGGCCGGTGTTCTGTTTTGCTCAAGTGCCTTGTTAATCCATCCCTTATTTTCTCCTGAGGGAAACTTCATGCCGAACAGGGAGAAACCTCGGGCTGGAAATACATCCTCCACCTCGTCAAACAGGATGATACTGCGACTGTCTGCCGCTAACATCTGCTGGCAGAAGCGATAGGCATCAAGCCTCCGCTCCGATTTAAGCGGTTCTCCATTCCCTCCTTCTGACTTGACCTCGAACAGGTGGGTCTTTGCCTTTTTTGCCAACAGGCGCGCCAGTTCAGTCTTGCCCGTACCCGGCGGGCCATAGAGCAGGATATTAACTCCTTTTTCCTTTCGTTTTACTGATTCCGACATCAGCCTGGATAATAGCTTTATGTCTCTGTGCACATGCGGAAAATCGGACATGCACAAGTTGGGAGGCTCAGCCCTTACGAGGAAATGTCGCAGCAGTGCCTTTTCACCGGTTTCGGTCGCAAGCAAGGCATCACACAGGCCATCCATGGGCTCGAGATCAACTCTTTTTCTATAACCCTCCTTTATTTTTATAAGCCCGGATGCCAGTAGTACGCCGGAACGGGATAACGCTGTGAGTACAGCACCGGATGGCAGGTCGAGCATGTGTGACAGCGTGGCGGCGAATCTGCTTTCCGTCGTGGCATGAATATAGTCTATGACATCATCAAATACGCCAAAGCGGTTTAAGAGAACCGCAAAAGCCAGGATGCGTCGCTCTGCCATGGTAAAGGTTATACGGTTGGCCAGATGATCAATATTGGCAAACAAACTTCCGCACTCATGCAATTCTTGCGGCTCAAGTGATTTAAGCAACCCAACCATGTGCATACGAACCGTTTTCGGCGTTATCTTATCTTCTTCCATGTCACCCATTCCCAGAAAGTCGGCAATGTCATCATTGTTGAGTCGGCTGTTTTTATGGTCAAAAAATTCCCTGAGTACTGTTGGCCGGGAGAAGGCGCGCAGGATCCAGATAGCGATAAGGGGGTGATATTCATCCTGAGGATCAAATGCCGGGAATGAGGCATCTCTTTTTCTACATTTGGTCATTATAGGCTCCCGCGATTTACTCTCTATCGTGGTTCATGATCCCCCATGGTGCGACAATCTACGTCGTAACAATTCAGGGAATGATTACAAGATCCGCTTTCTTAAAAAATGCATCGCCCTTAACTCTGACAAGAAAATATCGAATCCATCCTGATTTTGTTATAGTTGACCCGTGCGGGTATCACGAAATACGAAATTTTACGGAGATATATGATGAAAAAAGTTTTGATAGGTATTGTCGGGCTGATTCTTGTTGTCGCGGGAGGGCTTTTCTTTGTCTGGTCATCGCTTGATGGTATCGTCAAGGGAGCGATTGAAACTTACGGTTCTGAAGCAACAAAAACAGCCGTGCGTGTAGGCGGAATGAAAATTACGCTGGAGTCCGGTGAAGGCAAGATCTCCGGGCTGCGTGTCGGTAACCCCGATGGCTTTACCGATCCGAACATTTTTGAGCTTGGAATGATCAGCACGAAGATCGATACGGCTACGGTGACAAAAAACCCTGTGATCATCGACGAAATCATTATCCGTTCTCCGCTTGTTTTTTATGAAATCAACAAAACCGGTGTTTCCAACGTCGACATGCTGAAAAAAAGCCTTGGCCAGACAAGTGGAAAGGATAGCAGTGCCAGCGCAGATGGTGGCGGGGAAGGTGTAAAAATGATTATCCGTAAACTGGTTGTCGAAGGAGGCAAAGCCACTGTCCGAGTTGCTGCCCTGGGAAACAAAGAGCAGTCGGTGACAGTGCCCCGTATATTACTCACGGATGTCGGCAAAAAAAGTGGTGGAGCAACAGCTGCCGAGGTCGCCCGGATACTCTCCGCCAGGTTGTTGAAGAACGTTCAAAGCGCAGTGATGAAAATTGGCATGCGCAAATATCTTGGTAAGTCCGCTGACATGCTCAAGGGTGATGTTCTGGATAAGGCAGGACAGCTTGGCGGCGGAACTGCAGGCGGTACAGTTGAGAAGGTGGGTGGAGCGCTTAAAGGGTTACTGGGAAATTAGCCAACAGCTTTCATCATTCCCCGCTCCGTTCAATAAGCAGGCTTGCCGAAGGGTGAGACCTGCTTGTCACCCTCGGCAACACCGACAGCATCGGTAGCATTCTTTTCAAATGCCTGTTTTTCATGGGGTTCAACGGGTATTGGCTGAACGGAGTCCTCACACCCCATCAGGAAAAGCATAGAAAACACCATTAGCAATCGCATGATGCAGATCATAATCCGGGATCATGCATTGCTACAAGATTGAGTGAGGTTAGCGAAGATTTGGCAACGCTTTATTATATTCACGATCCGATGTGCAGCTGGTGCTGGGCCTTTCGTCCGGTCTGGAGTCAGATTCAGGCGCAATTGCCGGAAGCAGAAACCGTAAAATATCTGCTGGGTGGTCTGGCACCGGATTCAAATATGCCGATGACCCTCTCTATGCAGGCGGAAATCCAGGCTCACTGGGAAACCATACAAAAGAAGGTTCCCGGAACCCTGTTCAATTTTCATTTCTGGACCTGCTGCAAACCAAGGCGTTCCACTTATCCTGCCTGCCGGGCTGTGATTGCGACAAGAAAGCAAAAGCCATCACTCGAAGATGAAATGATAAGGTTGATACAAGAAACCTATTATCTGGATGCCCGCAACCCCTCGGATGATGACACACTCATTGACCTTGCCCAGGCCCTTGATATGGATACTGATCTGTTTCGCATCGACCTGAACGCCCCGGAAACGCAGAATATGCTTTTGGCTGAAATTCGATCTTGTCAAGGCATGGGGGTGAGATGTTTCCCCGGCTTAGTACTGGAAAGCAATGGGGATTACCAACAAATACATATCGATTACAATGATGCGGATAAGATACTGCAACAGATATTTGCCTTTCCCATACAGAAACTTAAGCCTTGAAAAACAGATCGATTAACGGAGTTGCGTTGTGATTGAAGACTTAATTGAAGATATCCTGTCTGCGCACGAGGCGCGGGTGCTGGGTTGTTTAATGGAGAAGCAGATGACAACCCCGGATTACTACCCGTTGACACTCAAGGCCTTAACCGCTTCTTGCAACCAGAAGAGTAGCCGTGTGCCGGTGATGAACCTGAGTGAAAGCGAAGTGGGTGGTCTGGTCAATAACCTGCGTCGTGGTCGTGGCTTAATCACTGCGCGTACAGATGGTCGGGTAGATCGTTTTGAGCAGCATTTATCACGAAAGTTAAAACTTCTATCCAAAGAGCGAGCCATTATATGTGTGCTGATGCTGCGTGGTGCCCTTACTCTCAACGAAATTCATATCAATACAAGGCGCATGGTCACATTTGAAAGCGGTGAAGAGTTACAGGAGTTACTGGAACGGCTTATAGAACGTGATGAACCTTTGCTGGTACGGATTCCTCATATGGCCGGGCAACGGGAAGATCGTTATGCACACCTTCTGTGCGGAGAACCAAAGATTAAAGTACCAGCTACACTTAGTAGCAGCGGGGTGGAATCTGATCGTATTGCCTTGCTGGAACAAGAGGTTGCTGACTTAAAGCAAGATGTTCAGCGACTTTGTAAACTGACAGGTTTAGCAAAGACTTAACCAAGATGGTTGCAAGGGTTACCGACGGTGTTGTTTCACGTGCTGCCCGAAATCTGTTTCTCCTGCTACTTCCGATTTGTCTTGCCAGCTGTATGAGACCTCTGCACCGTATGACAAATTAATTCTTCCATAACCGTTTGATATTGTT
>JBHHTY010000018.1:0-17380 GCA_046753565.1 Mariprofundus sp.
AAAAGGTTCCGATAGACCACCGCTCAAACCGGGTTCCAGAGAAAACGGCAACGCATCATCTGCCCGCACATACAGGGGTGACAATGGCTCATGATGCAACAGCGACTGCCATTGCTGACGTTGATAGACGATACCCCCCAAAGGCAATAACAGTATTTTTCTGCCCTCATACATATAGTGGAAACCATTACGTTCCGGATTATCCAGCCTGAAGCCGTGTTCTTTCGGCTTCTCGTTGTAGCCATGCTGTTGCATCACAGTTAACAGTTCATCGTCGGTGGCAAAAAACAGCTGGAAATCGGTCTGACAATCAGGCCAGCCGCCGGATTCCAGCACATGTATGGAAACATGCCCGATCCCGGCAGAAAACAGCCATGCTTTCAGCCAGCCTGTGGATATACCGGCAAGCATCAGGTTATTGAAGCCCGATTCAGAAATAAACCACTGCGCCCGTTTCATGATGAATACAATCCTGTTACCATAACATCACATGCCTGCAATCAGGGCACCGGTGATCACAGCAGCGGCTCCCATCAGTCCGGCAACCACATCATCCGCCATAATCGACCACCAGATCGGCCCCGCAGTTTCGGATAATGATACCGGCCATGGTTTGAGAATATCAAAAAAACGAAATGCGACAAATGCGATCACAAAGGCCAGCCAGCCGCCACCGATGACATCAACAATCAGCGCAAGGCACAGCCACTGTCCGGCCCATTCATCAATGACAATCCAGCCCGGATCCTTATCCGGCATGGCAGGCAGGATCACGGCGCATACCCGGCACCCCAGCAGCAACACAATAGCACTGGCTATCAGCAGGCCTGATACATGAAACCAGTCGAGAATAAACCAGGCGGGCAATAGCGAAGCCAGAGAGCCCCATGTTCCCGGTGCCTTGGGCAACCAGCCGCTACCCAGCCCGGCTGCCAGCCAGTGATTGAATGTATGCTCAGCCAAAATGATCGAATCCTGTTTGTTGCACATCTGTTTTTTCACCATCGATAAATACACTCACGCCCTCTCCAATTCTGCAACGACCAATGCAAACCGCCAAATCATCGGGAATCTCGACCCCGCCCGATGCAGTAAACAGCAATGCGTAATCTTCACCGCCATGCGCCATGAGCTGTAGTGCTTTTTCCGCACCGGCTGCCTGACACAATATATCCCAGTCCGGCAGCGATGTGGTTTCGATATCCATGCCGATACCCGATGCCCTTGCAATATGCCCGGCGTCCTGCAACAAGCCATCGCTGATATCGATACAGCATTTGACGCCCATTTTTCGCAATCGCACGCCCGCATCCAGCTGCGGCATAATGGTTTCAAAACAAGGTACAAAAGTTTCGGTTTTCTGATCATTCAGCCACTGCTGCAAACCCAGTGCATGAACGCCAACCCGGCCAACCAGCCAGATATTGTCGCCGCACAATGCCGCATCGCGCCGCATGGATTTTCCTTCCGGCAACTGCCCGGCCACGGTCACAGATAATGCATTGGTGCTCGAGCGACAGGTATCACCTCCGGCCAGTTCAACATCATGGCGTTTCAAGGCACGCGTTGATCCGATTCCCAGAGATTGCACCGCATGGCTGTTTTCTGCCATCACATTCAGCCATGCACAAACCGGTTCCGCCCCCATCGCCGCCAGATCTGACAAGGCCGAACAAACCGCCCTGTCGGCGGCTTGATCGAGCGGAAAATCACCCGGCCAGTGAATACCCTGCACGCTGGTGTCGGTGCTGACCACCAGTTCCATGCCAGCCTGCGGTTGATGAATCGAAGCATCGTCACCAATCGCCAGCTTGGTAAATGCCTTGCGACTACCTCCGCCATCTTTGAAAAGCAGGTCAATCAGTTTGAATTCGCCCTCGCTCATCATGTAACCGTTTTGATACTGGCATGAAAAAAGCCATCGTGATCATGGGCAGGAAACAGACGATGCATAGCAATTGCATCAAAACCATCCAGCACCAATTCATTCTCCTGCGGGTGAATCGAACATACTGCATAGGTCATACTCCGCCCCTCTTTCAACACACGCAAGGCTTCTGTCACCATACTGCGCTGGATACAGGCCAGCTGATCAATATCCTCCGCATTGTGCAGGAATTTCGCATCCGGGTGGCGACGTAAAATCCCGGAAGCAGAACAGGGTGCATCCAGAAAGATGGCATCGGCACTGGCATCAGGGAATGGAAGCTGCATGGCATCGGCATGGATGACTGTTACATTGTGACACTGCAGGCGGGAGAGGTTTTCTCTCAAACGCGGAATACGGCGGGCATTCAGTTCCACCGCAATAATCCGTGCCTCGGGAAAACGGTGGGCCAATATAGATGTTTTACCGCCGGGAGCAGCACACATATCCAGAATCAAACCGGTCGGGTTCGATAACTCCAGATCCATCACAGCGGCCTGCGCCGCCTGGTCCATCACTGTAAACACTCCCGCCTCAAATCCAGGCAGCGATACCACATCCGTACCGGATGGTAACAGGACAGCAGCACCGGATAATTCCCCTGCTTCCGCCTCAATACCCATACTGTGCACCTGAGCCAGCCATGCATCCCTGTCCGCAAACACCGCCACACAAAGCGGCGGCGGCGATTTGAACGCATCACAAAACCGCGACACCGTATCTGCACCAAAGGCATCACGCCAACGGGCATACATCCACCTGGGCAGTTCTACCCGTTGATTGGGTTTGAGTTTCAGCGGCGATTCACTGTCTGCAACACGGCGCAACACGGCGTTCACAAAACCTTTGGCTTTGGGCTGCAGTTTATCCATGGCCGCAACAGTTTCCGAGACCGCCGCATGGCTTGGAATACGCATATGCCGCAACTGGTATGTGCCCATCAACAGCGCTGCCTCACTTATGTCATCCGGTTTGCTTTTACAAAAGCGGGAAAAATCAGCTTCCAGCGAATAACGATGGCGCATCACGCCATAAACCATTTCATGCAACAGCCTGCGATCACGCGGCTGGACATACTGCCCGTATCGCTCCAGTGCCAGGTCGGCTTTGAGGGATGCATGCAATACTCTGCTCAGGCATTCAATAGCCGCCTTTCGAATCAACATCCATGCAGATTATGGGCAGCCATGTTGAAGCGCAAGTTTAATCCCTGCTGATAGCCAGTTCCTTTTCATACAAGACGTAATCATTCTTCTCTGCGCGTTCCAATGCATGGCGAATATGTGCCATCGGAGTTTCCGACAATCCGCCATTGATCAAGCTCTGATAGGTGCCCTTGTAGAAATGATCGGGAATCACTGTGACCTGATAGCGAACAAGCTTCACTTTTTCGGGTAATGGATCAGCGATAAATTCACGCCGTTCGCCGGGCATCAAGCGCGTGTCCCTGACTTCTTTCCAGCCGTCATCATATACCACTTCCCGAACCACTTCCCATTGCCAGCTGCGCAGTACCCTGCCGTCAGCATCCATGGCTGTAGCCTGAATGATAACCTTCGGTGTCACATAGGTTGGAAAAGCATGGCCGATCCAGCTGGAAGTCATACTGAATACAGCACTGTTATCGCTCTCTGATAACTCGAATATAAGCCCCTTTCTAACCATATCAGGATCGTGGATACCTAGGAATTCATGCCTGCGATCCGGCATATGGCATTTCTGGCAAGTAACACCCTGCTTGCTGAAATTACTTTTCTTCCACTCATTGATGGTGTTTTCAAGAGGTTTTCCATTAATAGCCATAGCGTCAGGAAACTGATGGCATGACGCACAGAATTGCGACTGTTCAAACGCACGGGTAGCAGTGAATCCACCATGCGCCGGTGTATTCTGATGACCGACTGCACCACTCTTTTTCGATGGTGGCCCGAATCGCTGCCATCCGCGCACATGACATACTGCACAACTGACTCCGGTATGCCTGAGCGGCAGTGCTTTGCTGTCTGTATCGGCATCCCGATCAAAGCCTTCGGGATGCGATAATTTCAGTAACAGCGACCGATCCATATCATCGTTATCCCTGTATTTTTGTTCCTTCAGCGGGGCATGACAAACCAGACAACTATTACTCTCCTCCGCTCCCATATCGGGAAACTGTCCGATCATACCCGGTGAATAGGCGTGCGCATGCAGGCTGTTTTTCCATACATCGAACTGTTCACTGTGGCACTGTGCACAGGCTTCAGGACGCAAATCCGCTTCCAGTGTTGACCAGTCATGCGGCGCTTTACCCTGCGCTGACTGTGGTTCATCCCAGTATCCGGTTGGCAGACCGGGATCAATAACCGCCGCAGTCAATAACAATCCGGTGATAAGCATACTTGATGCCATCCATATTTGCCGTTTGAACTGTGTATTCATGACCATCTCACCATATTCAAATATTCTATCAAAAAAGGCGGCCCGTCCATGGGCCGCCCTTTCACTGCCTTAGCAGAAATGTTTTATGGAGACGCTTTCTTATTTACTGTGATCCTTTCTGTACTGCATCCGGTAAGCGCGATAATAAGCGGCCATTGCAGTCAATTCTTTGGAGTTTTTCTCAAACTGCTTGCCTTTCATCGGATTAAGCATGCAGTAGTTGATCATCTGATCCAGTGAAACAACATCTCCGACCATTTTCACAAAATGCGGAAAGTTCTGATTGCGGTCCAGATGCAGCAACGCGTAATCAGCATGGCAGGACAGGCAGGCAACACCCGACGTACCCAGTTTATCATCATTCCACATCTTCTTTCCCAAAGCCGCAGCCTGATTGAAATTATCAAACGCATGTTTGCGGATCGGTGTATTCTGATTGGCTGAACAGGGGTTCATTGCGCACGGGTTTGCCATTTTTTTCATGGAACATGGATTACAGGGGTTCATGCTCTTCTTCATACTGCATGGATTGCACGGGTTCATTTTTTTCTTCATGGAACATGGATTACAGGGGTTCATCTTCTTTTTCATACTGCAAGGGTTACACGGGTTCATCTTATGCTTCATCGCACATGGATTGCACGGATTCATCTTGTGTTTCATGGCGCATGGGTTACACGGATTCATCCCGTTGCCGGCAAATGCCGGAGCAACCGATAAGCCCATGGCCAGTAAAAGAGCTACCGCCAGCGTGGTGATTTGTTTCATAAAGTTTTCTCCTCTTTCCCTGAACGGGTTATTGGGTTGTAGGTCGAGGCGGTTTATAATTTATTACAAACAAAAAGGCCCCGAAAGCAAAGCTTTCGAGGCCAGGTCGAGTCATCGAGCCATTTAGTCTTTATGCTCTTTCTTTTCACAAGGGTTATGTTCTTTTTTCTCTTCTTTCATTTCACAGGGATTATGATCCTTCTTTTCGCCTTTCATGGAACATGGGTTATGCTTCATGGCACAAGGATTTTTTTCATGATCCCCGGCAAATGCCGGTGCGGCGGCCAGGCCCATGGCCAGTACCATCGCTGCGGTTAATGTCGTAATTGTTTTCATAAAGTTATTCTCCTCTCAATGGATTCTCCGAGCAAATCGGTGAGTCGCTAGGTTGGAACTTAAAGATATTTATTACAATTATCAATCAGCAGCGCTTTTGGATGGTCAACAGGAAAGAGCCGGCATAAACAGAAACCAAACTCAGCAACACGCTGAACCGGAACTGCAACAACCGGGTTTGACCGCTTCGATACAGGCCGAAACAACATAATCTTCCACCCCCCGACCCGGAGCCCAATCGCGGATAAATCCACGCGACTCATCCTTTGGCACAATGCGGATATGTTCAAAACCGGCTTCCCGCATCATGCTTTCAAGTTCATCAATCAGTGATGCCCCGGCCATACACCCGGCGTGCAACACAGGATCATTCTTCATTTCATCCGGCATTTCAGCCGTTGCAACGACATCGGAAACAGCCAGGCGACCACCGGGCTTCAGTACCCGGAAAGCATCCCTGAACACCAGTTCCTTATGCGGCGAAAGATTGATCACGCAGTTCGATATAATGGTGTCTGCCGTGTTATCAGCCACAGGCAAGTGCTCGATTTCACCGAGACGGAACTCTACCTGTGAAAAGCCCCCTTTTTCCGCATTGGCCCGTGCCTTGGAAATCATGGCTGGCGTCATATCAATGCCGATCACATGTCCTGTTTCACCGACTTCATGAGCTGCCAGAAAAGCGTCAAAACCACCGCCACTGCCAAGGTCCACGACCACTTCACCGGGTTTCAGGCTGGCAATGGCGCGCGGGTTACCGCAGCCCAGCCCCATATCCGCCCCGGCAGGAACATTGGCCAAATCATCTTCAGAATAACCAAGACGGGTGGAAATCAGCGTATTGATCGCCGCATCATCAGATACACCGCAACAGCTGGATACTTCGCCGCAACAGGCTCCGTTATTGCTGGCTTCTGCCACTTCCGCATAAGAATCGCGCACATGTTGACGCACATGATCGGCCTTCATATTCATTTTGTTCTCCATACCGGCTTTATTTCCGCATAAGCATGCGGTGTTTTACAATGCTTTCAGAATCTGAACAATTTTATCCGCTTCCATTCGCTGCGTATAATCCACATTCACAAAAGCAAGTTAATTCTTCCTGTAATGACATTCAATCCTCCAGCGCACCACTGCAACTGGAGCCTTGTCCAGCCGTACAACCATAGCAATGATCCATGACAATGATCGGTCGACCAGTAATGTCTTTCTGCATCAAATCCGACAAATGAGTTCTATCTCCACTCTCTTCCAGCATGGGAAGATCCAGCATCTGATTGAAATCACAGTCATAAACATAGCCCTGCCAATCAATACTGATTAGACTCCGGCACATCACGGCGGACAGATTATCTTCGCTATAAGATTCTTTAAGCAACTGCATGTAACTGGCGAATTCACCCCGGGAAATCAGCGTGCTTCCAAAACGCTGAATGGGCATGTTGGTAATCGTAAACAAATGATTGAAGGCGATGCCATAACGCAGATGCAATTCCCGTTTATAGCTCGCTTCCAGCTCCTGCTGTGATGGCGGCAGAACCGCTCCTTGCGGGTTATAAACCAGAGTCAGCGTCAATGCAGAACCCTCGACCCCATAGCCCAGCTGATTCAATCGCTGCAGAGCTCTGATACTTTTGTCAAACACACCATTGCCGCGCTGGGCATCCACATTTGTGCCCAGATAACAGGGTAAGGATGCAACCACTTCCACCCCCTGCCCGGCCAGAAATGCAGCCATATCCTCATAACCTTGTTCTTCCAGAATGGTCAGGTTGCAGCGATCAATAACCCGCACGCCCATGGCCCGGGCCTGTTTTACCAGATCACGGAAATGAGGATTCATTTCCGGCGCACCACCGGTTAGATCAAGGGTGGTCATATGCTTTGCGGCAAGATAATCAATCACAGTCTGAACGGTTTCCCGTGTCATGATTTCTTTACGTCGCGGGCCTGCGTTGACATGGCAATGCAAACAGGTCTGATTACACAAATAGCCGAGATTCACCTGCAGCGTTTCCAGCTTGCCATGACGAATAGCCGGAAAATCACTGTCTTTCAGTAACGGTAATGTAGCATGCATTCAAGATTCCCCTGTTCATGATAAAAAACGGAATATAGGTCGATTCCCGGCCGGTTTCATTACATGGAATCGGCCAATATGCACCTTTGTCTCGAAGCTTGCCGTGAACAGCCCGGCCTCCGCATCACTATTTTTTGTGACGCCTCGGGGGTTTCCTTCCACCGCCTCCGGCCGGACGACCAGCGCCGGATCTGCGTTGCCCGGATCGCTTATCACCACTGCGGGGTTTAAAATGCTTGCGGGATTGACGCGGGGCCTCGGCATCGCCGGCAATGACAGATGCATTGAGATGCTGGCCGCATACCTGCACCTGTTTCAGTTCATTAAAAATAGCCTTGGGCATACCTTCCGGTAAATCGACGGTGCTGAAATCATCGAGTATCTTAACCCGGCCGATAAATTCACTTTCCAGGCCGATTTCATTGGCGATGGCACCAACGATATTCCCCGCTTTTACCCCATGTACTTCACCCACTTCCAAGCGATAGCGCTGCATACCCTGTTCAGGTTTGGGCCCGTGTGAAGCCCGCTTTGGCCGAATATCATCATTTTCATACTGATCACGCGACGGGTTACGTGTGCTGCGGCGTTTATCTTCAGGCGCATCAAAACGGGGATTGCGATCTGATCGCTCCCTTCCACGTTGCGGTTGTTGTTGTGGTTCATCCTTGAGCAGCAGCGGTTTGTCGCCCTGCACCATTTTGGCCAGGGCCGCAGCAATTTCGTTGGCTGGAATATCGTGCTCCTGACGATATTGTTCAACAATCTCCGTGTACAATTCCAGTTCTTCCGATTCCAGTGTTTCGGTAATGCGCTGCTTGAATTCGGCAATGCGTTTATCATTGATGGCATCAGCGGTCGGCATCTCAAACTTGTCGATACGTTTCTTTGTCGCCCGCTCGATGGCATAGAGCATGCGTTTCTCGCGCGGCGACACAAACAGGATCGCATCGCCTTCACGACCGGCTCTTCCGGTACGGCCGATTCGATGCACATAGGATTCGGTATCATGCGGAATATCGTAATTAATGACATGCGAAATACGTTCCACATCCAATCCCCGCGCAGCCACATCGGTGGCCACCAGAATATCCAGATGCCCCTTCTTCAGCCGGTTGACAGTCGCTTCACGCTGTTTCTGGGCAATATCGCCGTTCAACGCTGTAGCTGCATAACCACGTGCTTCGAGTTTATTGGCCAGCTCTTCAGTAGCCGTTTTGGTACGCACAAAGACAATCACACCATCAAACGCTTCGGCTTCGAGAATCCGGGTTAATGCATCAATCTTGTTGCGACCACTGACCATCCAGTAGCGCTGACGAATCGTGTCAGCCGTGGTCTGTTTTACTTTAATTGTGACCTGAACCGGATTATTCAAATGCTGTTCGGCGATTTTACGAATCACCGGCGGCATGGTGGCGGAAAACAGGGCAATCTGACGCTGATCCGGCGTCTGCTCCAGAATCCACTGTACATCATCAATAAAACCCATGCGCAACATTTCATCGGCTTCATCAAGCACCAGCGCTTGCAAATTACTCAAATTCAATGTCTTGCGACGCATATGGTCCATCACGCGACCCGGCGTGCCGACCACAACATGCACACCGCGTTTGAGCTGTCTGAGCTGAATATCATAACTCTGACCACCGTAAATCGGCAGCACGTTAAAACCCTTCAAATGGCGAGCATAGGTCTTGAAAGCTTCGGCCACCTGAATGGCCAATTCTCGTGTTGGTGTCAGCACCATGACTTGCGGCGTTTTCTGGCTTAAATCAATTCGGGAAAGCAATGGCAATGCAAAAGCAGCGGTTTTACCCGTACCCGTCTGCGCCTGACCGAGCACATCCCTGCCCTCGAGCAGCAATGGAATGGTCTGTGCCTGAATCGCAGAAGGCGTTTCATAACCTGCATCCTGTACTGCCTTGAGTAGTGGAGAAATGAGATTCAGGTCACTGAATGTGAGCTGCTGTTGTTCGTCTGTTGTCATGATTTACACCTGCGGAAATTACCGGCTGCGAAGCATGCCTGTACAATCATTAAGAAACCATGAGGAAGACGAGTATGACCATGCAGGTGTTTTTCTGTTGCCAGTCACGTAAAAAACACGCGAATGTTTAAGAAACATCCAAACAGGCTAGTCTTGCCGCATGACCAATAACAATATTCTCAAAAAAATCACCATTGCCAACAACCTCAAACATTTTGAAATCAAGGAAATTTTTGAACTGGGCGGCTTTGAGCTCAGCAGTAGCCGGATCAAGGCATTCATGGCCGGCAGCAAAAACAAAAACTATGAAAAACTTTCAGATGAATATTTTGAGGGGTTCCTGAACGGTTTTATCATCTATTCCCGTGGCCCGGTGGATGAACCCGCACTGCTGCCGCGCACCATTGAAAGCTTCATCATAGGCCTGATCGAAGCAGGCAATACTGATGCGATCGAGGAAATTCGCTGTCTGATTGAGGATGTAACAGACCTGGTCGCGTAGACACCTGCAGCATTCCAACAAACAGACAGCTTCTCCAAAGTGCTAGCGTATGTTATTTTTGGAATATCATGTCATAATGCTATAAATGATGCTATAGTATAAACGCGACAGGAAACCTTTAAACTGTTGGTGTTTCATGGGAGGTTTGAAAATCATGACCCTGAAGTTTTTCAATATCTGAAGGCAACAGATCGATATCTCGATGATAAAATGGCCATCGCGAATTTTCGTTGGATATGCTCCCGGGAAAGCCCAGGACAGCGAATACCAATGCAAAGCCATTGCATTGATTGCCACCGTTGCAATGCCCACAGCATTCATTTTCGCCATCATCAATTATACAGCGGGCCATCTCTGGCTTACTCTGGTTGAAGTCTT
This sequence comes from Mariprofundus sp., assembly GCA_046753565.1. Classification (GTDB taxonomy): domain Bacteria; phylum Pseudomonadota; class Zetaproteobacteria; order Mariprofundales; family Mariprofundaceae; genus Mariprofundus. The sequence continues at coordinate 10,406 of JBHHTY010000018.1, forward strand.
CACCTTTCTGTTACTGATTCCATGCCTCAATGTGATCCGCCAAAAAGAATCGCTGCCATCGATTCGCAACCTTCTCATGGCCAATGCCTTTATGGTGTTCACCACAGCCTTTGTCGATGGTGGCATAGCCGGAACCGGCATCATATGGTCTCTGGTTATTCCTTTTCTGGCATTCCTGCTAATGGGCCTGCGCACAGGCTGGTACTGGGTTGCTTCGTACGGTTTGATCAATATTCTACTCATCTCCCTGCATTTCAGCGGCCAACTGACATTGGCATATACGAGCAATACCCTGATCTATTTCCCCGCAGTTTTTATCTTCTTCGCTCTGATTGCGGCATCCTTCGAATTACAGCTGGAACGCACCTATGCGCAACATCAGAACACCATCCATAAACTTGAAACATTGAAAGAAAATCTGGAAGAACTTGTTGCCGGAAAAACCTCCGAACTGACCAAAGCCAATGAACAACTCAAACAGGCAATCAATGAGCATGAAGATACAGCCAAGGCACTGAAAGCGAGTGAAGAGCTCTTCCGCCACGCACAAAAAATGGAGGCTATCGGTGTGCTGGTCGGCGGCATCGCCCATGATTTCAATAATTTCCTGGCCGGCATCACAGGCAATCTTTACCTGCTCAAAACCCGGCTGAAAGAACAGCCGGAATTGCTCAACAGGGTTTCAACCATTGATCAGCTCTGCTTCAAGGCTGCTGATATGATTTCCCAGTTACTGGCCTTTGCGCGCAAGGATCATGTGGAGATGCGGTATATGTCCTTCACCGCATTTGTCAAAGATTCAATAAAGCTGGCTTTGCTGGGCATACCCGACAATATCCGACTGAAACAGGATATCGCGCCGGATGAACTGACTGTTTTCGGCAACATCAGTCAGCTGCAACAGGTGGTTTTGAACATGCTTAATAATGCCCGTGACGCACTGGAACATATTGCTGCACCTGAGATCCTTGTAAAACTGGCTCCCTTTACTGCCGATGATGCATTCAGACAAAAACACAACACCGGTGACAGTGACGGCGAGTATGCGCATTTAAGCATACAGGATAATGGCTGTGGCATATCGGATACGGATCTGCCAAATGTTTTCGATCCTTTTTTCACCACCAAGGAATGCGGGAAAGGAACAGGCCTGGGGCTGGCTATGGCCTTTGGCTCCATACAATCGCATGGCGGCGTGATTGACGTGGAGAGCAAGCCCGGCTGCGGCAGTACATTCCACATCTACCTGCCGATCCAGAATATGCATGCCGAACTCGAAGCATTACAATCACAGGATATCTGCGCCGGACATGGTGAAACCATCCTGCTGGCTGATGATAATCCTCAAATACGGGAAACTGTAGGTGAAGTGCTCGAGAACATCGGCTATCAGGTTTTGCTTGCCGCCGATGGCAGGGAAGCTATCGCGCTGTTTGAACAACATCAGGGGAAAATTGCATTAAGCATTCTCGACCTGATTATGCCGGAGATGAGCGGCAGAGATGCGGCTGAGAAAATTCACAGTCTGGATATGTCCGCGCCTGTTCTGTTTTCTACCGGTTATGACAAACTGAACACATTGAGACTTGAGGATGATATCCCTTCCGATCAAATCATGGGCAAACCTTTTTCCATTGAAGAATTAAGCAGTAAAATCGACCGATTCATGCGAAGCGCTACAGACTAGCAAACCATCCGGCCTGTCGTGCCCGCTCAATATCCTCGGGGAAATCGATATCGAATCCTGTATCCAGCTGTTGAACAACCAGTCTCTGGTCTTGAATGTTCTCAACGGTTCTGTGCAGTACCTGATCAGAAGACCAGACAATACCATCAAAAATGGACAGTGGCCGGTTCATACCTATAAGATCATAGCCACCGTCTTCAGCCGGGCCGAGTACGACATCGACATGTTCCAGAGCATCTGTTGCAGCAACAAGGCGTGATTCCGGCATATGCGGAGAATCCGTACCTAGCAATAAAACTGCACGCACATCGTCCGCAAATGCTCCCCTGATCTGTCTGTTCATCCGCTCACCCAGATCACCCGGCCCCTGGTTTGTCACCGGCAAACCAAAACCGGCAAAAAAAGCATGGCCGGGATCATCAGCTGCAACCACAACATCATTGAACATTCGTTTGGCTCTCTCAATCACAGCTATCGCCATGTCCATATGCAACCTTGCAGCCTGCCCGGCTGAATAACGCGACATCAAACGTGTTTTCACACGACCTGGCACCGGAGCCTTGCACATCACAATAACGCGAACCCCGTCAATTCTCATCGGCGTAGCCCCGATACATTGTTGACAGCTTTTCAGGTGATACGCCCAGCCAGTACAAAAACCTCAGTTTCCACATAAGCCAGACTGTCGCCAATATCCCATACTGCTCCCAGCGCCGACTGCTTGTGATCACCGTTTCCTCCAGACAGACAATTCGTCCCTGCCTTTTCAGGCGTTTGGAGAATTCAATATCTTCCATCAATGGCTGATCAGGGAATCCTCCCATGCGCTCAAAAACAGAACGCCGGACAAACTGACACTGATCCCCAGTACTGATGCCGCTTAAACGGGATCTCATGTTGATCAACCACTCAATAACCCGAAAAGCAAAAGCATCCCCGGACAAATGCACATCGAATCGGCCACCTGCATGGCAATCATCCTTCATGGCCTTGTCTATAGCTGATATTTTACTGGAATCTATCATCGTATCTACATGAACAAAAACAACAATATCGCTATCACATTCTCTGGCACCGGCATTCATCTGGCATGCTCTTCCCGGCCTCGTTTGCAGCCACCGGACACCGGAACCTTCAAGGATACGGCTACTATCATCTGTGGAACCGCCATCGACGAACACCAGCTCATCGGCACCTGAAGACTGCATACATGCAATCATTTTCGGCAACACCGATGCCTCATTGAAAACGGGTACGATGACAGCAATGGAGCGTTGTCGTTTCAAAACAGTTTATACTGAAATATCGATCGGTACCCAGCCGCTTCCGGGCTGACGGAAATTGGTCACCTGACCGCGCCATACCCGCCCGGCCAGTGCAACCAGATTTTCACCATGCATGAAGAGCCGAATATCCAACTTCATGCTGTTTTTCTCACCATCAGGCCCTTCCATCTCAATTTCGGAAGCGGGAACCAGACGCTGCACGATGGTTTCCCTGACATTCAATGCTGCATAACGCTTGCGACTCATCGCCTTACCCAGTACAACACCTTTGCCACCGTGACGTGCGGCCGGTTTGAACACCCACTGTTTACGTTCAGCCCATGCCTGTTCCGGATTCAGTTCGGACAGCTGGTGTGTTTCCGGGGTCACCGAACGAATTTTCTCAGCCACGCTCTGATCCACACATGATTCAAGCAGCCCTTGCCGCCACCAGTCCACCATACGGGATTTATCCCCGATCAGTGCATAGCTGCGCGGATGGGGATTGATCGCCTCCTGCCCTCTTTCATAAGCATGCCGGATATGAGCCAGATCAGCGCCTTCCAGATAAAAATCGGTGTGCCGGTTATAGATCATATCTATCCGCATACCATCGCAGCATAACCCATCATCCATAAGCTGCAGTTGATCGGGGCTCACCACGAATACATGGCGGCCGTCATTTCCCAATAATTCTGCATAAGCCTGCATCTCGGGATACATGAACTGAGCAGTGACATTTTCATCCATAATGGCAATCGTCGCCCACTCGGGCGGAAACATTTCAACCAGCCTCGATTCCAGATCACCTTGCAATTCGGAAATACCAGGTTGCGGTATCCAGCGCTTTTCCCCGATATAAAGGCCACCTGCATTGTTATTGATTTCAATCAATTTTGGTCCGTCCGGGGTCAGGTGAAAGTCAAACCCCATCAGCACACTCGGCCATTCGGTGCGAATATGTGCAGTCTGTGGCAAGGATGAGGAAAGCCGGGAAAGATAGGCCGGGTTATCCTTGAGTCGAAACACCGTGCGCGAAAAACGCAGCATGGTGTCAAACTCGGATCGGGAAACAGATACAGGGGTCTCGCTGGCCAGTGAAGTTGTCATGGCCGAACACTATCGCAAGCTCAGCCCTTTCGGCCAATCAAATCATGCATCATACCTGGCTTTATATCCTCGCATCAAATGCCATCACTTATTCAGCTACAGCTTGACAGCACAAAGGCAGATGACAATGCTTCGCGCCGTCCTTTGAATAGCCATTCTTCATACTGCAACAGCATGGGAAATGGATGGACACAAACTGCGTCTGCCGGGATGGTGAAATTGGTAGACACGCTGGATTCAAAATCCAGTGGCTTCGCGGCCGTGCCGGTTCGACTCCGGCTCCCGGTACCAACAAAAAAGAGGGGAGTGACTCAATGTCACTCCCCTCTTTTGCGTCAGATCTCCAGAAGCACCCTCTAAATTACCTTTGCCATCGGAACATTGCGCTCTAAGATAGGACTTGATGAGCAAAAAACCTTCAATCAAACAGCAGTTGAGTCATATGCTGGAAATGGATATGGCAGATATTGCCAGCCTGCCGGCATTGTACCGCCACAGTACGCGCCTGCTTCGTTTTTCCTATCGGGTCATCCGGCGTTTTATTGCCGATCGATGTATTCAGCGCGCTTCGGCCCTGGCCTATGCCTCCCTGCTGGCCATTGTTCCGATGGTGGCACTCGGTTTTTCAGTGTTCAGCAGTTTTCAGGCCTTCGATGCTTTTGCAGGCAATATTCGCGATACATTATTGCAATACCTGTTACCCACCAGCCAACAGGTGGTGCAGGATTATCTGGGCTCTGTTGCCGATAAAACAACGGCATTATCTGTTTTCGGCGTGCTTGGCCTGCTGTTCACGGCCACAGCCCTGCTCAACACCATTGAAGAAGCGTTTAATGATATTTGGCGCATCACACGCACCCGGGCATGGTTATCCAAATTCATGACATTCTGGGCTACCCTGACGCTGGCACCGCTTCTGATCGGCGCATCCATCAGTATCACTTCCTACTTTACCGCCTTGCCCATCATCAGACAGGTCGCCGAAGGTGCCACCTATATCGGGCAAACACCTTTTCTGGTGCCCTGGCTGATGTCTTCACTTGCCATGGCAACGCTTTATACCGTATTGCCCAACACTTCCGTTCCCTTCCGGTTTGCAGCCGTTGGCGGCCTGGTGGCCGGCGCGCTGTTTGAGTGGGCCAAATTCGGCTTTGCCTTTTATGTGACCGAGGTTGCCAATTACGAACGCCTGTACGGCGCCCTTTCCACCCTGCCGATTTTCCTGATCTGGCTCTACCTGATCTGGGTGATTGTGCTGATCGGGTCGGAGATTGCTTTCTGCATGCAACATCCCGAGCAGTCGCACCGGAAACACAGTTCGTTTCTCAAACCCGGCGTACAGCAGTTCTATGCCCATCTTATTCTGTTTCGCGCTGCCCAATGCGTGAATGAAGGCAAAACATTGTCCATGGCGTATTTGCTGGAGGAAACCGACATTCCGGATAACATCATGCAGGAGTGGCTGGATCGGCTGTGCGCGCTGGAGTTACTGCGCCCTACCCACAATCAAAACGGAGAAACAGCCTGGCTACCTGCTTTCGATACCAACAGCATGACACTGAACGAAATCTACCGGCGCTTGAATAACGAGCCGATGGAAGTACCACGCAACTGGCAGGAAACCTCTCTGGGCAGACAGCTGCTTGGCCTGTATTTCCGCATGGAACGCGAGCAGGGCAAGGTATTGTCCACCATCAGCGTGCGGGAAATACTTGAGAAAGAGCATGAAGAAATAAACGCAAGAGATGAATTATTAAAGGATTATGACTAGTGGAAAAATATCATGCACGTTTAATGATTGCGGCATCCGAACATGATGCCGATATGCTTTATATCAGCCGGATGTTTGTACCCGATGCATTCATCGCCATCGAACTGGGCGACAGCTGGCATGGCTTGTTATCGCCATTGGAAGTTGACCGCGCCCGCAAGGAGTCCGGATTCGATGAAGTGCATCTTGATTCCGAATATCGCCAGACTGCAGAAAAAAAATCGAGAAGCGGCCTCGCTGCCATTGCAGCAGCGTTTCTGGAAACACACAGAGTCAGGAATATTGACGTACCGGCCCATTTTCCTTTCGGCTTTGCCGAGCAACTGCGCAGCTGGGGATTTGAAGTCAAACCGATAGAGGACGCGTTTTTCCCCGCAAGATCGGTCAAAAGTGAGCATGAAATCCGCTGTCTTGCCCGGGCAGAGAAATTGACCAGGCAAGCCATGCAACAGGCTGAGTCTTATCTGGCTGCATGCAGTATCGGCAATGATCATATCCTGCGCGATGCTGAATCCGGCAAAAAAGTGAAATCCGCCGATGTGCGGTGCGCCATTGAAACATTTCTCATTGGCAAAGGCGCCATGCCTGCCCACACCATTGTCGCCTGCGGCAAGGAATGTGCCGACCCGCACAATATCGGCCACGGATATATCCGCGCCCACCAGACCATTATTATTGATATTTTCCCGCGCGTGCTGGCAACCGGCTACTGGGGCGATATGACCCGAACCTATGTAAAAGGCACAGCCAGCCCCGAAATCAGGAAACTCTACCGCACCGTGCGCGAAGGCCAGGATATCGGTCTGTCGATGGTCGCAAACGGGGTGGACGGTTCACAAATTCATAAAGCCATCTCTGATCATTTTGTGCAACAGGGCTACCCGACAAAAATAGTGCGTGGTAAACAGACCGGTTTCTTCCACGGCACCGGCCACGGTGTCGGCCTGGATATTCACGAAGCTCCGCGCATTTCGACAAAAAGCGATATATTACAGTCTGGACAGGTGGTAACAGTTGAGCCCGGCCTGTATTACCCGGGCCTTGGCGGCGTTCGCATTGAAGATATGGTAGTGGTTCGTGACAACGGTTGCGACAACCTCACCCGCCATAAACGCCGCCTTGAAATCCAGTAAGAGGACAGC
>JBHHTY010000019.1:0-17266 GCA_046753565.1 Mariprofundus sp.
TGAACAAGGTGGCTGTGCTTCCGTAATTCAAAGGCGATTCACTACAGAGGACGCTCTCGTAATTCAAGGGCGATTTACCGCAGAGGACGCTAAGGACGCAGAGGTAAAGGCAGTGAAAGCATGCTGTTTCGCTGTTTCGAGTCTTCGATATGGGATACTTCTTATCCCTTCAGGGAAGCGCTACTGATTAATGGAGCATTTCCTTGAAGGCCAATGGCTATCCACAAAATATTCCTGTCTTTATTTCCAAGTTTTTCCCTTAGCGTCCTCTGCGGCGAAATATTTTGATTTATCTCTGTGCTGTGAGAATGGCGCGAACCGGGGCCGGATAGCCTTCAATGGTGCGGTTCGGGTCATGCGGATCGAGAAAATCGGCGAGCGATTCAAAATGCATCCATTCGGTTGTGCGCTGTTCGCCGGTTGAGGTGGGGCTGACATCCACCACATTGATGTTTTTGAATCCGGCACGTTGCAGCCACAGCGATAACATGTCCACCGACGGAATAAACCAGACATTACGCATTTTGGCATAGCGCCCGTGCGGTATCAGACATTGGTTTTCGTCACCTTCAATGATCAGCGTATCCAGCACCAGTTCGCCGCCCCTGTTTAACAGTGATTTCAATTCCAGCAGGTGATCAATGGGTGAACGGCGATGATAGAGAATTCCCATGGAAAAGACGCTGTCGAAACAATCCATGCCGGGCGGCATGGTTTCAATGCCGACCGGCAGGATAAATGCCGGCGCATTGGGTTGATAGCGTTTCATGGTGGCAAACTGCATGGAAAACAGGGCCGTGGGGTCGATACCGATGGCCAGTTTTGCTCCTGCACCCAGCATGCGCCAGAGGTGATAGCCGCAACCGCAACCGACATCAAGTACAGTGCGTCCGTGCAACGGTGCAATGGCATGTTCCAGACGGCTCCATTTCCAGCCGGAGCTCCATTCGGTGTCGATATGTACACCGAACAGTTCGAACGGCCCTTTGCGCCACGGGTGCATCTGCTTCAGGGCTGATTCGATGATTTCCGCCGGCATGGATGTGTCGTCAGGGGCTCCGATTTTAACCGTTGAGGCATTCAGATGGATTTCAGAAGGGGTAACATCGGGCAAGGCGTCAAAACCGCTTTGCCAGCGATTCAGATCGCCATGCGATTTTATATTCCGCCAGCCCTGTTCGAACAGGCAAAGCAGCTGATTGCTCCATTCATCCAATGGGGAGCCGGCCAGCCGCCGTTGCAGCACCGCGGCTTCGCGATTGCAGTATTCGTTCATTTCACGGCAATCATGGAGGCGAAGTTAAAGCACTGGAACCATGTATGCGAAGCTGAAAAGCCCGCCTGTTTCAGGCGCTTGTGGTGTGCGTGCAGTGTTTCAGGAATCAGCACATGTTCCAGTGCCGTGCGTTTGCGACTGATCTCCATATCGGAATATCCCTGTGCACGCTTGAATGCTTCATGCAGTTCGGTTTGCTGCCGGTTTTCACCCGCGTCATCGAAAGCAATTTTTTCGGACAGAATCAGCACGCCGCCGGGGTTCAGGCCATTGAATATGTTGGCCAGCAAGTCGGCCCTGTCTTTTTTTTCCACGAATTGCAGCACGAAATTCAATACGATGACCGAAGCGTTGGCTATCCCGGTATCGAGAATATCCTGACAAAGAATATCCACGGCTTCCCCTTTCAGTATTTCCCTGCAGCGGGTAATCATGGCCGGGGAATTGTCCACGCCGATGACAGTGCATCCTTTACCGTCAGCACCCCGACTCAAGGCCATGCAAGCCGCGCCGAGCGAACAGCCCAGATCGTACAACCGGGTTGCCGGTTGCGCATATTCATGAGCCAGTAATTCCACCATCTGCAACGTCTGCCCGTAACCCGGCACAGATCGTTTGATCATATCCGCGAACACCGATGCTACCTTATCGTCAAAGGTAAACCCGTTGCTGTGAATCTCGGTGGTGTAAATCGAGTCGCGGCCCATGCCCCCAAGCCTGAATGATTACGTTTTGCTGTCCAATCCCGATTTCAGGATATTTTGACAACAATATCATTCAGTTTATCGGCAGTGTGGGCCAGTTTGTCGGCCCCATTGGACATATGCCGGTATATTTCCCTGTGTTTGAACATATCGACCATGACCAGTGCCAGTTGCCGGTGTTCCGTGCCGCCATCCTGATCAGGTACTTTTTCGAGCAAGGCACCGGGGTGGAATAATTTTGCGATGGCCTGCCTGTATACGCGTTCCACACGTTGTTCTGCCTTGCGTGCGGCCAATGCATCATCTTCGGCATGGGCCGGATTGGTAGAGAGCATGGCAAAACCGCGTTGCAGGGCTTCGGCACCGTCTCTTAACTCGATGGCCATTTCAAGCATGTATTGATCCGGTTGTATTTCCAGCACTTCCATTTCACGTACGGTGGTTTTTGCATAATTGATGATGTCATCAATACTCATGATCGCATCAATGATATCTTCCCTGTCCATTGGTGTGGTGAATGAGCGGTTCAGGATTTTGCTGTTGCGTTGCTTGAGTGCATCGCCATGTTTTTCCAGCTGACGTATCCGGCTTGCTTCCTTTGCACCGCCATGTTCCATATAGATGACAAACACGGTCATGGTCTGGACGCAGAGTTTGCATTGTTCGTTGATCAGGGCAAAGAAGTCCGGCATTGGCGGGATGATGTTATCGATCAGTTTTTTTAAGCGGTCGGGGAGAAAGGTGCTCATATCAACCTCCTGTAAAGCTTTACTGTAGCCATTGCCCAAGCAACAGATAGCTGATTGCGGCAATCAGTGCAGCGCCGGGGATGGTGATGATCCAGGTGCTGACAATATCCCTGGCCTTGATCCAGCGGACAGCGCGTGGCCGCTCCGAAGCGCCAATACCCATGATGGATGAACTGACCACATGGGTAGTCGAAACCGGGCCGCCCAGCAAGGCAGCGGAAAAAATCACCATACCTGCAGTGATCTGGGTATTGACGGCGTGCAGGGGGCGGATTTTATAAATGCCGAAACCGACCGTGCGTACGATACGCCACCCTCCGGACATGATACCCAGCGTGATTGCCCCGGCACACAACAATACGACCCAGAAGGGTACCTCAAAACGGGGGATGAAACCGCCGAGCAATAACACCAGTGTGATCACGCCCATACTTTTCTGTGCATCGTTGGCTCCGTGTGCAAAGGCCAGCGCGGCGGTCGTGAAAAACTGGCTGCGCCGGAGATTGCGGTTCACCTGTGGGCGTGCGCCGCGCAGCAGCATCCCTGTCCAGCGATGAATCAGGAAGCCGACCCAGAAACCTATCAGTGGACTGATCAACAGGGCAAATAGCACCTTGAAAACACCGGTTATATGACCATGTCCGAGTTCAGTCAGTCCCCAGACAATATGTTCGCTACCGGTCGAAACAAGTATGGCGCCGATTAAACCGCCAACCAGTGCATGTGAGGATGATGAGGGGATACCGAACCGCCAGGTGATGATATTCCAGACTACCGCGGCGATCACGCCGCACAGGATAATGATCAGGGCCGATATTTGTTGCAGATCGGAAATATCGACAAAGTGGCCAATGGTGTCGGCGACTGCCGTGCCGCCGAGGAGAGGGCCGAGAAATTCAAAGAAACCGACGAGCAATACAGTCTGGGCCGGTGTCATGGCCCGTGATGCAATGACGGTGGCGAGAACATTGGAGGCATCATGAAAGCCATTGGTATAATCAAACACGACCAGAGCAATGACCGTGATGCCCGCAATGATGAACAGACTATCCATATTGACGCTCCTGTTCGGAGGTTGATGATACGCTTTTTTTGATAGAAGGGATACTGAAACGATGATGAAACTGTTGGGGGATAAGCGTGTTTCCAGCTTTGTGTGCAGGCCGTCCATGGCCTGCAAGGAAACACTGAATGCATCAGCGTTTTCCGAGCAGGAGCCTCCGTTCGTTTAGCCGGATTCGTGTAAAGCTCGGGCCACATCCGTGCGGGAAAGCATGCCGGCCAGCCGGCGCTCATGATTCAGAATCGGGATATGACTGATACCGTGTGCAGTAAAAATCGAGACAGCTTCGCTGATATGGGCTTCTTCCGGCAGAGTAATGACAGGGGATACCATCAGTTGGCCGACCACTTCCGCCTTGTCCGGGTTTTTACCCGATGAGGGTTGGATCAGCCGTTTCAGGCGTTCTTCAATCGTGTTCCCGGGGAATTGAGCGGCCTCCTGTTTGAAATCGTTGACAGTGATGATGCCCTTGACCCGCCGCACCCTGCTGATGACCGGAAGGCTTTTGATATTGTGCTGCTGGATCAGGCTCCAGGCATCCATCAGACTGTCACCGAACTCAACCGTTACGACCTGCCGGGTCATGATATCCCGGCACAGCATGTTTCCCAGTTTGCGCTGTTGGGAAAATGACGTGGCACGGGCATAGATATCATTCAGATCTTCAATGGTCACATCAATGTAGGTGTTGAGCTCCTGCAGTGCGCTGTTCAGATCATCATCGGAGAATGGAATGATATTTGGCATCTCATATTTTTCATATTCATCAGAACAGGGGATAAATGTTTTCGCTTGTTGCCTGTATGCAAGCAGACGGCGCGTGAGCCAGACTGCGCAGCCCAGAATCAGCACATTCAGTCCGACGGGAATCAGTATATAGAGATAGCCCAGCGTCTGAATCGGTTCTCCGCCGATGACAGCCACCAGTGCGGCAGCCCCGCCGGGTGGATGCAGGCAATTCAGTTGATGCATGGCAAAAATAGCCAGTCCCACAGCCAAACCGCTGGCCAGAAACAGATCGGGAACCCATTGGGCACAGGTGACACCGACAGCTGCGGACACCAGGTGCCCGCCAACAAAAGACCAGGGGCGGGTTAGCGGACTGTGCGGGGCCGCATAGAGGAGTACGGCCGCAGCGCCCATGGATGCGACGATAAAAGGCAGTGCGGCACTGCCAAGGAGATGATAGCTGACCCATGCAACCAGCCCGATACCGATCACAGCCCCCGAGGAAGAGATGAAAATTTCCTCCTGGGACTGTTGCGGTGAAAGTTCGGTTAACAGGTTTTTCATAAGATGTGATTATTGGGGATACATGAATGAGAGTAAAGAAATAGGCTGGAAAGTGATGACCGGTGGCAGTGAAAACAGAAAAGGGTCGCTTGCGCGACCCTTTCAGATATTTTCAGCCTTGTGTCAGCGAGGACCAAAGCGTTTTTTCCGAGCCTCTCCTATTAACGCGGCAGGGTGGTCGTGCCCATCAGATACTCATCCACAGCACGGGCGCACTGACGGCCTTCTCGGATAGCCCAGACCACCAGCGACTGACCACGGCGCATATCTCCGGCAGTAAATACCTTGTCAATGCTGGTGGTGTAGTCCTGATCATTGGCAGCGACATTGCCGCGTCCATCTTTTTTCACGCCCAGTTCCTCAAGCATGCCTTCATGCACGGGATGTACAAATCCCATTGCCAGAGTGACCAGTTGCGCCGGCAGGGTGAATTCAGAGTCTTCAATTTCATTCAGTTTCCACTGGCCGTTTTCCTGTTTCCATTCCACGCGGACACATTCGATGGCCTGCACATTGCCATCATCATCACCAATAAAACGTTTGGTGGATACTTCCCAGTCACGTTCACAACCTTCTTCCTGTGAGGTGGATGTACGCAATTTCATGGGCCAGTTTGGCCAGGTAGTCAATTTGTTCGGTTCTGCTTCCGGTTTCGGCAAAATTTCCAGCTGGGTTACAGATTCCGCACCGTGACGGTTGGATGTGCCGATACAGTCGGAACCGGTATCGCCACCGCCGATGACAACCACATGCTTGCCGGCTGCAGAAATGAATTCATCATCAGGAATATGATCGCCCAGGACACGGCGTGTGTTTTTGGTCAGGAATTCCATGGCAAAATGAATGCCGTTCAGTTCACGTCCGGGCACAGGCAGATCGCGCGGTTTTTCGGAGCCGCCGCTCAGGATGACGGCATCGAAATCATTGAGCAGTTCCTTGGCCGGCACATTGCCGCCTACATGTGAGTTGACGCGGAATTCCACACCTTCAGCACGCATTTGCGCCATGCGGCGGTCGATGACGGATTTATCAAATTTGAAATTCGGGATACCGTAACGCATCAAACCACCGATACGGTTATTTTTTTCAAACACAACCACATCGTGACCGGCACGGGCCAGTTGCTGTGCGGCGGACATGCCGGCAGGACCGGAGCCGATAATGGCAACGCGTTTACCGGTTTTGACTTCGGCAATCTGTGGCGTGATCCAGTCATTCCCCCAGCCTTTTTCGACGATAGCGAGTTCGATATTCTTGATCGAAACAGCATCACCGATCAGATTGACCGTACAGGCTTCCTCACACGGAGCCGGGCATATGCGGCCGGTGAATTCCGGAAAATTGTTGGTCGAGTGCAGGATATCCAGCGCTTCGCGCCAGTTGCCGCGATAAACCGCATCATTCCATTCCGGGATGATATTGTTGATCGGGCAGCCATTGTGACAGAAGGGAATACCGCAATCCATGCAGCGCGCACCCTGGGTGGCCATATCCTCCGGCAGTTTATAAAATTCCTTGAAATGCGTAATGCGGTCAGCGACCGGTGCATAACTCAGATTCTCGCGTGCAAACTCCTTGAATCCGGTTGGCTTACCCATGGGTAGTCTCCTTTGCAGCAGATGTGGCTTTTCCAGCGTTCAATTCCGCCTCCATTTCGGCCATGGCATGCCGGTAATCGACAGGGATCACCTTGACAAACTGACCGACAAAATCGTTCCAGTTGTCCAGAATATGCTTGCCGACACTGGAGTTGGTGTAGTGTACATGGCGCTTGATCAGCGTGCGCACAATCTGCTGGTCATTCTGTGATAATGAATGCTTGATATCGACTCGGCCATGCGTTTCCAGATCGGCACCCTGATGATCAAGTGCTTCCAGCGCATCGGCTTCGGCAATAATCGGTTCCAGTGCTACCTGCGCCATATTGCAGCGGCTTTCAAAACTGCCGTCGCGATCAAGCACATAGGCAATACCGCCGGACATGCCCGCTGCGAAATTGCGACCTGTGTCGCCTAGTACCAGTACCGTGCCGCCGGTCATGTATTCACAACCATGATCACCGACACCTTCCACGACTGCAACAGCGCCCGAGTTGCGCACGGCAAAACGTTCGCCGCCGACACCACGGAAATAACATTCACCGGCGGTAGCACCGAACAGAACCGTATTGCCGACAATGATATTATCTTCAGCGACAAGCTTTGATTTTTCCGGCGGATATATGGCGATGCGACCACCGGACAGACCCTTGCCGACGTAATCGTTGCCTTCACCGGCCAGATCAATCGAGATACCGCGTGCCAGCCATGCACCCAGCGATTGACCGGCTGTACCTCTGGCCTTGATGGCAATGGTATCTTCCGGTAGCCCCTGATCGCCATAGCGTTTGGCGACTTCACCGGAAATCATGGTGCCGAAGGAACGATCCACGTTGCAGATCGGAGTTTCAATGGTCACCGCTTCCTTGTTGTCGAGAGCCGACCTGGCCTGTTCAATCAACTTGTTATCAATCAGTTTGTCGAGTCCGTGATCCTGCGATTCACAGTGGTAGACTGCTGTACCCTTCGGATCAATGCGATGGAAAATCGGGGAAAGGTCGAGCCCCTGCGATTTCCAGTGTTTGATTGCTTCATCGGTATCAAGCATGTCTGAGCGTCCGATCATTTCATTGTAGGTGCGGAAACCCAGTTCAGCCATGATTTCGCGTGTTTCCTCGGCGATATACATGAACAGATTGACCACATCTTCCGGAGTGCCGACGAATTTCTTGCGCAGTTCCGGATCCTGCGTGGCCACGCCGACCGGGCAGGTGTTGAGATGGCATTTGCGCATCATGATACAACCCTCGGCAATCAGGGCGATGGTACCGAAAGCGACTTCATCGGCACCGAGCAGGGCGGCAACCACAACATCGCGGCCGGTTCTGATCTGGCCGTCGGTTTGCAGGGTCATGCGTCCGCGCAGGCGGTTGAGCACCAGCGTCTGCTGCGTTTCAGCCAATCCCAGTTCCCATGGTGTACCGGCATGTTTAATGGAGGTCAGCGGCGAAGCACCGGTGCCGCCATCGTGACCGGCAATGACCACATGATCGGCATGCGCCTTGACCACACCGGCAGCAATGGTGCCGACACCGATTTCACTGACCAGTTTTACCGAAATATCAGCGCGCGGATTGGTGTTCTTGAGATCGAAAATCAGCTGGGCCAGATCTTCAATGGAATAAATATCATGGTGCGGTGGCGGGGAGATCAGTCCTACACCCGGTGTGGAATGACGTACCCGGCCGATACGCTGATCGACCTTGTGGCCCGGCAACTGGCCGCCTTCGCCAGGCTTGGCACCCTGTGCCATCTTGATTTGAATCTGATCGGAATTGGCCAGGTATTCGGTGGTAACGCCAAAACGGCCCGATGCCACCTGTTTGATAGCCGAGCGCATGGAATCGCCGTTTTCCATGGGTTTGAAGCGTGCCGGTTCCTCACCGCCTTCACCGGTATTGGATTTGCCGCCGATACGGTTCATGGCAATGGCCAGGGTGGAATGGGCTTCGTGAGAAATGGAACCGAAGCTCATGGCACCGGTAGCAAAACGCTTCACAATTTCGGTAGCCGGTTCGACTTCTTCCAGCGGGATGGCATGGCCACCCTTGAATTTGAACAGGCCGCGCAGCGTTTTCAGCTTGCCGGTCTGATTGTTGATGATGTCCGCATATTCCTTGTACAAGGCATAGTTGGATGTTCTTACTGCATGTTGTATTTTGGCAATAGCTTCCGGTGTCAGTGTGTGTTCATCACCGCGCACGCGCCATGCATACTCACCGCCGACATCCAGTGCATTTTTGTAGATCATCACACCACGGAAGGCATCAATATGGCGCTGAGTTGCTTCCTGGGAGATTTCAGCCAGACCGGCACCTTCAATCTGGGTGGGCGTACCTGTGAAATACTTTTCGACAAACTTGCTGGACAGACCTACGGCTTCGAAGACCTGTGCGCCGCAATAGGACTGGTAAGTGGAAATCCCCATCTTGGACATCACCTTGAACAGACCCTTGCCGATGGCCTTGATGTAACGGCTTTCGATTTCCTGTCCGGACAGATCTGCCGGCAACTGGCCGCGGTGTTTCATATCACTGAGGGTTTCAAAGGCCAGATACGGGTTGATTGCTTCGGCACCAAAGCCGGCCAGGCAGGCAAAATGATGCACTTCACGAGCCGAACCGGTTTCTACCACCAGCCCGGTATCGGTTCTTAAGCCCGCGCGGATCAGATGATGATGCACAGCCGAGGTGGCCAGCAGGGCAGGGATGGCAATGTTCTGCGAATTCATGCCGCGATCGGACAGAATAATAATATTGTAATGTTCGCGCACCGCCTGTTCGGCTTTCTGGCACAGTTCGGCCAGTGCGGTTTTCATACCAGGTGCACCCAGATCGACCGGATAGCAGGAAGACAGGGTGATGGTGCGGAAACGGTTATCGGTGTGCTGGTCAATATGCCGGATTTTCTCGACATCGATATTGGACAGGATGGGCTGATGCACTTCCAGGCGCAGCTGCGGTTCTGATTCGTCCAGCCCCAGCAGGTTCGGGTTGGGGCCGATGATGGAGGTCAGGCTCATGATCATTTCTTCACGGATCGGATCAATCGGCGGATTGGTGACCTGTGCAAACAGCTGGCGGAAATAGTTATACATCGGCTTGGCACGATTGGAGAGCACAGTCAGCGGGCTGTCATTGCCCATGGAGCCTGTGCCTTCCTGACCGGATACGGCCATCGGCGTGATCAGAAATTTGAGATCTTCCTGTGTATAACCGAAAGACTGCTGGCGATGCAGCAGGGTTTCATGATCTGGCGCCTGTGGCGCTACTTCTTCGGGCAGATCTTCCAGCTGGATCTGGGTTTTGGCCAGCCACTGGGTGTACGGTTTGCTGGTCGAAAGTTGCTGTTTGATTTCGGCATCGTCGATGATGCGTCCTTTTTCCAGGTCAATCAGCAGCATTTTACCCGGCTGCAAACGCCATTTCTTGATGATTTTTTCTTCCGGGATATCGAGTACACCCATTTCGGATGCGCCGAGTACCAGTCCGTCATCGGTAACCAGATAACGAGCCGGCCGCAAACCGTTACGGTCCAGCGTGGCACCGATCTGGCGGCCATCGGTAAATGCCACGGCTGCCGGACCGTCCCAGGGTTCCATCAGGGCAGCGTGATATTCATAAAAGGCACGGCGACTTTCATCCATCTGTTTATTGCCGGCCCATGCTTCGGGAATCATCAGCATGGCCGCATGTGCCAGTGAATAACCACCGGCAACGAGCAGTTCCAGTGCATTGTCAAAACAGGCGGTGTCGGATTGAGCTTCCTTGATCACCGGCCACAGCTTGGCCAGATCATCGCCCAGCAGTTCCGATTGCATGGAATGACGGCGTGCATTCATCCAGTTGATATTGCCGCGTACAGTATTGATTTCACCGTTATGTGCCACCATGCGGAACGGATGGGCCAGTTCCCATGACGGGAATGTGTTGGTGGAGAAACGCTGATGCACCAGTGCCAGTGCTGAAGTCATACGTGCATCACGCAGGTCTTCAAAATAAGCGGCAACCTGATGGGACAGGAACATGCCCTTGTAAACAATGGTGCGGCTGGACAGTGAGGCGGTATAGAATTTGGCAGGATCATCAAATCCGAGGGCGGAGACACGATGCGTCACCACTTTCCGAATGACAAACAGTTTGCGTTCGAAATGATCCTGATTTTCACAGCTATCGCCACGGGCGATGAATACCTGACGGATGTTCGGTTCACAGTGAAGCACACTTTCAGGCAGATCGGCACGTACGGCATCGACAGGCACATCGCGCCAGCCCAGCAGGGTCTGACCTTGTTCGGCAATGACCTGTTCGTAAACTTCCTGACAGGCCTGACGGTGGGCTTCATCCTGCGGGAAAAACACCATGCCCACGCCATATGCGCCTGCATCGGGCAGTGTGAAACCCAGATCGGCAGAAACCGACTGGAAGAAAGCATGCGGAATCTGCAACAGGATGCCGGCACCGTCACCTTCGCGCGGATCGGCACCGGAAGCACCGCGATGGGTCAGGCGTTCCAGAATTTCCAGGCCTTTTTCAACAATATCATGGTTTTGCTTATTGTTGATGTTGGCAACAAAGCCGACGCCGCAGGCATCATGTTCATGGCGTGGATCGTACAATCCCTGTTTGGCAGGTGTCCGGTTCACAGCTGTTTGCGAATCACTCATTTCACGTAACCTCACTGATAGGCGGGGATGCAGTCAGAACTGGCCGGCAGGACAGTAGCACGGCTTCATACAGAAACTTCAATGTCTGACAGGACAATCCCCAAAAATTTCGCTCCCTCCGGCGCGAAAAGGGGGCGCAGACTAGCGAAAGTGGAGAGAATTCTCCAGTCTCATTGCCGGTCTCATTGCCGGTATTATCGGGATCAACAGGCTCAGGGTCGTAATTGTCTGGCCATCAGGCGCAAGCCGATGCTTTTCGGTGTTATTTTCTGTATGCTATACAGCAGTTTATGACGCCAGCCGGGAACACAGTAACCACCGCCTTTTCCCAGCGTGCGGAGACAGGCATGGATGATGACCGGGATTGATGTTCGAAAAAAACTGCCGGGACCGGCCGGCATGCCGGAGACTTCACGAAATCCGGTCGGTGACGGGCCGGGAGCCAGTGTTACGATGCGAATGCGCCCATCCAGTTCGGTTCGGAGCGCTTCACTCCAGTAGCTGAGTCCTGCTTTGGCGGCGGCATAGGTGCTCATATAGGGCAGCGGATATTCGCCGGCCAGCGATGATACATTGATGATAAAGCCGCGCTGTTTCAGCAGCCCGGGCAGCAGGGCGTGCGTCAAGGCAATCGGGGCTTTGAGATCGGTTTTGATGACATCGATCTGCGGTACGATACCGGTTTGCTCGAATGTGCCCCAGATGCCGAATCCAGCATTGTTGACCAGACCGGTCAGCTGTTCATTTTCAAGCGCAGAAATCAATTCGGCCAGACCATGCCGGGCATTCAGGTCGGCCAGCACAACAGTATGGCGCTCCGGATATTTCAATGCATCCATGCTCATTTGCAGACGGGATTTGTCACGTCCGTGCAGAATCAGCCGGTAACCCTGAGGCTCCAGCTGTTTGGCAAACTCCAGCCCGAATCCGCCGGATGCGCCGGTAATCAGAACGCTTTGTCTGTTTTCGGCTATTTCAGGCACGGTTGAGGGGCACCATATTCATATTTCTGCTTTCAAAAGCTGCGATGTCACACACACCGAATGAGCTTAATACGGCAAGGCACTGACCCATACCGTGGCCGACTTCAACGGGTGAATGCGCATCCGAGCCGAAAGCGAATGGAATGCCAAGCTCTGCAGCCCGGCCGACAATGCGATGATGCGGATAGATTTCGGCAACCGGCTTGCGCAATCCGGCCGAGCTGATTTCCAGTGCGGCACCGGATTTTCGTACCGCCTGCAGCATGGCTTCTTCGGCCTGTTGAACCGCCACATTGTTCCGGTCAGCCCGATGACCGAATTTTTTGATCAGATCCGGATGGCCGATGATATCAAACATGCCGGTTGCCGCAGAGCGGGCGACCAGCTCAAAATAGGCGATATAGGCATCATCAATATGCCATGTATCCCAGATTTGCATGCAATCCGGATTATCGAAACCCCAGTCAGCGATATAATGCACCGAACCGATGACATAATCCCAGGGGTAGGATGCAATCATTTCCTCGACCCAGGATTCTGTGCCGGGATGAAAATCAGCCTCCAGACCGATGCGAATCGTCAGCTGGTCCGACAACAAATCGCGGGCCTGCGCAACCTCTTCCAGATAATGACTCATTTCGGAGCGATCCATGCGCCATGCCTTATCAAACCCGCCCGGCATGGGCGAATGATCGGACATGCCGATTTCGGTGAGTCCGGCGGCGATGGCTGCTTCGGCATATTCCAGCACGGTGCCGGTGGCATGATTGCAGCGCGGCGTATGCATATGATAATCGGGGACAGGGTTGAAATGCATGGGGGGGATTCTAGTGCAGGAGGCTGTCTCTGTAACGTGTAAGAATTCGCGTGAACAGGGCCATGTTGAAAACGTTTGACAGCGCCGCCGAAATTGTGAAACTTCGCGCCACTTCAAATGCGCCTATAGCTCAGTTGGTAGAGTAGCGGACTTTTAATCCGTGGGCCCCAGGTTCGAGTCCTGGTGGGCGCACCATAAAAAGCTAGTGATAGCAACAAAAACTGAAAGGGTCAGACTTCACGGTCTGGCCCTTTTTGTTTGTTGCGCACCAGTTATCTGGTCACCGGTGTTCATCACAACTTCAGAAGTTGTGATGGATATCACCTAAGTGGCTGAAAATTAAAGAAAATTATGCATTTTCTTAAAAGAATATAATGTCGTTCTCATGATCTTCTCATGCATGTTCCCCATCATTGCGCCATCTGATTCCAAAGGAGGTTTACGATGGAAATCAAAAAGGCAATGAACAATTATCTCGCAGCGATTGAAAAGAAATTCGGTGCGGAAGCACGTAAAAGCATACGTCTGGAATATCGCGGCGGTTTGAAGTTTTTTCTGAAGAAGGGTGAAGCCGCGCATGGACAGGTGGTTGATCTGGGTAATCTGACCCTGATGACCCGACACATCCAGAGCGCAGCCTGATTCAGGCGGACTATTTCTCACTTCTCCTCTCAGGGGCCGGGTTTATCCCGGCCTTTTTTTTTGCCATGTCAGGAGGAGGGGCGGGAAGGTGGTGAGTCAGAGATTTACAGCGATAGTGTCAGGCCATTGATTTTAAGCCATGCGGTTGCTTCCTGAGATGCCGGGAAGATGGATTGCAGCCGGGCCCGGAACTCGCGCGAATGATCGGGATGATGCAGGTGGCAGAGTTCATGTGCCACGACATAATCCACCACCCGGCCCGGTGCCATGATCAGTCGCCAGTTGAAATAGATTCTGCCATCATGATGACAACTTCCCCAGCGGCTTTTGTAGGATTTGATACCGACCGAAAGAGGCTGTTTGCCGATTTTTTCTGCAAAGACCTCACAGCGTTGCTGAAAATGTGTTTCGGCTTGCTGTCGATACCAGCGGGTGATTTGTCTGCCTGTCGAATCCGGGTCGGGGCAGGGGTGTGATACCAGCAGGTTCGGCCCGCAGAGCTGAACCGCACGTTTACCCTGTTGTATCTGCAGGCTGTAAGGCTTGCCGAGCAGATGAAAGGATTCCCCCGGCGTGAATGTTTTCGGAACAAATGCCGCCCTGATTTCCCGATTGAAATGCAGTTTTTTGTGAATCCAGTCGCTTTTATCCTGCACAAATCCGGCAATGCGCGCCGCTGACAGCTGTTTGGGGGCCAGAACTTCAATCCGGTTATCCGAGCGGATGACAATGCTGAGCGTTTTCCGTCGGGGCCTGCGTATGATGCTGTATTCGATACTCGCGAGCTTTGAGCTTTCCACGGAAAGAGATTCAGTGCGAGATTCAGTGCAGGGAATCAACCTTTCTCAGGCTCAATGACATGATGGGCATCGCAATACTGGCAGGATACGGTGATTTTTCCGGATGCATCCATCAGTGATGCCAGCTGCTTCTGCGGCAGGTTTTTGACGGCCTGAATCATCTTTTCGGCACTGCAATCGCACTGGTAACGGTAATCATCGCTGCCGGCTACCTTGCAGCGCAGATTGTCAAAATAGCCCAGCAAGGATTCGGGTGTTTCATGGGCCAGCGCCTGATCCGGAATTTTGGCCATGGTTTCAACGGCTTTGAACCAGTGATCATCATCGCAACCCGGCATGGTTTCGATCATGATGGCCAGATCGCCATGCAGAATCATATCCGAGCGGATTTGAACCGACTGGTTCAGGTAATGAATCAAATGATCAGTCAGAAAATCGGAATCATGCTCAATGGTAGAGATATAAGGTTGTCCCACGCCCAGATCACGTACTGTGGAAAGGCGAATCGGTGCTCCCATCCAGCTTTTCAGGCCATCGGCTTCTGTGTGATGAATGGCGGTCTGCCCCTCCTGCCAGTTGAGATAACCGCGTACGGCGCCGGAACGAGCCTCAACCAGCATGCGCTGCAAGGGGGCGGCCCGGGTGGCATCCAGTTGCAATACCTGACGCATGCCGCCCTTGCTGATTGATAACAGCAGAATGGAGGCTAGCAGCGTTTGATCGAACAGCCTGGCAACCTGACCGTTCAGGCCGTGTATGCGATTGGCTTCGGCAAACAGATTCCGGGCACGAATGATAACGCCCCGGCTGTGTGCTTCCGGCAGCAGGAATCGAATCAGTTGATCTGTGTTTTCAGCCATGTATGAACCTCGTTCAGTGAATCAAAGCAGTGTAATGCGCCAACTTCGGTGAGTTCTTCAGCCGAGAAGGCGTCGCATAATCCCAGCGCGCGGCTGCCGGCGCGGCTGGCCGATTTCATATCAGCGATTCCGTCACCGATCATGATGGCATGTTGCGGTTCGACCCCCAGATGTTTGCAAGCCAGCAGCACCGGTTCCGGGTCGGGTTTTTCAGCCCGGCCATCCATTTTGCCAATGACAGCATCAAAATAATGCGCCCAGTTCAATGCATCCAGCTGGGCTTCGGCGCGCATCTGACTTTTACTGGTGACGATGGCGGTCGGGATATGATTGTCCTGCAACCAGCGGAACAGCGTTTCCGCACCTGTTAACGGTTTGATCTGTTCCAGATAATCTTCATCGTGGATTTCCAGAAAACGCGTTGCCGCTGCCTCACGCCGTTCGCCGAACAGTGCTTTCATGCTGCAATCACCCTTGCCGGTATGGCGTTTGACTTCCTCGGCTGTCATTTGCGGCAGACCGAATTCGACAAATGTTTGATTCAATGCCCGAATAATGGGTGGGAAGGCATCGACGATAGTGCCGTCCATGTCCAGCAGTACAGCCTTGATCATGATGACCTCTTCAGCGTTTCGGTTTTGAGTGCTTGAGTCTTCAGTGTTTCGAACTCGGCCAGCATCCAGCCGCGTAGTTGTGTGGCCATGGGGCCGGGTTTCCCTGTGCCGATATTTTCTTCGTTGATGCGGCAAACCGGCATGATGGCATTGGTGGTGCTGCTCATCATGCATTCGCTCAGGCCTGTTTCGGCCAGCTTCCAGGGACGTTCTTCAACGGCAATATGATGTGTCCGGGCAACACGCAGCACCATATCGCGGGTAATGCCGCCGAGCACCTGATGATCGAGCGGATGCGTGACAAGTGTGCCATCAATGGCGGCAAAACAGTTGGTGGCACAGCCTTCGAGCACATGCTGTCGTTCATCGAGCCAGAATGCTTCATCCGCACCGCGCATGGCTGCTTCCTGTTTGCCGATCACACTGGCCAGCAGGGCAATGGATTTGATATCACAGCGTTTCCAGCGCATGTCTTCCAGCGTGATGGCACTGACACCGTCTGTGATTTTGTCAGGTGATGGCATGGGCAGTTCACGGGAGGTGATTACTATGGTGGGCTTTAATTCCGTGCGGGCCAGATGCGAGCGTGGCGCTGCACCGCGCGTGATCTGCACATAGACCATGGCATCTTCGAACGGATTTTTCTGATATGTCTCTGTAATCAGTTTTTTTAAGGTCGGCAGTGAACATGGTGGTTTGATGGCAATGCCTTCGCAGGAGCGTTTCAGCCTGTCGAGATGCGCATCCAGATCGAGGAAGTTACCGCCAAAGCAGGCGATGACTTCATAAACGCCATCGGCAAACTGGAAACCACGATCTTCGATATGAACGGTTGCTTCATCCAGTGGCAGGAAGCGGCCATTGACCCATGCTGTCAATATCATGTGTTGACTCAGGCCTGTTTACTGTTCCTGTTCGGCCGTGTTGTTGCTGGCGGTATCATTGGTGGCATCCCTGACCCACAGGCGCAGGCCATCCCACTGACGGCTGATCCATGAGGCCTGATCCACGGCACGAGCTGCCACCATGGGGAATGAACGGATGACTTTGTTGTCATCGTCTTTGCCGCCAATAACTGCATCAATGCTGCCCAGCTTCTGATTATTCCGGATCGGAGCTTTCAGTGGTGATTCATATCGCAAGCGAAATGACAGCGACGATTCACTGCCCTTGGGAACAGTCACCCAGATCGGCAGGGCGG
>JBHHTY010000020.1:0-16943 GCA_046753565.1 Mariprofundus sp.
TGCTCAGGCAAACATGCTTTCTTCGGCGATGTCCAGTCAGCACCGGCGCGGGGTTTCATTGTTGATTGTGCCAGAGCTGAGTTTAATGAAGCGCTGAATATTGATCCGGGTTATACGATTGCCAGAAATAACCTGAGCAATTTGCAGTAATGCCAGTCTGAAAACGGATGCCATGGTGAGCCGGCATTTGTTTTACGAGCGGACTTCGGTTAACCATGCATGCAGCATTTGCCTGCAAAAGTCCTGCATGGATTCGAGATACATGCAAGTATCCGTTTGAAGTTGCCGGATGCCTTTCTGACCCAGATGCTCGCGTTCGCTTTGGCCGAAAGCGATCCATGTTTCAATGATGGATTCATCGACCTCAATATGAAATTGCAGCCCGTACTGGTTTTTGCCCAAGCGAAAAGCCTGGGCGGGAACATCCGGGTGCGTGGCCACCGGGGTCATGGCATTGTTGAACGAGAAGCTTTCACCATGCCACTGAAATACAAGCAATCCATCCGGCAGATGTTTGAACAGGGGGTCATTGGCGGTTTCATTGCTGTGATAAACAGGGAACCAGCCCAGCTCTCTGACAGGTGATATGAAAATTTCTGCGCCACAGGCCTTGGCCATCATCTGCGCCCCAAGGCAAATTCCAAGCATGGGAATATCCTGTTTAATCAATGCCTTAAGGCGGGTAAGTTCATCTTTGATATAGTCCGTGTTGTCATTGGCAGATTGTGGGCCACCCATGATAACTATCCCGTCAAATTCAGACGGCTCCGGAATTATATCTCCCTGATCCAGGTGAACAGTTATCAGCCGGTGTCCTGCCTGTTCAAGTATTTCTGAAATGAGGGCGGGTGGTTCGATCTCCAGATGCTGGATAACGAGAAAATTCATTCTGCTAGCCTATCTATTGCCAATTATGGTACAAGTCGGACATGCATATTTCAGCAATTATCAAGCGGGTGGCACGCGGTAAACATGGTTCAGAGCATCTGAACCGGGAAGAGGCAGAGGCAATCTTCGCAGAACTTCTGTTGCCCGGTGCGGACGAATTGCAGCTGGGAGCATTCCTGATTGCACAGCGCATGAAAGGTGAAACAAGCGCCGAGCTGGCAGGTTTTGTTGATGCTGCCAGGGATCATATTCCCGGTTACGGCCAGTTTGTGGCTCCGGAACATGCCGTGGATCTGCCCTGTTACGCCGGAAAATGCCGTGCTGCCCATGCCTATCTGGTTGCTGCCACGCGGGCCCGAGATGCAGGTATTCCGGTTTTTATTCACGGTATTGAACATATCGAGGGCCGTGTCACTGCATGGCAGGTTCTGGAAAACCATGGTGTGAAAAGGGCAACCACATTGGCTGAAGCCGCAGATATTCTGGCGGATGATTGTATGGTTTATGCCGATCTGGCGGATTTGTGCCCGGACCTGTTTCGCATCTATGCACTCAGGTCGCGTCTCGGTGTGCGGTCTTTTGCCAATACTGTGGCGCGATTGCTCAATCCGATGCAATGTGCCGGTCAGTTGAATGGTTTTTTTCATACGCCATATGCTGATTATATGGCGGCAGCTAATGCTTTGTTGAAACAGCCACGATCTCTGATTTTCATGGGGGCGGAGGGTGAGCCGGAATTGTATGCCGATCGCCAGAAAGTGGTTATCCAGCAGCAACAGGCGTTATGGCAGCGGGTTACATATCCCCCGGCCGGGCTGGATATCTATCCGAGAAAACCGGTAGATTTGAAACTGATGAAACAACAGGCAGCTGCTATACTCGAAGGGAAAATCAGCGACAGGGAAGCTGTTGTTATCGAAAGAATGGGCGAAGCTTTTCGCTGGGCATCGCAGGCAAGGTTCCCTGCAACATGGAAAATGGAGGATACATAATGGTGAGTGTACTGGTTCCGTTTACAACAGGTGTTGAAGAAATTGAAATGATCGCTGTCGTGGATTTGCTGCGACGTGCAGAAGTTGATGTGTGCATGGCCAGTTTTGATGGCAACCCCGTGACAGGGCGATCCGATATTGCCATAGGTGCTGATGCAGCGCTGGCAGATGTCATGGATAAAGACTGGGATATGGTGGTGTTACCGGGTGGTTTGCCCAATGCCCATCTACTGCGTGATGATAAAAATGTGAAAGCGGTGGTGGAAAGACTTCGCTCCGAACGCAAATCGATTGCCGCAATTTGTGCAGCGCCGACAGCTCTGGCGGCTTATGGTATCACCGAGGGTAGACGGGTGACTTCATATCCATCCTGTCAGCCGGAAATGGAGCAGCTGCAGCCGTCATCGGTATATATGGACGTGGCCGTTGTGGAAGATGATTTTCTGATTACCAGCCGGGGGCCCGGAACCGCCATTGCATTTGCACTCCGGCTGATCGCCAGATTATGCGGTGAGGAAAAGGCCGGCGAGATCAGGCAATCCATCGTAGCCTGAGATTGTGCGATAGAAGGGCGTGATTACGGCAGTGCCGCTGCCACTGACCGTCATCATGCTGCCGTCCTTGCCGATCACTTCGTAATCGATAATGTTTTCCCTTCAATGGACGGTGTTGTACTTAATAATATGATGATTTCTCCGCAAGTTGTTTATCCGGCTTTATAATTGCCGGTTGCAACAATCTTATTTGAATATACCGGATTCCGCCTTGCTGACATCTGCCTTGATGCCGTCTTTGGAGCAGGAAAGCGTAACAGTTGTATAATCAAGCGGGAACGATACCGGTTTGCTCAGATCCAGGTTTCCGCCCAGAGATTTTACCCCGTCTGCAATGATATTATAAGGCACGCTGGAGCAGTCGCCGGAGCCAATAAGAACCATCCGAGCCATTTTACTGTTGCTGGCAATGACGCCGGGCGTGCCGTGATCAATGATGTATGAATAAGTGGAGGCGGATGCCTGCTGGATCAATGGAAACAGCGCCAGTATTGCCAGTAAAATGCTTTTTCGTAACATGTTTTTCTCCATCCAAATGTTTTGCCATGCATGCTAGCCTTGATGAGAAAAAGTAACAGTGGGGAGTTTCCCTAACCGTTTTCAGATCGTAGCATTGCCCGTATGCGATTATCCAAAGAATTCCGCGAACAATTCAGTCAGCATGAAATGCGCACCCATGGCCGAAAAAACGGTTTTGTGACGACGGGTCAGGAAGCGCGTCTGTTGCGCTGGCTACCGAAAATCGGTTTGCCGAAAGAAAAAACACTGGCCGATGCCGGTTTGCCGGATGCTGTGCCGGTTGTCATGGAGATCGGTTTTGGCAACGGTGATTTTCTGGTGCATCTGACCCAAACGCATCCTGAGTGGTGTCTGGTTGGTGTCGAGATTTATCTGCCGGGTGTGGCCAAGGCGGTCGGCCGTCTGGAGGATGCCGGTGTGATTGAGCGCTGCCGGATTACCCAGTTGCCTGCCCAGTTTGTTCTAACACATCAGGTGAAAGAGGAACAGCTGGACGGCATTTTTATCAATCACCCTGATCCGTGGCCAAAAGTCAGGCATCACAAACGGCGGATTATTCAGAAAGATTTTGCTGCTCTGATGGTTACGCGCCTGAAACCGTGCGGTTTTATCAAACTGGCATCCGACAAACCCGATCTGGCCGAATGGATGCGCGATATACTTGATGCCACACCCGGACTGGAAAATGTAGCCGGCATCGGTGGTTTCATCGAACGTGACTCGGATCGGCCGCAAACAAAATTTGAGCAGCGGGGTTTGCAAGAAGGGCGTAGCAGTCAATTTCTGCATTATGTGAAGAAATAACTTTGCCGAAGCTGATGATGGTTTGCCTGCCTGCAAAAGGCAGCAAAGCGTCGTTTTACCAGCCTGTACCAGGAGCCTGTCGGGCTTATGAGAAAGCTACTCGGCAATTGCTTCTGCGTTGCCTTACCTCCTGCATCCACGCAGTCGTGCGCGGCAGGGAACTGGCCAAAATATCATGATTTTTCCCGGCAGCTACATTCGGTTTTCGAGTGATTCATACTTTCAGGACTAACGGGCTGCAGAATTTTTATCCGCTGCTTCATTCATAACCCTGCTTAATAAATTGGTCACAAACTCTTTTGCCTGCATGTATTCCATCAAATAAGAAGTCACTTTGCGCGCTCTTCTGGATAGATAGGCCGGGCGGGCATGATAGCTGACGGTATTGTAGTGCTTCAGTGACTCACGAACCTGATTCGCATGTGTGCTTAAATCCGGAAGGCGCGCCGGGGCATCTGCTTTTCTGAACAGCATCCGGATATCGGCTTCATCATCCTGTGAGTAGTATTCAAGCAGCTCAAAGCCACACTGTGCCGCCAGTGCTTGCAATGTGAGCGGAGTGAAATTGTAAATATGCGCGTAGTGAAACATCCGGCTGAATGTGGCGAAGGGGCCGGTCAGATTCGGACATTCGATATACAACAGGCCCTTGTCGTGAATCAGGCCATGCATGTGTTGCAGAGCCTTTTTCGGCGACGTGAAATGCTCAATGACATGGATTAGCAAAAGTAAATCGACATCTTGCTCTGCCTGCAAATCATAAAGGTTTTGATTCTCGACCCGGGCACGCAGACGGTCACGTGTAAATGCGTTGAAATCCTTGTTTGGCTCAATGCCGGTGGCATCAAATCCCTGCATTTCAAAGTATTTTACAGTGCAGCCAATGCCGGCACCGACTTCAAATACAGAGCCACCGGCAGGCAGACGAGCCTGTAATTGACGATAAATTCTCTCGGCATTGTTCCATGCGCGCATCACCCGGCGATCTGAAGGTTGCCTTTCCCCGTGATAGTCCTGCCGATAAAGACGGGCGTAGTAATCAGCCACTTCGGTTTCATCGGGAACAGGCACATGCATCACCAGACCACAACCTGAACAAAGGCCCGTTTGTAACTGTTTGCCATGCCGGTCCTGTCTGGACACAATTTCAATCTCAGAATCTCCGCAGAGGTCACATTTCACAATATTTGTATTCATGTCGATACCCTAATCAACCGTTTACCATTTGAGAACAAACAACCACCAGACCGGATTGAGTGGATGATGTCAGCGCCTCCATAGCAAACTCAATGCTGGATTCGCGCATGGTCGGGGTTAGCATCGCGCGATGTGCTTTGAACTTGCAGGAGATTTTGAACCCCGGGGTGACCAGCCTCAGGCGATAGCGGAATTGGTGAACGGCGTGGCCGAAGGGCTGCGGCATCAGACGCTGCTCGGTGTCACCGGCTCGGGCAAAACCTATACCATGGCCTGCGTGATTGAGCGCACCCAGAAACCCACCCTGATTATGGCTCCGAACAAAACACTGGCGGCTCAATTGTATGGCGAATTCAAGCAGTTTTTTCCCGATAATGCGGTGGAATATTTCGTTTCCTATTATGATTATTACCAGCCCGAAGCCTACGTGCCATCCAGCGATACCTATATTGAGAAAGATTCATCCATCAACGAGCAGGTCGACCGCATGCGTCATGCTGCAACGCGCGCGCTGCTGGAGCGCGAGGATGTGATTATTGTGGCATCGGTGTCGTGCATTTACGGGCTTGGCAGCCCGGAAGCCTATGCGGATATGCTGCTCTATTTTGAAGTGGGCCGGGAGATGGATCAGCGGGCGGCCATCAACAAGCTGGTGGAGCTGCAATATCAGCGCAACGATATGGATTTCCATCGTGGCACATTCCGGCTGCGCGGTGATGTGCTGGAAATATATCCGGCTCATGCCGAGGATTTTGCCATTCGGGTGGAATTCTTCGGTGATGAGGTGGATGCGATTTCCCGTTTTGATCCTTTGACCGGAAAACGTATTGAAGTGCTGCACAAATACACCGTCTTTCCCAAAAGTCATTTTGTAACGCCGCGCGAACAACTGGTCAGGGCGATGGATGCGATTCGGGATGAGCTGGCCGAACAACTGGCCGAATTGCATGATCAGAATAAACTGGTGGAAGCGCAGCGGCTGGAGCAGCGCACCATTTTCGATCTCGAAATGATTCAGGAAGTTGGTTACTGCACGGGGGTGGAGAATTATTCCCGGCATCTGACCGGTCGTGAACCCGGTTTGGCGCCACCGACACTGCTGGATTATCTGCCCAATAATGCGCTGGTCATGCTGGATGAATCGCATGTCACCGTGCCGCAGATTGGCGGCATGTTCAAAGGGGATCGCTCACGCAAGCAGACGCTGGTGGATTTCGGTTTTCGTTTGCCATCGGCACTGGACAATCGGCCGTTGCAATTCCATGAATTCGAAGCGGTGGTGCCGCAAACGATCTATGTTTCTGCTACGCCGGGGCCCTATGAACTGGAGCATTGCGGCGGCGTAGTGGTTGAACAGATTATTCGCCCGACCGGGCTGGTGGATCCAGCCGTGGAAGTGAGACCTGCGGTTACCCAGGTGGATGACTTTGTTTCCGAAGCACACGGGGTGATTGAAAAAGGTTTTCGCGTACTGGCAACCTGTTTAACCAAGCGCATGGCCGAGGATTTGTCCGAATACCTTCATGATCTCGGAATGAAAGCACGTTATTTGCATTCCGATATTGATACGGTGGAGCGCATGGAAATCCTGCGTGATCTGCGTCTCGGGGTGTTCGATGTGCTGATCGGTATCAATCTGTTGCGGGAAGGGCTGGATTTGCCGGAAGTGGCGCTGGTAGCGATTTTTGATGCGGACAAGGAAGGCTTTTTGCGTTCAGAGCGTTCCCTGACCCAGACCATCGGTCGAGCTGCCCGCAATGTCGAAGGCTATGTGATCCTCTATGCCGATAAAATCACCCGTTCGATGCAGTGTGCCATGCATGAAACCGGACGCCGGCGCGACAAGCAGCTGGCTTACAATGCCGAGCACGGTATCACACCGGAAACGGTGAAATCGCAAGTGAAAGATATTCTGGGCTCGGTATATGAACTGGATTATGGCCATATTCCCGAAGTGGCCGAGCCTGAGCCGGTCAGCGCGGATGATAAAAAAGCGCGTATTCATGAACTGGAACGGCTGATGACCGAAGCCGCTGCCGATCTTCGCTTTGAGGATGCGTGCGGTTATCGTGATGAAATAATGAAATTAAGAGAGAATAAGACGGATGCATGATTTTCCGGAGATCACGGAACAACTGATTCAAACATGGCTGGGCGAACGTGTGTCCATGCTTGGACGCTCACTTTTCAAGCGCCATGGAGTGTTGAGTCACAAGCTGGATAAAGATGGCAGCCTGATAATTGGCTTGGTGCGGGATAGTAACAATGAATCTTTTAGTGTTCTGGTGCGCCGTTTATCCCATGATCGCATCAAAAATAAATGCGAGTGCCTGAAAAGAAGTGATTGTTCGCATGTAGGGGCGGTGCTGCATGCGATACTAGCGGAAAGAAAACAGAGCAGCTTGTTTGATGAAGATGAACTTGATACGGATGGAGCGGATACACCCGTCCCGCCTGCGTTTGGCATGTGGCTGGGTATGCTTGATAAAGTCAATGAGGGAAAACCGGTAACAACTGAATATCCCGACAATATCAAGCAGCGCCTGCTTTATATTCTGGAGGCTGATGGCGACAAGAATATCCGACTGTCCTTTGTATCCGCCCGTATTCTGAAATCCGGTGGATATGGCATATCCCAGCCTTATGAGGCTGCCAATATTCTCACCTATCCGGTTCCCAAATATGTACTGGCAGACGATGAGAAAATTCTGCGGGAGGTGGCAACGGATCGGTCGCTTTCGTCCCTGCACGGGTATCGTATCAAGGGCCCGGAAGGTTTGAGCATACTCAAACGTGCCTTGCAAAGCGGCAGATGTCACTGGCAAAACAAGGATACGCCGGCATTGAAACGGGGGGAACGCCGACATGGTGCATGGGGGTGGAAACTCAATAGTATGGGAGATCAGTATCTGAGCCTGCAAATGAAGGGTTGCGAAATGATCGTTCCCACATCGCCACCGTGGTATATTGATCCTGCAACGGGATCCTGTGGCCCCGTGGAAAGCGGCCAGCCTGCCGATGTGGCGGAAATCCTGCTCAATATTGCACCGGTCGAACTGGACTGTTCAGATGCCTCCATTCAGGCCGTGGCTCGCCAGTTGCCTGCCGGTGTTCCGGCTCCTGTTCATCTCCAGCACGATTATCGCCGGGTGGAGCCGGTTCCGGTGATTACACTGAAATCTGTTCCTCTGCCGCGCCACTGGGGAAGTCGTCAGAAGGAATTATGCCATGTCGCCGAACTCATGTTTGATTATGATGGCAGAAAAGTGGTCTACAGTTCCCGGCCGGAGCCAGTACGCATGATTCGGAGCGATAAAGTGATTGATTATGCACGTGATCCGGCATTTGAAAGCAAAGCGGTCGAATCACTTGAAGCAGCAGGCCTGTACCCCAAACAGCAGGATGGCACTCTCGGCCAGCCTGAACCTTCTGAACATCTATTTATATTGTCGCGTGATGACAGTTGGCCGGAATGGATGTTGTATGAAATACCGGCATTGCAATCGCAGGGATTCAGCGTTGAAGTAGCAGATGATTTCGGTTTCAGGGTGGAACATGCCTCCACATGGGAGCTGAATCTGGATGAGGGGGAATCAGGTGCTCCCGGCAGCCTGATGGGGCAGGCCAGTTTCATGGTGACGCTCGATGGCGGTGAGGAAATTGATCTTATCGACGTACTGGCTCGCTGGGTGGGCAATAAACCTGAGTTGTTGAAGACCGAGTCACTGGCTCAGCTCAGGGGGAAAACACATGTTCCGCTGCCACTGCCGGATGGACGTTTGTTGCCTGCACCGGGTGACATGGTTGCCAATATTCTGCATTTCATGATAGATGTGTTTGCCGGCGGAAAAACCGGAGATATCCAGCTTTCCGCGCCCCAGATGCTGGCTCTGGAAACCAGCATCAGTGAATCGGCAGCGCCTGTGCGTATCAACAGCAGCACATGGTTGAAACAGATGCGAAAACTGGCGGATATCGGCAATGTGCCGGTTTGTGATGTGCCGGCAACGCTGCAGGCCGAATTGCGCGATTATCAGCGGGAAGGGTTGAGCTGGATGCAGTTTCTGCGCCAAATGAATCTGGCCGGTATTCTGGCCGATGATATGGGACTGGGAAAAACGGTACAGGCGCTGGCCCACATTCTGACCGAAAAAGAGCAGGGTCGACTGCAAACGCCGGCTTTGGTACTGGCACCTACCAGCCTGATGCATAACTGGCGGCGTGAAGCGGAGAAATTCGCACCGGGATTATCCGTACTGGTATTGCACGGCCCCGAACGGGCCCGACATTTTGAACATCTGGCTGCCTATGATCTTGTTTTGACAACCTATCCCTTGCTGGCGCGTGATTTTGAGGCACTGGAAGTGCAGAGCTGGCATATGCTGATTCTCGATGAGGCACAATACATCAAGAATCCGAGAGCCAAGGTATCGCAGCTGGTGCGCAGGTTGCAGGCCTTGCACAAGCTGTGTATGACAGGCACGCCGATGGAGAATCATCTGGGTGAATTGTGGGCCCAGTTTGATTTTTTGATGCCGGGTTATCTGCATGATGTGCGCGGTTTTTCAAAATTATTCCGCAAACCGATTGAGATACAAGGTGATACCGCCCGTCAGGATGCCCTGAATGTCCGGTTGCGACCATTCATGCTCAGGCGTAGCAAGGAAGATGTGGCTCTGGAGTTGCCGCCCAAAACAGAAATGATCCGCAGTGTTGAAATCGAGGGGCCACAGCGGGAGCTGTATGAAAGTGTACGGCTTGCCATGCAGAAGCGGGTGCGCGATGCGATGGCAATGATGGGTAGTGGACAAAGCCAGATTGTGGTGCTGGATGCATTGCTGAAAATGCGGCAGGTATGCTGTGATCCTCGTCTGGTGAACGGATTGCAGGGGGAGCCGCCTGCTTCGGCCAAATTGCAGATGCTGATGGAAATGCTGCCCGAAATGATTGAAGAGGGCAGGAGAGTGCTGCTGTTTTCCCAGTTTACCTCCATGCTGAAACTGATTGAGCAGGAAGTGACACGGCACAATATTGCCTATGTCAAACTGACCGGACAGACACAGGATCGCCAAGTCCCGGTTGAATCCTTTCAGAACGAAGAAGTGCCATTGTTTTTGATCAGTCTGAAAGCCGGTGGGGTCGGTCTGAATCTGACCGCTGCCGATACGGTGATTCATTTTGACCCATGGTGGAATCCGGCAGCAGAAACCCAGGCCACCGACCGGGCTCACCGCATTGGTCAGGACAAGGCGGTATTTGTGTACAAGCTGATTACCGAAGGGACAGTGGAAGAGAAAATCCTGGAACTGCAGGAGCGTAAACGTGAACTGGCCAGTGCGATTCATCAGCAAGACAGTGGTAAAAAAGCATTATGGACACCGGAGGAGCTCGATAGTCTGTTCGCGCCTCTGAGCTGATTTTTTATGCCTTCTGTGAGGCTGAATCGAGGCTGAAATTTGCAATCCCCCCCTTACCGGCTAATCTTTCCCAGAGAGGATGAGAGGGATGGTTCAATTTGGGATGTATTATTGAAAGGCGGGCAAACATGATCCGGACCGGAGCCATCAGGCGGGTCGTCTGCATGATACTGCTTTGCTTTTTTCTTGTGCCGTTTGCCATAAGCAATGTCATTGGCAGTGAATACCCGGATTTACATTTAACATCTGAAGAACAGCGCTGGCTATCGGAGCATCCCACCATTCGGCTGGGTTCGGACATGCATTTTCCGCCATACGAATTCAGCAATGCCAACGGTGCATATGAAGGCATCGTTTACGATCATATTGCCATCCTGAACAGGATGCTGGGAATCAACATGAAAGTGGTTCCCGGGCTGTCGTGGCCCGAGGTTCTGGAAGGCGTCAAAACAGGCAGGGTCGATGCTGTTCCACTCATCGCCAGAACCGAACAGCGTCAGCAATTCCTCAATTTCAGCCATGCCTACCTTGAACTGCCAAGAGTGATCATGACAAGAAAGGACCATCCGAAAGTAAGCAGTCTGAATGATTTGCATGGAGAAACTATCGCCCTGGTCAAGGGGTACTCTTATCTCGAGTCCTTTGCCGACAATCATCCCGACATACATATTCTGCATGTGGATTCGCCGCTGGACGCACTCAAGGCGGTTTCCTTTGGCAAGGCCGATGCTGTGATCGTCACGCTTGGCATCGGCAGCTATTTAACCCAGAAACATGCCTTACTGAATCTGCATGTTGCTGCTGATGCAGGTCTGGGTGACGGTAATATGCATTTCGGTGTGCGTAAAGACTGGCCGTTATTTACAGCTATCATCGATAAAGCGCTTGCGGCGATTCCAGTCGCGGATCAACAGGCGATTCTCAATAAATGGATCACTGTTCAGAGCAGTCAGGAATCATCCCGGCGCATCCATCTGACCCCGCAGGAGCGCGACTGGATCAAGGCGCATCCGGTGATTCAGATGGCATCGCTTGATGACTGGCCGCCTTTTGAATTCAGGGACAAGCAGGGCAACTATACCGGTATTGCGCCTGCATTTATCAGGTTGCTCGAACAGCGCACCGGATTGCATTTCCAGCCGAACTTCGGCCGGTGGGCGACATTGCTAGACAGGCTGAAGAACAGAACGCTGGACATGAGCGGCGACCTTTATAAAACACCGGCCCGACAGCAGTTTCTTTCATTCACACAGCCGATGATGGCGATGACCGATGCCATCTTTACACAAGATTCCACCATCGATATTGCATCAATCCGGGATCTGGGCGGGCATACGGTTGTTGTGGAAGACGGTTATTACACGCACGAGATGTTAAAAACAACGGTTCCGGAAGCCAGGCTTCTTGTTGTATCCAATACGCTGGAGGCCCTGAAAGCACTGGCGCTGGGAAAAGCGGATGCCTATCTGGGCAGCCAGTATGTGGCCACCTATCTGATCCGTGAAAATTTCCTTCCCGGCCTGAAAGCCGTGGCATATCTCAATGATGAATCAAGAGAGCTTCACATGGGCGTGCGCAAAGACTGGCCTGTTCTGCTCGGCATTCTGAATAAAGGCCTGGCTTCTGTAACAGACAAGGAACGCAGAGCCATTTTTGATCAGTTTATTGGAGAGAATGCACAACAGGTCGTCGTGTCACCGGCAAAAACAGCCGATGTTGTGATCGATAATTTAATCTGGTTCCTGGCCGCTGCAGGCTTGATGCTGCTGTTGATGCTCCTGTCCATGAAATGGCGCATGATGCTCAGACAAAAAGTTATTGTTTTTGTCGTCCTGCCGACATTTCTGGTCATCAGTCTGGTGCTGGGGTATGGCGTTTGGCAGTCTGGTGAATTTGCCACGGCCAAGGAGAAGGAGGACCTTAGCCAGCATGCGCAAATCTTTGCCGAACAGCTGGATACCCGGCTGCGCGAACTGGCTCAGGTAGCAGAGGTGACTGCACACTTTGTTGGCACATACGATCACCTTTCAGAAGCAGAACTATATGAAGCCCTGAAAGAAAACATCGCAGATAATCATTTCATCTATGGCGCAGCCATCGCTTTTGAACCGGGTGTTTTTTCCGGGCGACAACGGTTTTCACCTTATGTGTATCGTCATCATGGCGGCTTTTCAGAAATCGATATTGCTGACAGCTATGACTACCTCGCACCCGATATGGAATGGTATGCAGCGCCTCGCAACAGTGGCAAACCCCTGTGGACAGAGCCCTATTTTGATGAAGGTGCCGGTAACATCCATATGGTGACCTATTCGGTTCCGATTGTCCGTGACGGGAAAGTGATCGGCGTGGCGACCGTGGACGTTGATCTATCGGATATGAAAGCCTTTTCCGGCATTAGCCGTGCGGATCCGACTCACTTCAAGATTATCAGCAAAGCAGGGCGTTTTGTTTTTCACCACGATGCAAAACTGCTTGGAAAACCACTTCTGGATGCACCTCTGGTATCTTCTTCCGAGGCCAAAAAGGTGTTGGATGCAATGATGTCGGCAGATGTCGGTGTGGTGGATGTCGCCACGAGAAAAGGGGACGAAATATGGGTGTCTTTTGCCAAAGTCCCTGATATCGGCTGGCATTTTCTCCTGAACACCAACAAGGACGAAGCGCTTCAGGAAGTCACCGAACAGGCACGTTTGCAGTTTATATTGCTTGCGCTGGCATTCTTTCTTTCACTGTTGGGCGCATTCATTTTCTCAGGCCGGATCACCGCGCCGATTACGCGTCTGAATCGTGCGGTAAAAGAGGTTTCGGACGGCAATCTCGATATTGAGATTATCAATGAAGGGCATGATGAAGTGGGTCAGCTGGCAGACAGCTTCCAAAACATGACCGCGAATTTAATAGCACGTGAAAATGCCCTGAATGAATTGAATAATGAGCTGGAAAACCGCGTTGAAGAGCGAACGGAAAAACTTAAGGTCAGTGAAGATAATCTGTTCCGTATTTTTGAAAGTACGCCGGAGCCACTGGCCATTTCCCGCATCGAGGATGGTTCGATCCTGCGCAGCAACAAGGCGATGAAAGATTTTCATCAGTTGGCCAACGACAAGATCGGTTCAGTGAGAACCATGGATGCCTATGTCGATCCGGATGCGCGAAATGAAGTGCTGATGGCATTCAAAAGAGACGGATATGTCGAACATATGGAAGTGCTCTTAAAAAGGCTGGGGACAGGTGAACAGCGCGACTGCCTGATTTCCATTCACCCCATACAGTATTTCGATGAAACAGTCCTGCTTGTCAGCATGGTGGATATCACAGAACGCAAACGTCTCGAAAAAGAACTTGAGGATCTGATTGATTACGCGCCTTTTGGCATCGTCTTAAGCAGGATTTCCGATGAAACCCATGCTGTTGTGGAGTCGGTCAATAAGCGTTTTGTTGATATCTTCGGCTGGACTCATGAAGATATTCCCGATTGGCCTGCCTGGTATAACAAGGCATACCCCGATGAGGTTTATCGCCAGTGGGTGCTGGAAACCTGGACACAGCATCTTCAGGCGGCGGCTGAGTCGGGAGAAGCCACAAAGCCCCTGCAAACGACTGTCCGCTGTAAAAATGGTGAAGATGTGATTGTTGAATGGAGCGGTATTCAACTGGGCGACCGCAATCTGGTGATGGCGATAGATATTACCGAGCGGGTCTGTGCAGAGCAAAAGGTGCAGAGCATTATTGATAATGTCGCCGACGGGGTTGTAATGATTGATGATCATGGCCTGGTGCATGAATTCAGTCCGTCAGCCGAAAGGATTTTCGGTTATAGCAGAGATGAAGTGATGCAGCAGAATATCAACATACTGATGCCGGAACCGGACCATCAGCATCACGACCATTATCTGCAAGACTATCGTGAGACTGGCAAAAGAACGATTGTCGGCTCTAGCCGGGAGGTAACCGGACTGCGTAAAAATGGTGATACTTTTCCGATGGAGTTATCAGTGCAGGAGACTTCTCTTGGTGAAGATCGTTTCTTCATCGGCATCCTGCGCGATATCACTGAGCGCAAGAAGGCCGAGGAAGAACTGCTGCTGGCCAAACAGAAGGCTGAGGAAGCGACCCGGGCCAAGAGTGACTTCCTGGCCAATATGAGCCATGAAATACGCACGCCGATGAATGCCATCATTGGGCTGGGACATCTGGCCATGATGACAGATCTCACGGCCAAACAGCGGGATTACCTGAAAAAGATCAACAGCTCGGCAGATGCATTGCTGGGTATAATCAACGAAATTCTGGATTTTTCCAAGATCGAGGCGAACAAACTCGATATAGAATCCATTGAATTTAATCTGTTAGATGTGCTGGACAACGTGACAAATATGATTGCATTCAAGGCCAGCGAAAAAGGGCTGGAATTTTTGATTGATATCAAGTCGGATTTTGAAACCAATCTGATTGGTGATCCTCTTCGTCTGGGACAGGTATTGATCAATCTTGTCAATAATGCGCTGAAATTCACGGAAGAGGGAGAAATTATCCTGTCCGTGGATACGGTCGAATCAACCGATAAAACAGTCACGCTCGAATTCTCGGTGAAGGATACGGGAATCGGTATGACACCCGAACAGATGGGTAAACTTTTCAGGGCATTTTCGCAGGCTGATGGTTCCACTACCCGAAAATATGGTGGAACCGGACTCGGGCTGACCATCAGCAAACGGCTGGTGGAAATGATGGGGGGTGAAATTGGCGTGGAATCGGTGGCCGGTGAAGGAAGCCGGTTCCATTTTACCGCGGTGTTGGGTCAGCCTGGGATAAAAGTTAAGAAACGTTATGTATTCCCGCCCGAACTTGCTGCCATGCGTGTGCTGGTTGTGGATGATAGTGCGACATCGAGGGAGATTCTGGCAGATATTCTGGACTCATTCGGATTTGAGCATGCAGAAGCGGCATCCGGCCCCGAAGCGATTCGGGAGCTTGAACACCATGCGGAGGATTGCCCGTATCAACTGGTTCTTATGGACTGGAAGATGCCCGGCATGGATGGCATTGAGGCCGGCCGGATGATCAAACAACACAGTGGCTGGAAAACAACTCCTGCCATCATCATGGTGTCTGCCTATGGGCGTGAAGAATTGCGCGAGCAGGTGGTTGAGGAACATTTCGATGGCTATCTGGTGAAACCGGTAACCCCCTCCATGTTGTTCGACAGCATCATGATGGCATTGGGCAACGAGGGCGAAGAACATATTGACCCTCAACAAACGGAACTGACTGTGGATGAACGCGTTCGCGGCGCTCATCTGTTATTGGTCGAAGATAACGAAATCAATCAGCAGGTAGCCTGTGAGCTACTGGAAAAAGCGGGCATAGCTGTGACGCTTGCAAATAACGGTCAGGAAGGTGTCGATGCAATTCGAAACGGTCATTTTGACGGTGTTCTGATGGATCTTCAGATGCCTGTCATGGGCGGCATCGAGGCGACTCATCTGATCCGGCAGGATGAGCGTTGCAAGGACTTGCCGATTATTGCCATGACAGCCAATGCCATGGCCGGTGATCGGGAGCGTTGTATTGAAGCCGGTATGAATGATCATATCGCCAAGCCGATTGATCTCGGAGAACTGTTCGGCACGCTGAATCGCTGGATTACCACATCAAATCCGGAAGCGGTGCGTGCGCAGCTCCGGAAAACTGATTCCGAAAATGAAGCGGCACAGGATGATCCAGCAAGCAAATCACTGGCATCGCTGCAAATCGACGGGGTCGATATTGCCGCCGGGGTTCGCCGTGTCGGGGGTAATGAGAAACTGTATCGCAATATTCTGATGAAATTCAGTCAAAGTCAGTCGGATGCCGTTCGCCAGACACAGCAGGCTGTCAGTGCCGGTGACCTGGAGACGGCAATACGCGCGGCCCATACGCTGAAAGGCGTGGCAGGCAATATCGGTGCGACAGATCTGCAGGCGGCAGCGTTCGCACTGGAAAGCGCATTGAAAGAATCAGATATGAAATCCCTGGATGTACTGTATGAGAAGCTGACATTAGAACTGGAGCGGGTCATGGATGCGATTGCGCCGCTGATCGTGGAAACTGAAGAAGCGCCTGTGAAGTCCGTCGATATCCAAACAGTGGAT
Organism: Mariprofundus sp.; assembly: GCA_046753565.1. Taxonomy (GTDB): domain Bacteria; phylum Pseudomonadota; class Zetaproteobacteria; order Mariprofundales; family Mariprofundaceae; genus Mariprofundus. The sequence continues at coordinate 16,509 of JBHHTY010000020.1, forward strand.
CAGGAAAAAGTAGCACAGTTGATGGATCAGCTGACCGCCTTGCTGGAAGATGATGATACCGATTCAGAATCGGTGTTGGATGAGCTTGAACAAATGCTCAAAGGCACAGGACTTTACCGCGATGAACTCAAACAAATCAGAACCTGCATCGGCCAGTATGATTTTGAAGAGGCCCTGGGTGTTATGCAAAGCATCGGGAAATAAGGCCGTCACTCCGGTCAACAGTAGTCAATCACGATTGAAATAACCATAGGTTGATGCTATATAATAGGTGTATACCGGAGGCGATATGTGGTTTCATATTGTCGATGATGAGCCGGAGTTACGGGAAATTATGGGGGCTCTGGTAACAGCCGAAGGCTACAAGTCCCCACCTTCAGGAATGCGGAAGTCTATCTGGATTTCTTTCACTCACCGCAATATATCAAGCCTGTC
>JBHHTY010000021.1:0-16753 GCA_046753565.1 Mariprofundus sp.
GAATCTCCGTTTACGATGGTTTGTGAACCCAGAGACCTTTGAGGTGATATTTTCTGATCAGGTATGTTTTATGGGTCTCGGCTTCCTGCTTACTGGCGAAACCGGCAACGCGGATCCTGTAGTGATTTTTTCCCTTCACTGTATAGCGCCCGATTTCGGTATTGATGCCTCTGGATTTGAAATCCTGCAGGGCTTTTTTCGCTGCTGTTAATGAATCCAGTGACATCAGATTCACAACCCAGCCGGTATTGGTCTTGATTGTTGATGCCGGTGTTCTGTTTCCTGTCCTGGCCGTTGCTTTGGACGGTCGGTTGCTTTGCCGTGTCTGTTTTGACTGTGCCGCCATCAGTTTTTTCAATGAAGAAATATCCTGCTCCAGTTTTTCCACTTGCTGTTTCAGCAGATGGATTTCCTCATTGCTCTGCTGCTGAAACAATGACATGCGCTGTTCAAGGTGCTGGATCCGGCTGTCCGAATTCAGCACGGGCGCTGCCGGTGCGTTGTGTGCAGCTTCGTTGATTACCGGATTGTTTTGTGTTGTTTCGTTGTCCCCGTTTTCAGCGCCGGGATTGAACCAGATAGCGGTTGCCGCACTTAACATGGCGACAACAGCAAAGATGGTGATCGGTTTGATGCCCGAACGCTGATCTGTCGCTGTATCATCGTTCAGTGGTGGGGCATTGACTGTTTCCCCGCTTTCATTGTCCGCTGTGAATGCTTCATCGTTATTGAGCGGGCTGGGGTTATCTTCAACTGAATCGAATGCGGCCTGAAATCCGGGATTATCCGGGATGATCGGTTCCTTTTTGCCCTGATCCGCTTCTGAGAACAGGTCTGAATGCCGGGTGGTTTCCAATAAGCTGTCAGTAGTGGCTTCTGTGCCTGTTTCAGGAACTTGCTTATCGGCCTGCTCATCGGGAAAAAGATCGGCAGTATGGCTTGAATCATATTCGTCTTTCAGGCGAGGGCTGTCTTTCTGTTCAGAATCACCATCCAGTTCGGGACCCGGATCCTGTTCAAAATGATTCAGGCTGAAATCTTCTTCGTTGTCAGTAGTTTTATCTGTCACGGGATTCACTTCCTCTCTGGATAAAATTATTCTGCAATGTCACATCATCCAGCCAGCCGTTGCCGGCATCGGCAATGGCATCGGCGTAGGGCAGGTAGGGTTTGATATCGAGCACGGGCGTGCCGTCCAGCATATCATGCCCTTCAATATGCAAAACCCTTCCTTCAATGGAGTTCAGGCGTACTGCCGATAAGCCGATGCTGTTGGGACGGTGGGGGGCGCGGGTGGCGAACATGCCGCGTCGGATTTTCGGGCCACGGGGCGGTATGACAGTCGGGTTCCAGCCGTGATTCAGATGCATCCAGTAAATCACCCATATATGTGAGAAGCTGTCCAGATCCTGCAGGGCCTGATCGAAATTCATGTCTGCATTGAGCCGGATTTGTGCGCTTTGCGCATCTCCGAGCGCCGGTTGACGCGGGGTGGCAAAGCGTTCGCGATAATCGCTGTGCACAACCCCGATGGCCTGCATACTGATTTGCAACGCCGCGCTTTCACTATGCTCGACATCGTCGGTGTATGATTTCGGAGCTTTTCGCCTTTTGGGTTGCTGTTGTTGCGATGGACTCATGTGGTTTCGGTTTCAGGCTGTAGCAATATCAGTTCATCGTCCTTGCAGTCCACCACAGCGATACCGCCTTTTTGCAACGCGCCGAACAGAATGGCATCGGCCAGCGGTTTTTTGAGATGCTCCTGAATCAGGCGGGCCATGGGGCGGGCTCCCATCAATGGATCATAACCGTGCCTGGCCAGCCAGGTTTTGGCGGCCATGCTTACGTCCAGTTCCACTTTTTTATCTTCCAGTTGTGTTTCCAGTTCAATCAGCATCTTATCCACAACATGCAGAATGGTCTGTTCAGATAACGGCGCAAAACCGATGCTGGCATCGAGTCGGTTGCGGAATTCCGGTGTGAACATGCGTTTCACTGCTTCTGCATCCTCACCCTGACGCGGTTGCGGATTGAATCCGACGGTATTCTGCTGCATTTCAAAGGCGCCGGCATTGCTGGTCATAATCAGTACGATGTGGCGGAAATCCGCTTTTCGACCATTGTTATCCGTCAGGGTGCCGTGGTCCATGATCTGAAGCAGCAGATTGAACAGATCGGGATGCGCTTTTTCGACTTCATCAAGCAGTAAAACGGCGTGCGGGTTTTTGCTGATCGCTTCGGTTAGCAACCCACCCTGATCAAAGCCGACATAGCCGGGAGGCGCTCCGATCAGACGGGAAACCGTGTGCGCTTCCATGTACTCGGACATGTCGAAGCGAATCAGCTCCACGCCCATGATGCGAGCCAGCTGCCGGGCCACTTCCGTTTTGCCGACCCCTGTCGGGCCGGTAAACAGGAATGAGCCGATCGGTTTTTCAGGATGCGAAAGACCGGCACGGGAAAGTTTGATGCTGGATGCCAGCTGGTCGATGGCTTTGTCCTGCCCGAAAACGGACAGTTTCAGATCCCGGTCCAGGTTAACCAGACGTTTCTTGTCGGATGCATTGACCTGCTGGTGGGGGATACGCGCCATGGAAGCAACCATGGTTTCGATATCATGAACGTTAATCTGGTTGCGTCGTTTCTCTTTTGGTTTCACGCGCATAGATGCACCAACCTCATCTAGTACATCAATAGCTGAATCAGGCAGGTGGCGGTCAGCAAGGTGACGCTTGGCGAGTTTGGCTGCCTGCTCAATGGCAGCCTGACTGAAGCGTACGCTGTGATGCTCCTGTAATCTTGATTTCAGCCCTTTGAGGATATCAATGGTTTCATCCACACTGGGTTCCGGCACATCGACCTTCTGAAACCGGCGTGACAATGCACGGTCTTTTTCAAACAGGTTGCGAAATTCCTGATAGGTGGTTGCTCCGATACAGCGCAGTTCTCCGTTGGCCAGAGCTGGTTTGAGCAGGTTGGATGCATCCATGGTGCCGCCGCTGGCTGCACCGGCACCGATAATGGTGTGGATCTCATCAATGAATAAAACCGCCTGATCTTCCTGCTCGAGTGCAGACAGGACTGCTTTCAGACGTTCCTCAAAATCACCGCGGTATTTGGTGCCGGCCAGTAGCGCACCCATATCGAGGGCATAGATAACGGCATGTTTAATCACATCCGGTGCTTGCTGTTCTTCGATTCTCAGTGCCAGCCCTTCGGCAATGGCGGTTTTTCCGACACCGGCTTCGCCAACCAGCAGGGGATTATTTTTACGCCTGCGGCAGAGAATCTGGGTGCAGCGGGCAAGCTCCTCACTGCGGCCAATAAGGGGATCGATTTTTCCATCTCTGGCACGCTGGCTCAGGTTGATGCAAAAACGCTGCAGCGGCGTTGTCTTTTCTTCGGCCTTGTCTGTTTCCAGAGCCGGGGTTTCATGATCCGAATCGGTCTGGCCGGATTCATTGCTAAGTGCGCCATGCGCCATAAAGCTGACAATATCAAGCCGGGTGATGCCCATGCGATTGAGAAAATGCACGGCATGGGAATCTTTTTCGGAGAATATGGCCACCAGCACATGGGCACCGGTAACTTCGCGTTTGCCGGAAGCCTGCACATGCATGACAGCGCGCTGAATGACACGTTGCAGACCGATGCTGGCGGTTGTTTCACCACCATCTTCGGGGAGAATGGACACATGCTCGTTGATGAATGTGGCGAGATCATGACGCAATGTTTCAATATTGGCATGGCACCCGAGCAGCACTCCCAGGGCATTGGGATTATCGAGCAGGCCCAGCAGTAAATGCTCTACCGTCACAAACTCATTGCGGCGGAAATGCGCATTGCGGAATGTATCATTCAGTGTTTCTTCAAGCTCTTCACTCAAGATACCCATTCTGTATCCTCGCTCCTGTATCGTTTGTCAGACACTTGTAAATCATCATCAACCAGTACCACTTATATTATGCCGTCAATACGATGGATTCAAACAAAATCACACCATATATCAGTCGTCTGAACTGTGCTCCATGATACAACGCAACGGATGGCCGCTGGTACGACTGGCCACTTCAACCTGTTGCACCTTGGTTTCCGCAATATCGCGCGGAAAAATGCCGCAGATTGCGCTGCCTTCATGGTGAATCTGTAACATAGTCTTGTTGGCAGCTGCTTCCGATTGATGAAAGAAACGCACCAGAATATCAACCACAAAGTCCATCGGGGTAAAATCGTCATTCAACATAACCACACGATACAAAGGGGGAGGTTGCAGTTGAGGTTCTGCCGTTTCTACCTCAGGTTTGCGGATAATCTCAGGCATCTCAATATCGCTCATGCGGTAATCTTAGAGCCTGTTGGCGTGAACAGCAATGAAGGTTTGGCTGCTGCGATGACATGGCCGGCCGGAAAATATTTCATGGAGTTGAAACGATGGCAGAACTGAAATGTATTTTGTGGGATGTTGACGGCACGTTGGCCGATACCGAGCGCGACGGGCATCGGGTGGCTTTCAATATGGCGTTTGAGGAGGCCGGGCTGGATCGGCGCTGGGATGTTGATACTTACGGCGAATTGCTGGCCGTAACCGGCGGCAAGGAACGCATTCGTTTTGATATTGATCGTGGTGATATGCCGGATATGCCCTATGAGGATATTGCAGCCCTGCATGCGCGCAAAACAATCCACTATCAAAGCCTGATTGCTTCGGGTCGTATTCCGCTCAGACCGGGGGTGCGCCGTCTGCTGGAGGAAGCTTATGCTAACGGTATTACGCTCGGCATTTCAACCACAACCACGCCGGCAGCGCTGGATGCCCTGATTGAGCATTCACTGGGCAAGCAATGGTTTGATCGTTTTGCCGTACTGGCGGCAGGGGATATTGTGCCGGCCAAGAAGCCGGCACCGGATATTTATGATTATGCCCTGCAGGAGCTGGGTATGGCCGCTGAACATACGATTGCACTGGAAGATTCGGCCAATGGCTGGAAATCTGCTCAGGCCGCCGATTTGAAATGCGTGGTTACGGTCAACGGTTATACCCGCGCTCACGATTTCAGTGGAGCCGATCTGGTGGTATCCGAACTCGGTGAGCCGGATGGGGATGCCGTTGACGTACTTCAGGATCCGCACGGGCTTGCATGTCACCATGTCGAATTGAAGCATTTGAAGGCCATTCTGAATGGCTGAAATCCGCCTGTTTGACAGCCATTGCCATGTCAATTTTACGCATTATACGGATGATCGCGATGCCATGTTCGAGCGCATGGCGGAGTTCGGCGTGGAAGGCTGTACAGTGGTTGCCGTTGATCTGGATCATGTACATGAATTGAGGGCACTGGCTGAAACAAGGGACAATGTCTGGTTCAGTGTTGGCGTACACCCCAATCACGAAGTGGACACCGAACCGGATGTCGATGCATTGTGCAAACTGGCGGATCATCCGCGTTGCGTGGCGATCGGGGAAACAGGCATGGACTTTTTTCACGCCCGGGTTTCTCCGGCAGTTCAGGATGCACGTTTCCGCACCCATATTCGCGCTGCCAGATCCGTGAATAAGCCTGTGATTGTGCATAATCGCGAAGCCGATGCTGCAAGTATGAAGATTCTGGCTGAAGAGGGCATCAGCCAATGCGGCGGGATTATGCACTGTTTTTCTTCAGACTGGGAAACTGCGAGCAGGGCAATTGATCTCGGTATGTCGATCTCCTTCTCCGGCAATGTGACATTCAAACGCAACGATGATTTGCGTGAAATCGCCAGAAAAGTCCCCGATGAATTGCTTATGATAGAAACAGATTCCCCGTATCTGGCGCCTGTTCCGTGCCGGGGCAAAAGAAACGAGCCGGCCTATGTCCGGCATGTGGCCGAGTGCATTGCCAGAGTGAAGGATGTTGCACTGGCACAGCTGGCCATGCAGACCACGCTGAACAGCAGGCAGAGATTCAATATCTAATATTGAACCGCTCGGTATTCAGCTCTGATTTTGCAAACTGTGCGGCGACGCTGGTGTTTTCAGGTTTCATAAAATGATTGCTTTATGGCGCAGGGGGCAAGGCATCGTTACACTGCCGCGCCAATGAGCAAGATCAATCAATCCCATATCCGCAATTTTTCCATTATTGCCCATATCGATCACGGCAAGTCAACCCTGGCTGACCGTTTGATAGAGGTGACCGGCGCACTTTCCGAGCGCGAGATGAAAACCAATCAGGTTCTTGATTCGATGGAACTTGAACAGGAACGCGGCATCACCATCAAATCGCAAACAGCGACTCTGACTTATACCGCAGCCAATGGTGAAACCTATCAGCTTAATCTGATTGATACGCCCGGCCATGTGGATTTCACGTATGAAGTCTCGCGTTCCCTGCAGGCCTGTGAAGGGGCATTGCTGATTGTCGATGCGGCCCAGGGGGTGGAAGCGCAGACGCTGGCCAATGTCTATCTGGCCATGGATAATGATCTCGAAATTATTCCGGTGATCAACAAGATCGACCTGCCCAGTGCCGATATCGAGGAAGCCAAACGCCAGATTGAGGAAGTGATCGGGCTGGATGCTTCCTATGCCATTCCGGTATCGGCCAAAACCGGTGTGGGGATTACCGATGTGCTGGAGGCGATTGTCGAGCATGTGCCGCCACCGCAGAACAGGGATAATCAGCCTTTGCGTGCGCTGGTGGTGGATTCCTGGTTTGATGCCTATGTTGGCGCCATGGCGCTGGTGCGTGTAGTGGATGGCGTATTGAAAAAGGGTGATCGTTTTCGCCTGATGTCGATGTCGACAGCAGCCAGTTATGAAGTGCAGGATGTCGGTTATTTTGTGCCGGCACCGTTTTCAGCGGCGCAACTGGCTTCCGGAGCGGTGGGTTATCTGACCGGTGGTATCAAGACACTGGCCGATTTGAAAGTGGGCGACACGGTGACGACGCTGAAGAACGGGGCAAGTGAACCGCTGCCGGGTTATCGGGAACCGAAACCGATGGTGTTCTCCGGCCTGTATCCGGTCGATTCTGCCGATTACAATGATTTGCGGGATTCGCTCGAAAAACTGAACATGAATGATCCGGCCTTCACCTTCGAACCGGAGAATTCATCAGCACTGGGGCTGGGTTTCCGCTGCGGCTTCCTGGGCATGCTGCACATGGAAATTGTGCAGGAGCGACTGGAGCGCGAATACAATCTCGATCTGATTACGACAGCTCCGAGTGTGATTTATCGGATTCATCAAACAGACGGGCAAGTGATTGAAATCTCCAATCCCAGTGAGTTCCCTGATCCGCAAACGATTGAGACTGTGGAAGAGCCGACTGTGGTGGCCAATATTTTCACGCCGGAAGAATTTGTTGGCGCCATGATGAAACTGTGCCAGGAACGGCGCGGGATGCAGCTGAATATGAAATTTATCGGGCAGGGCAGGGTGATGTTGAGTTATCGCCTGCCGCTGGCCGAAATGGTGATCGATTTTTATGACCGCCTGAAATCGGTATCGCGTGGCTATGCCTCGATGGACTATGAACTGTCTGATTTCTCTGCCGATGATGTGGTTAAACTCGATGTGCTGGTGCATGCCGAACCGGTCGATGCGCTTTCCCTGATTGTACACCGTTCGATTGCAGAAATGCGCGGGCGTGAACTGGTCAAGAAACTGCGCCAGTTGATTCCTCGTCAGCAGTTTGATGTGCCTTTGCAGGCGGCCATTGGCGGTCGCATTCTGGCTCGGGAGACGATCAAAGCGGTGCGCAAAAATGTGACAGCCAAGTGTTATGGCGGTGATATCACCCGCAAGCGCAAGCTGCTGGAGAAGCAGAAAGCCGGTAAAAAGCGCATGAAATCGATTGGCAGTGTGGAAGTGCCGCAGGAAGCATTTCTGGCTGTGCTGAAATTGAATGAATAGGGTATATCTCTACTGTAGCAGTTTTGCTTTTACTCTGCGCAACTTTGCGTACTCTGCGGTGGATGCTTCGACTTTGGTATGAAAAACACAGGATGGTGAGATGAACGAGAATAAAAAACCGGTCTGGCGCGAATGGCTGGAGAGTTTAATTGTTATTGCCGTACTGGCTATTGTGATCCGCAGTTTTATTGTGGCTCCGTTCAAGATTCCGTCATCCAGCATGGTGCCGACACTGGAAATCGGCGATTATCTGTTTGTGTTGCGCTATCCCTATGGCTTTCGTATTCCGCTGACAGATATCCAGCTGATGTCGAAAGAGGCCAAACGCGGTGATGTGGCGGTGTTCGTGTTTCCGGAAGACAAGAGCAAGGACTACATCAAACGGATTGTCGGCCTGCCCGGTGATAAAATTGTTTATCGCGATAACCGGTTGAGTGTGAACGGCAAGCTGATGCCGCTGGTGGAAAAGGGTATTCGCACTTATTTCATGCAGGACGGCAATGCGGATGTATCCGGCCTGTTTGTTGAGGATCTGGACGGCATCAAACATTATGTGTTGCGCAAGGAATATTCTATTCGTGACGGCGAGTGGACTGTGCCCGAAGGCATGTATTTTGCCATGGGTGATAATCGCAATAATTCACGCGATTCCCGTTTTTGGGGTTTTGTGCCACAGTCCTATATGGTTGGTCGGGCTGCGATTGTATGGTGGTCATGGGATCAGGTGAAGGGCTCACCCCGTTGGGAGCGTATTGGTCATGTTATTGAGTAGATATACCCGGGAAGATTTATGCGGCGGGTCTGGGCAGTCCGAATGCGGTTTTTCTGTTATCAAGCTGCTGTTATGGCTTTCGACGCTGGGTTTTATTTTGTTCAACGGGTTTCTGGTATTGCATGCCCATTATACCAACGGGCAGGTGCAGCACTGCTTTGAAGGACTGGTGCATAGCGACAGAGCTTGGGAAGGAGAAGCGGAGGCAAGGCAAAAACTGGATGATTTGCTTAGCCTGCAATATCTGGAAAAAGGTGATTTACCCGAGGAGTTTTATGATGAGCTCCGGATCAGGGTAACGGCGGAAATGGTTGATGTGTCATCCAGCTATATGGTGACCATCTGGCCGTTCGGAAGGGTCGAGCATGTGGATGAACTGGGCGAATATGATCCGGATGCATTGAATGGACTGGATCTGCTGAGAGATAGAACGCGAATTGATTTATTGTTTGAGCCCCATGCATCAAGTCTGGACAGCCCGTGAGTCAATATCAGACCCATGACAGACTGGATGCCCTGGAAGTATGTATCGGTCACGTATTTTCAGATCACCGTTTGCTGAAGCGGGCTTTGACACATCGTTCGGCCGATCAGACTGCACATGGAAAACATATGGAGCGGCTTGAATTCCTGGGCGATGCCGTGCTGGGGCTGGTGATTTCCGAACTCCTGCACGATCGTTATTCGGATAAGCCGGAGGGTGAACTTTCGCGGATGCGTTCGGTGCTGGTGCGCAAGGAGGGCTTGCTGGAAGTGGCGCATGCATGGCGGCTGGTTGGCTATCTCTGTGTCGGTGAGAGTGAGCGGGCCGGAAAAGATGGCCGTGCGATCAAATCACCATCGATTGCAGCCAATGCGGTGGAAGCGGTCATCGGTGCTGTATTCAAGGATGGTGGATGGGATGCCGCCCGGCGTGTGGTGGAATCCGCCTGGCAGACGATGCTGGCCGGGATTGGAGATATTGATCCGCGCGATGCCAAAAGTCGTTTGCAGGAATGGACGCAGGCTAACGATCAGGGTTTGCCTGAATATGAATTGCGCGATTTGGGTGCCGGCATTTCCCCCCGTTTTGAAGCCGCTTGCCGTGTTAAGGGAGCGTTGCTTGGTGTGGGGCGTGGCAACAGAAAAAAACAGGCCGAGATTGAAGCGGCTGAGCAGGCATACAGAAAGCTGGGGTCCAAATCATGACAGATCAACCTTTTCACTGCGGAACCGTAGCCCTGTTGGGCGTGCCGAATGTGGGCAAGTCCACCCTGATGAATCATTTGATCGGTACCAAGGTTGCTATTGTGACACCCAAGCCACAAACCACCCGGCATCGTATTCTCGGTATTTATACCGATGATTCCCGTCAGATTATTTTTGTTGATACGCCCGGCATTCACAAGGGTTCAAAACAATTAAACAAGAACATGGTGCGGGTGGCCTATGCGGCTGCTGAAGAGGCTGATGTGCTGGCCATTATGCAGGATACGAGCAAGCCGCTGGATCGGCCGACGAAAATGCTGATCGAACGTTTTGCTGATGGCCGTCTGACACAACCGCGTATTCATGTGTTGAATAAAGTGGATCGGGCCGACAAGAGCAGGCTGTTACCGCGTTTGCAGCAGTTGCAGCAGCTTGATCCCGGCGCTATGGCTTATGTGCCGGTATCTGCCCGAAAAGGCACCCAGACCGATAACTTGCTGAATGAATTGACCAGATATTTGCCGGTTCAACCGCCATTGCATGATCCCGACTGGTTTACTGATCAAAGTCAGCGCCAGCTGGCGGCCGAATATGTGCGTGAACAGGTTTTCCTTTCCATGCATCAGGAAATTCCGTTCCAGACAGCGGTGGATATCGAGCGTTTTGAAGAACATGGTGATGTGGTGGAGATTGATGCTGTGATTCTGGTGGGTAGCGAGCGTCACAAACCGATGCTGATTGGTAAGGGCGGTGGCGGCATGAAGGCCGTTGGCACCAGGGCGAGAAAGGGTCTGGAAGATATTCTGGATTGTAAGGTGCGTTTGAATATCTGGGTAAAAGTCGATGCCGACTGGTTCAACCACCCGGGTAAATTGATGGATCTGGGTCTGGGGGCGGAACAATAGCCGAATTTGCAGATCATGCGTTATTGATCAGACGTATTCCTTACGGGGATACCTCGCTGATCTGCCATTTTTTTACCGAACAGCATGGGCGAATGGTATTGATGGCCAGAGGAGCCAGACGGCCCAAAAGTCATTTTCGGGCCAGTCTGGAGCCGCTGCATGATTTGAATATCAACTGGCGGTCGGGCCGGAACGGGATGGGGACGCTTACCGATATTCATCGCGGTGATGCGTTGCTGGAGCCTTCGCTGGCTTTGCACGGTCTGGAGGTGGTGGCGATTGCCTCGCGTCTGTTTCAGGACGGTGATTCGCATGGATTCTCTGAGACATTAGCTGCTCTGGGTCTGCTGCTCAAACGCGAACAACAGCAGGGATTGTTTGCAGCCGTATGGTATATACTTGATGTGGCCGGCTGGCTTGGTAATTTTTCGCATTGCTGGCATTGCGGCAGGGAAGAGGAACAGGCGATGTTCTGGCAACGCGGGCAGCTGGTTTGTGATGCCTGTGGCAGAGGAATGAAGGTTTCAGCCGGGCTTCGAAAATCGGTTGCCGGCATGATGTCCGGCGGTAATGTGCGATTCAGTGATAAGGATAGCCGCCTTTGGCGGGAGATGATCCGGCAGGTATTGCAGGAACATGGTATCCGGGCCACGGACAGTTTCAGGAATGACAGGGGAGGGTTATGATAAATCTGGGTGTGAATATCGATCATATCGCCACCATACGGCAGGCACGGGGGACGGCGTATCCCGATCCGCTTGATGCCGTATCTATTTGTCTGGCTGCCGGTGCAGGTAGTATCACAGCACACCTGCGTGAGGATCGGCGCCATATTCAGGATCATGATATCGAACGACTGGTTACCGTTCCCGGTCTGCATCTGAATATGGAGATGGGTGCAAATGAAGAAATTGTAGCCATTTGCGAACGTCTGAAACCTTTTGCCTGTTGTCTGGTGCCGGAAAAAAGAGAGGAATTGACCACGGAAGGCGGGCTGGATGTGGTTGCACACCAGTCACATCTGGCCGCAGTGGTTGAACGTTTGTCTGCAGCGGGAGTGCGCGTGTCGATGTTTATCGATCCTGTTCCTGCACAGATTAGGGCATCCAGAGAGATTGGTGCGCCGGTGATTGAATTGCATACCGGTCATTATGCCAATTATCAGGGGCAGGACAGGGCAAGAGAACTGACATCGCTTGCCGATGGTGCCAAACTGGCCAGCGATATTGGATTGATGGTGCATGCGGGTCATGGTCTGACCATTGAGAATACGCCGGCAATTTGTGCAATAACTGAAATCGAGGAGCTGAATATTGGTCACGCTATTATCGCCGATGCCGTATTCAAGGGTCTGCATCAGGCAGTGGTGGATTTCAAAGCGGTGATGGTTCGTTGACAGGGTATTTATGATGGCGATTGTCGGGATCGGTGTTGATCGCGTTGTGATTTCACGTATTGAGGTTGCTCTGGATCGCTTTGGGGAACGTTTTGAACAACGTGTGTATACTGCTGCGGAGATTGCTCAGGCAAAAGCCAGGGGGAACCCGGCACGCAGGTTTGCCATGCTGTTTGCGGCCAAAGAGGCGGTATCAAAAGCACTGGGCACCGGTTTTCACCAGGGTGTTGCACCCTGTCAGATTGAAACACTTCATCAGCCCTCGGGGAAACCGGAGATTACCCTGCACGGGGGCGCTGAAGCAGCGGCATTGAAACTGGGCGTGGCGCATGTGCATGTGTCATTGAGTGATGATGATGGTATTGCCATGGCCTTTGCCGTAGCTGAAGCGACAGGAGGTGGCTGAATCAATCGGTTGTTGTGAGCAGATTGTCTTTGAGAAACGCTGTGGTCTCACCTGCCGGCATGGGTTTGCCAAGCAGGTAGCCCTGAATCGCATCACATCCTTCCCGGCGCAAAAACTCCAGCTGAGCAGGCGTTTCCACACCTTCGGCAATCACTTGTAATCCCAGTGCATGGGCCATGGCGATAATGGTGCGGACAATGATGACATCTTCCGTACTATCCGGCAGATGCCGGATGAAAGCGATATCAATTTTCAAATGCTCTGCAGGCAGTCGTTTCAGATAAGCCAGTGATGAATAACCGGTGCCAAAATCATCAATGGCAATACCAAGCCCCTGATCAATCAGTTGCTGCATGATGGACACGGCAGTGTCCGGCTGACTCATGGCGGCTGTTTCGGTGATTTCGATTTCAAGCCATTCCGTTGTTGCTCCACCATCGCTGATATGGGATAGAATATCTTCTGCCAGCCCGATATGCATCAGTTCGGCTGCAGAAATATTGATACCAATTTTGCCGGGTCGACAATCCTGTTCCTGCCAGAGTCGGGCCTGTCGTGATGCTTCAGCAATAACCCAGCCGGTAATCGGACGAATCAGGCCGCCTTCCTCGGCGACCGGAATAAATTCGTCCGGAGGAATCATACCCATGTCAGGATGTTTCCAGCGTAGCAGACTTTCAACTCCGGTAAGCTGTATTTTATGGTTGGCCAACCTGTATTGGGGTTGGTAATACAACTCAAGCTGTCCGCTTTTGAGCGCTTTTTTGAGTTCGCCTTCCAGCAGAATATGACGCCTGGAAGATTTTTCCATTTTATCAGAGAAGCAGCGGATTCCCAGATGGTTTTGCTTGGCATGGTACATGGCATTATCAGCATGCTTCAACAGGCTGTCGCTTTCTGTACCATCTTCAGGGTAACTGGCCAGTCCGATGCTGGCGCCAATACTCAGTTTTTGATCAGCCAGAATCATGGGTTGTTGCAGGATTCGGGACAGTTTCCCGGCCACCCTCAAAGCGCTGGCGGTATCGGTTTCCGGCAACAAAATCGCGAATTCATCGCCGCCCATGCGGGCTGCTGTATCCGATGCACGCAGTGTATCCTGAATGCGTGTTGCAACCGTTTTCAGAACCAGATCACCGCAGTCATGTCCTTGGGTATCATTGATGGCCTTGAAACGATCCAGATCCAGATACAGCAGACACAGGTGGCGATTGCTGCGCATGGCCAAATTGCAGGCCTGTTCAAGCCTGTCGATATAAAGCCGCCGGTTGGGCAGTCCCGTTAACGCATCTGTATAAGATAACAGGGTCAGCTTTTCTTCAGCTTCCTTGCGGTCGCTGATATTGTGGATCAGCACCTGTACCGAAGGGTGGCTTTCATACACGACAGGGACACCGCGAATCTCTGCCCAGAAAAAATTACCGTCATGTTGCCGCATGCGCATTTCTGCCGGTTCAACATGATTGCCCTGTTGCAGGATTTGCATCATATTATGAAAAGCGATGCGGTCATCCGGATGAACCAGCGGTAGAATATCGCTATGTAAAAGGGCATCGCTGTCACCGCTTCCCAACATGGAGTGCGCTGCCGGATTGGCATATTGTACGATGCCGGCACTCTGGATGATGATGCCGACAGGCGTGGTTTCCACCAGTTGACGGTGTTTGCTTTCACTGCCCTCCAGTATCTGGCGATTATGTTCGCGCACCAGCGTTACCGAAATGATTTCATGGGCCTGATGACAGAAGGAGGTGAACATCTCCGGCATGGTGTTATCGTCTGCCAGTTGCAGATAGAACAGCCCCAGTTGATGCTTTTCATGCATGACAGGCAGACATATGGTCTGGCTGCTGTGATATGCTGAGCTTGAACGGCATGGCACATGTCCGTTTTCAATGGGCTGCCCACACAGGCAGTGCCCGGTAGCAATATGGGCATGACACCTTTTTTCATCGCTGTTCCAGCCCTGACTGGCTATCAGCCATAATTGATCATTTTGGGTGATATAAACTGCCATTGCAGTAATTTTCCAGGGGCAGCTTAACATGCTTGAGAGCATTTCTTTCAGACGGGGATGCAGGGGGGTATGTTCCTGACTGACAGTGCGCAGGCGCAAGAGGGTTTGTTGTATCCATTGGTTTTGTCGGAAGTCAGTGGTGTCGCGAAGCATCACTGAATAATGGCGTTTTCCATTGGCTGTAAAGGATGATACCGTGATGTCGCAGGGGAACAGCGAGCCATCTTTTCGCTGTCCATGCAATTGCCGGGTTTGCCCGATGACTTTATGTGTCTCGGTACGGAGCAATTGTTGATGCTGTGCACGGATATCGGACGGTACCAGATCATGAACAGACAGTTCGTCCAGTTCCTGTTGATCATAACCGAAAATATCACGGGCGGCAGGATTGCTGCGGAGAATGTCGCCCTGTTCGTTGACCATCAGAATACCTTCCTTGGCATAATCGATAGCGGCTGCCAGTTTGGCCTGTTCTTCTGAAAGTTCCCGGGTGCGCTCTTTCACCCTTTTATAGAGTAATGCACTGCTGCGAACCCGGTTGAAGACCATCAGGGCAATCAGCGCGGTAATGATCAGCCCTCCGAGCAGGGATGCGGTGATGATGTCCGGCATATCAGTTGGCAGCAACTGACTGCTGGACAGCATCAATAAGGTCGGTGGGGACAAAGGGTTTGGTCAGGATATGTCGAATACCGAGTGCTTTGGCGTGTTGCACGGATTCACCGTAGAGAAAGGCACTCATCAGGATGATCGGAGGAAAGGTAAAGTTTTCCTGTTGTAATGATTCAATCAAATCGAGGATATTACCATCGCCCAGACTCATATCGGTGATAACCGCATCCCAGTGCTGATTCATCAGCGCCTGTTTGGCTTCCGTGACGGATCGCGCTATCTCAACCTGATCTGCCAGTTCAAACTCCATGAGCAGATCGGCTACGATTTCGCGAATCGCGGCCTGATCCTCTATGACCAGAATGCAGTGCTGATGTTTCATACGATGTTCCACATAGCGAAGTATCCCCACACTCCATTACATTGATTAACTGCACAATAGCATATTTTCGGGCATCTGATAAGGGCAGTATCACTCCGGGCGCTTTTTTGTTGACAAGCATGCTCTACTACAGGGAGTTTATGAGACTGCGGATCAAACAGAAGCGGACGGGAAGGGGGAACAATGCGTGAAACACATATTCTGACTGCTGACCAGATGCGTCTGGCCGAACAGACAACCATTGATGCCGGTGTATCTGAATTCACCCTGATGGAACGAGCCGGTCATGCGGTTGCTGTGGCAGTGCTTGAGCATATGCCGGATTACGGGCGTGTTGTCATTGTGGCAGGGCCGGGAAACAATGGCGGAGATGGTTTTGCCGCAGCATATTTTCTCAGGCAGCGCCGGGTTCCGGTTACAGTCGTTACGCTTGTTTCTGTTGAAGCCTTGACAGGTCATGCAAAAGCATATGCCGACAAGGCTCGGGATGCCGGTGTCAAAATACGTGAATCCTGTTCTGAACACTGTTTTGCCGAGCTTGGGCGCTGGTTACTCAGAGCAGTGATGGTTGTTGATGCCGTTTTGGGAACCGGTTTGAATCGAGCATTGGAAGGGCGGATGCGGGAAGTGGTCGAACGTATCAATCAAACGGACAGGCCGATACTTAGTATTGATATTGCCAGCGGTGTTTGTTCGGACACAGGGGCAGTACCGGGCGTTGCCGTGAGAGCTGACTTTACCTTACCCATTGCGGCCACCAAATGGGGTCACTGGCTGAATGCAGGCCGTGATTATACCGGAACCATGCTGGAGGTTGCCGATATAGGTGTCAGTGATGCATCTATTCGGGAGGCGTGGCTGCAATCATGTGCGCATACGGGTGAAAAGGATTCTTTTTGTGTTGGTAGCGCGGCTGTGATTCATGATGGTTTCCTGAATATCGCCTGGCCACATCGGTGCCGGTTGTCACATAAGGGGAGCTATGGACATGTCTGGATATTTGGAGGATCAGTCGGCCTGACAGGAGCCCCGCAACTGGCTGCTCTCGGTGCTTATGCCGGTGGAGCTGGCCTTGCCAGTATCGTATGCCCGGATGATGTCTGGCCGGTGATTGCATCGGCCAACATGGAAGTGATGGTGCATCCTGAATCCAAAGCAGACTGGCATGCTGCCGATGCAGT
>JBHHTY010000022.1:0-16028 GCA_046753565.1 Mariprofundus sp.
CCTCGGCATAAAACGCCTCTCCGAGATGACTCGCAACTTCAATCTTTGCCAGCGAAGCCGCTACTGCACTGCCGGCAAATAAACACAGCATCAGGCCTAGAAAGACGATGACAGCCTTATGATTCCCATGCCGGAATTTCACCACTCCAATCCCAAGCCTGCCTTTCAATCGACCCTCCGTCTTCCCCCCTGGGGAGATACTGATTTATTGCCATCGCTTACAAGACAGGCACTTAATCTGCCTGTCTTGGCAGGCTTTCCATGGCCTGCACGAAAGCGCTGAATTGATCAGCACTTCCCTAGCGAATCAGAATTTCCGCTATTTGCACAGCATTTAGAGCCGCACCTTTACGTACATTATCGGCAACAATCCACAAATGCAACGAATTCGGATATGAATGATCATCACGAATCCGGCCTACCCAGACCGGGTCACTGCCCGCCGCCTCACTCGGCATCGGATAATCTTCACCACCCGGATCATCCACCACACAAACACCTTCAGCATCCGCAAGTAGCGTTCGTGCCTGCTCTGCATTCATCGGCGCGGAAAATGTGACATTCACGGATTCAGAGTGGCCGTAAAACACCGGCACACGGGCAGTCGTTGCCGTCACGGCAATGTCCGCCCCCATAATCTTGCGGGTTTCCTCCATCATTTTTCGCTCTTCCCTGGTGTAGCCGTCATCCATAAACACATCGATATGCGGAATCACATTGAAAGCAATGCGGGCAGGAAACACATTCACATCCGGGCTCATCGAGTTGAGCAGCTGACCGCTCTGTTTGGCCAGCTCATCAATCGCCTTGCCTCCGGCTCCGCTGACTGCCTGATAGGTGGATACCACCACACGCTCAATCGGCGCGGCATCATGCAAGGGTTTCAGAGCCACCACCATCTGAATGGTCGAACAATTCGGATTGGCAATAATTTTATTCGTACGTGCCATATTCAGCGCCTGCGGATTCACTTCCGGCACCACCAGGGCAATATTCTCATCCATACGCCAGGCGCTGGAATTGTCCACCACATAGCAACCGGCTTCGGCAAAACGCGGTGCATGGTCTCTGGAGGTACCGCCACCGGCTGAAAACAGGGCAATATCCACACCTGCCGGATCAAATGTATCCAGATCCTGTACGATATAATCCTTGCCCCTGAATGTGATCACGGAACCGGCACTGCGGCTCGAGGCCACCGGAATCAGTTCGGCAATGGGAAAATCCCGCTCGGCCAGAATGTCCAGCATGGTCGCACCGACCGCGCCGGTCGCGCCCACGACGGCAACCACATAACCCTCTTTTTCATCAATAAAACGTTCGCCCATCAGGCCAGTTCCTCCAGTGCAGCGCACACAGCATCACCCATCGCAGAACAGGAAACCGAAGCTTCTCCGCCAAAAGCCAGATCAACCGTACGCACACCGGCATCCAGCGTGTTTTCAACCGCCTGCTCAACCAGATCGGCCAGATCGGCACGATCCAGCGAGAAACGCAGCATCATGGCCACAGACAGAATCGTGGCCAGCGGATTGGCCTTGTTCTGACCGGCAATGTCGGGGGCAGAACCGTGAATCGGTTCATACATGGCAAAATCTTCGCCAATGGATGCCGAAGGCAGCATACCAATAGAACCGGTCAGCATGGACGCTTCATCCGACAGAATATCGCCAAACAGGTTACCGGTCACAATCACATCAAACTGACGCGGATTGCGAATCAGCTGCATGGCCGCATTATCAACATACATGTGCGACAGCTCGACATCAGGAAACTCGCGCTGATGCAGATCAATGATCACGCTGCGCCATAATTCCGACACATCCAGCACATTGGCTTTTTCGACGCTGCATACCCTGTTCGAGCGCAGTCGCGCCGCCTCGAATGCCTTGCGACCAATGCGCCGCACTTCGGATTCGGTATATGCCATGGTATTAAAACCGCGCCGTTCTCCGTTCAACGTTTCGATGCCGCGGGGCTGGCCGAAATAAATACCTGAAACCAGTTCACGCACCACCAGAATATCGACACCGGCAATCACTTCCGGTTTCAGGGTTGATGCATCGAGCAACTGGGAATGTACTTTTGTCGGTCGGTAATTGGCAAATAACCCGAGATCTTCACGAATCCGCAACAAACCGGCTTCAGGGCGCAGCGGTTTATCCAGTGCCTCCCACTGGGGGCCGCCAACGGCACCGAGCAATACCGCATCGGAATCATGTGCCAGCTTACGCGTGGCATCGCAATACGGATCACCGTCCGCATCGTAGCCGGCACCTCCAATCGTGCCCTCTTGCCAGCTTGCATCCAGCCCGAAACCGCGATTCAGCACCTTCAGCACCTTCAGGGCCTCAGTCACAATTTCCGGCCCGATACCGTCACCCGGCAATACTGCTATTTTGACAGCCATGTTTTACTCCTTTTTCCCCACAACGGTTTTCACCGCAGTAAGAAACTCATCCACATCCTTGAATTCCCGATAGACCGAGGCGAAGCGCACATAGGCCACGCCGTCCAGATCACGCAGCTGTTCCATCACATATTCACCCAGTGTGCCGACAGCAATCTCCGATTTGCCGCTTTCCTGAACGGCCCGCAGCACGGCATTCATGCCATGCTCGAGCTGATCTGCCGAAACCGGTCGTTTTTCAAGGGCTTTTTGCATGCCGGACCGAATCTTGTTCAAATCAAAGGACTGACGTGTACCATCCTTCTTGATGACCAGCGGCAAGCGCAATTCAGGCCGCTCATAGGTTGAAAAACGTTTACTGCACGCTTCACATTCACGCCGCCTCCGCACGGCAGCGCCTGCCTCAACCACGCGTGAATCCACCACCCGGGTGTCGTCATGCGCACAGAACGGACAAAACATCCGTAATCAGCCTTCGCTATGCCCTACTCGTATACCGGAAAACGACCGGTCAGCTTGCGCACTTCCTCGGCAACAGCCTGATGGATGCCTTCATCTTCCGGCGCTTTCAGCACCTGCAGGATCAGTTCGCCAATCAGCTTCGCTTCTGCCTCCTGCATACCGCGCGCTGTAATCACCGATGCACCGATACGAATACCGGAAGTGACAAACGGGGATTCCGGATCAAACGGAATGGTATTTTTATTGGTCGTGATACCGGCAGCTTCCAGCGCCTCTTCAGCCTGCTTGCCGGTAATTCCCTGCGGGCGGACATCGACCCGGAACATATGACAATCGGTACCACCGGAAACAATACGAAGACCGCCTTCGCTCAAGGTTGCAGCCAGTGCCCTTGCATTGGCAATCACCTGCTTCTGATCGGCCTTGAACTGATCACCCAGCGCCTCACCGAATGCCACCGCCTTGGCAGCAATCACATGCATCAGCGGACCACCCTGAATGCCCGGGAAAATACGGGAATTGATTTTCTTGGCCAGATCATCGTCATCGGTCATGATCATGCCGCCGCGCGGGCCGCGCAGCGTCTTGTGGGTTGTCGTGGTAATCACATGCGCATGGCCGACCGGGCTCGGATATTCACCGGCTGCAATCAGGCCGGCATAATGGGCCATGTCCACCATCAGGATGGCTCCGACAGAATCGGCAATCTGGCGCATGCGGGCAAAATCAATATGACGTTCATAAGCTGAGGCGCCGCCGATAATCATTTTCGGACGCTGCACTTCCGCCATTTTCTGCATCACGTCGTAACCGATCCGCTCATTGTCCTCACGCACGCCATAGGCCACAACTTCATACAGGCGGCCGGAAAAATTGACCGGCGAACCGTGTGTGAGATGGCCACCATGCGACAAATCCATACCCATGATGGTGTCACCTGGCTGCAATACAGCCATATATACCGCCATATTGGCCTGTGAACCGGAATGCGGCTGCACATTGACATGCTTGACCCCGAACAGTTCGCGGGCGCGATCCTGTGCCAGCCGTTCCACAGCATCAACATGTTCACAACCGCCGTAATAACGACGACCCGGATATCCTTCAGCATATTTGTTGGTCATCACTGACCCTTGCGCCTGCATCACCGCTCTGGATACGATATTTTCACTGGCAATCAGTTCCAGTGTATGTTGCTGGCGACCCAGCTCGGCGGCAATCGCCTCCTCTACTGCGCTATCGGCAAGCGGCGCATTGAAAAACTGACTACGATCAGACATGAAAACTCCCGGGTAATGAAAAAAGGCGATGAAATTTCAACGCCTGTAACTGTACTGCCGAATCAGCGGGATTCGGGGTCGCGTATTATGTCGAAATGAAATGGCGGCGTCATCTGCTTGTTTTCATCCCGTTCATTTTCGGGCCAGCACATGCAGACCGGACTGAACCCTGAAGCACTCGGCATCGGCAGGATTCAGGCGCACCACCACATCCACAGTATGTTCACCGTCGGTTTTGCTCAGAACCGAGCCATGCTGATAGCAGAAAGCCAGCGCCCGGCCATCGGAAATATCCAGTTTGAGATGCAACTCCTGCATTTCCTGACACAGCCAGTCGGTCAACAGCGCCAGCAATTCATCCATGCCTTCACCGGTCAGGGCTGAAATCGCCACCCGACTGCCGGCAATATTCTCGCTACGATAACTCTGAATATCCGGAGCCATATCCTTTTTATTCAATACTTCAATAATCGGCGGAGAAAAATCACCGACCAGCCCCAGTTGCTCCAGAGTGTCATGCACCACTCTGGCCTGCTCGGCCAGCATGGGATCGGAAGCATCCCGCACATGCAGAATCAAATCCGCTTCTATCACCTCTTCCAGTGTGGCCTTGAATGCTTCCACCAGTTCATGCGGCAATTCCTGCACAAAACCCACTGTGTCCGACAACATCAGGCGAAAATTGTCACCGAATTCGAGCAAACGCAGGGTAGGATCAAGTGTGGCAAACAGCTGATCGGCCACATAAACACCGGATTGAGTCAATCGATTGAACAGCGTGGATTTGCCTGCGTTGGTGTAGCCAACCAGCGCGACTGTCGGCAGCGCTTTCTTTTTCCGCCCTGCCCGCTGGGTTGCGCGCATGCGTTTGATTTTATCCAGATCCTTTTCGAGTGACATGATCTTATCCCGGATCATGCGCCGATCCAGCTCGATCTGGCGTTCACCCGGTCCGCCCATCAGGCCGACACCGCCACGCTGGCGTTCCAGATGCGTCCAGCTGCGCACCAGACGCCCCATCTGGTAATTCAGACTGGCCAGTTCCACCTGCAAGATGCCTTCCCGGGTGCGCGCCCTTGAGGCGAAGATTTCAAGAATCAGGCCGGTGCGATCCACCACCTTGGCATTCCAGGCTTCTTCCAGTTTCCCCTGTTGCACAGGTGTAAGCGGGTGATCAACAAACACCACTTTGGCCTCATGTGCTGCAACACGCAGGCGAATATCTTCCACTTTGCCTGAACCGAACAGCGTTGCCGAAACGATTTTACGCACGTTGACCCGTACCGATTCCTCCAGCTCACAACCGCTGGACTCGACCAGTAAATCAAACTCCTGTGCACGTGCATTCCATGCATATGCACCCAGCTGTCTGGTTGGAAACTCAGGGTGAACACTGATCACAATGTCCTTCTCAACAGCTACATCATAGGTTTCACCCATACATCAATTGCTCCAATCGTGGATATCCAACATCTTTTTTTACTGCAAACACAAGAGCGCCCGCTCTTTTTCCTGTAGCAGCTTTCCGTCTTTCCCGCTTCACCCCTGACAACCCACTGAGCGGAAGATAGCGGTCTCCAGTTGTCTGCTGTCACCATGCATCGCATCCGGAGTCTGGTTATGAAACCATGTCACCTGCCGTTTGGCATAACGCCGTGTGGCTGTGATACCGTCCATCACCGCCTGTTCAAGCGTCAGTTTCCCTGCCAGACAATCCAGCAACTGGCGATAACCCACCGCCCGCAGAACAGGGTGCGAATCGGGCAGACCCTGTTTCTCCAGCCAGCGCACCTCATCCAGCCATCCGGCCTGCATCATGGCATGAAAACGATCTGCCAAACGCTGCCTGAGTTCATCACGTGCCATCTCCAGCACAAACACAGGGCAATCAATCGGCATCGCATCTTTATCCCGTTGTTGCCATACACTCAAAGGTATCCCCGTGCTTTCGCATACGCATAATGCTCTCATAATGCGCTGAGTATCCCCTGCTTTCAGCTACAGGGCCATCTCCGGATCCTTGTGTTGCAGCAGCTGATACAGGGCCGGCGTTCCCGCTTCTTTCTGCAATGCCTCAAACCGCAGGCGCAGCTGCGGTTTCTCCGGCGGTATCTCTGCGAAGCCCTCAACCAGCGCTCGCAAATACAACCCCGTACCGCCGACAATCAGAGGGACACGCCCCTGTTTATTTTCCCGCTCAATGACAGCCCGCGCCTCTTTGGCCCAGCGCGCTGCCGAATACATATCCGGCAACTCGCAGCAGTCGACCAGATCATGCTGTACCTGTTCACGTTCCGCCGTTGTCGGTTTGGCTGTACCGATATTCAGTCCCCGGTACAGCTGCATGGAGTCACAGCAGATTATCCCCGTGCCGGCTGTCTGCGCGATCCGCATGGCCAGCGCCGATTTACCGGTACCGGTCGCCCCCATCAATGCAACCGCTTTCAATTCGCAACCTGCTGACACCGGCTCCAGCCCTAGTCTTTTCGCCCGAACAGGCGATCCAGATCGCTCAGAGAGAGAGATACATATGTCGGACGGCCATGATTGCATTGGGCAATATTCGGCGTTTGCTCCATCTTCCGCAGCAGTGATTCCTGCTCTTCATGCGACAGTACCCGGCCCGATTTGATCGAGCCCTTGCAGGCGCGGTTGCCCAGCCAGCGTTCAAGAATACGCGCCTGCCCACTGCTGCCGGCCTCTGATTCAACACCGGTCAGCTGACACGCTGCAATCAATTCCGTCACCAGTTCCTCAACCGCTTCTGCCGACAGCATGGCCGGCACGGCACGCACGAAAAACAGATCATCGCCGGCAATATCAATATCCACGCCGAAAACGGCCAGTGTCTCAGCATGATCGTGCAACCATGCCGCCATTTCTCCGCTTGGTTGCAATTCAACCGGCGCCAGCAACATCTGTTTCGCCACCGATTGTCCGCTCAACTGCTGTTTCAGCTTTTCATAAGTCATGCGTTCATGGGCCGCATGCTGATCGACCAGAATCACACCGCTGTCGGTCTGGGTCAGAATATAACAGCGGTGAATCTGGGCCAGCGGCCTGCCCAGATCCAGTGTACCATCCGATTGATAATCGTGTTCAGGTTCGCCTGCAGCCGGCGAGGAAAACAAAATCCGCTGCAAATCCGCCGGCACGCTTCCTGCATGCACAGACTCCCGGCGCGCCGAAACCTGATAATTGCCGGAAGAAAACTGCGGCATGGAACCGTGCCCGGACCCCTCCCCCCCCGGCCGGGAAGACATGCCGCGCTGCATTGCGTCCATCGCCAGATCCGTGGTTGTCGAGGATACCGATTGCCCCATGCGCTCGATGCCGGCCCGAATACAGGCCACAACACCGGCCCGCACGGTTTGTGGTGATTTGAAACGGACCTCGCGTTTGGCCGGATGCACATTGACGTCCACATCGGCCGGATCAATCTCGATTTTTACCAGCGCGACCGGATAACGATCATGAAACATCACATCACGATAGCCGGCCCGCATGGCGGCAATCAGTTGCTTGTCGCGAATCACCCGACCGTTGACCAGAAACATCATTTTACCGGAGTCCCGATAGTGAAATGTCGGCAATCCCAGCCGGGCTGTAATCTGCATGCCTTCATGCTCAATAGATACCCCAACGCTGTTATCGGCAAAATCCTTGCCCATGATGGCCAGCAAGCGGGCCGGTTCATCCTGTACCGGAAAATCAAATCGTGTGCGCCCGTCCAGTTCCAGACGAATCGCAACAGCAGGGTTGGCCAGGGCCAGGGCCCGAACCGCCTCAACGACAGCCGCCTCTTCCGTTTTGTCCGTGCGCATAAAATTCAGCCGCGCCGGCGTATTCAGAAACAAATCCAGCACCTCGATTCGCGTACCGCATCTTGACGATGCCGGGCGCATTTCCTGCCCGCAACCGCCATCGACGCGAATCTCAACACCCTCGCCACTGCCGGCCAGAGCAGTCTGCATACGAAAACGCGACACCGATGCGATCGCCGGCAATGCCTCGCCCCGGAACCCATGGCTGGCAATCCGGTGCAGATCATCGGAAGTTTCAATTTTGCTGGTCGCATGGCGTTGCAATGAAAGCTCAGCATCCTCAGCCGACATGCCGCAACCGTTATCCTCAATCACGATCGATTTCTTGCCGGCAGCGGTGATCTGCACCGTGATTCGGGTGGCCCCGGCATCCAGCGCATTTTCCATCAGTTCCTTCACTGCCGAGGCAGGACGCTCCACCACCTCGCCGGCAGCAATCTGGTTGGCCACCTGTGGCGGCAGAATATGAATCAGCTGCTCCTGCATCACAGCCTGTTCGAGAGCCATACAGGGGAATAACATAAAGCAATCAACGATCAAACTCCTTGCATCAAAGGTCGGCCAAATCTGCTTGCATTGCCCGCAACAATCCACCCTTGCAGGAAAACAGCATCTCCCGAACCTTAACCTGCATATCTTTTGGCAACAGATTGCCGGCGAGTGGCATTCCTGAATTATCACGGTTAAGCTGTGTCATTGCCATGAGGGAGAAACAAGATGAACGAGACAGCACGAATCATAACATGCATGAAGCGCAATCCTTTATTTTCTGCCCTGCCCGGGCAGGCCATCGACCATCTGGCATCGCATGCATGTTTACAGCACTTCGACAGCGGCCAGATCCTGATCGAGGAAAACGGGGATAATAATGCCCTTTTTCTGCTGACAAAGGGAACGGTGTCCATCATCATCAATGCAACCGAGGTGGGCACCCAGCAGGCCGGTGAAACCGTTGGTGAAATTTCCATGTCGAAAATCAGCCCGCCGGTTGCCCGTGTCATGGCGACAGAAGGCGTTGAAGCTGTATCCTTCCCGTTCGAAATCATTGATGCCTGCTGTGCAGATCATCCGGATTTCGCCATGCGTCTGCGGGCAACCGGCCTGCAAAAGGTATACGGAAGATAGGCCGCGATCGCATCCATTCAAAGGTTGTCGATACTGGGAACTCAGCGACTGAGCAAATCCGCCAATTGTTGCAGCATGTTGTCTGTATCATTGTAATCGATCCGGATATGCCGGATTCCACAGCCATCTTTCAAAACCAGTGAGGGAAATCCCTGCACGCCCAGCTGCTGAACCTGTTGCATCTGGGCATCCAGAGCAGTCTGCGTTTCCGGTGCATGCAAATCAGCACGGAATCGATCGGCATCAAGACCCAGTTCCACGGCCAGGTCGATCAGAACCCCGTCATCCGACGGATTCCGGGCTTGCAGATAATAGGCCTGTTGAATGGCCAGAATCATGGTATCGTGATCATCCGGCAACTGCATGGCTGCGGCAATCACGGCGCGACAGGCAGGCCAGGTGGAACGTCTGGGTTCGCATTCTGACCAGAACGCATCATTAAACACAGTTCCCGGCACCCGCTGCGTAATCGTTTGCCAGTGCCGACGAATCATGGTCCGGGTTTCTGCCGGCATCGGCATATCGCAATCCGGAGCCAGCCCTCCAAGCAGATATATTATTTCCAGCCGGTTCGGCAACTGCGCCTGCAATTGAATCTGTAGCTCCGACCAGACAGGCCTGAATGCCCAGCACCAGCTGCACATCGGATCATGGATATAATAGAGCACAGGTCTGGAGGCTTTCATAATCAACGCCTCAGCTCACCTTCCAAAACTTCAGGATCATGGCCAGCATCGCCAGACAGCAAAACGTGCCGAAAACAGATACAGCAACCATCAGCCACTGATTCAGATGGACATAATAGGCCGAAAACATGGCTGATGCCGTTGCGAACACCATCCACTGCAAACGGGATAATCCGTCCACGTTATGTGTTTTGCAGGTCATCCGAAGCTGATCCAGAAAGCCCAGTGTAAATGCCATCGCCGCCAGCGATCCCATCATTTGCCATGCATCAATATTCACTTGTACCTCTTTATCATCTGTCATCGTGAAGATGGTCTTCCTGTCTTCCGTACAGAAAGGCAGAAATCATCCGCTCACCATGATGAGAGAATTCTTAACTGATCTGTTTAACTGATCTGTCTGGGAACAGGCAATGACAGTCCCGTGGAGTTGCGCATCAACAGCTGCTTGATGGCCCCGCTATTGCCCATCAGACGCATACCGAGGCCGCGCAGTTCTTTCAGACCGGGCAATGAGCCGGTAAAAATCTGATGGAAACCTTCCATGGAACCCATGATGGACAATACATCGGGCAGGCGCTGTTTCATATAGCGATCCAGCACGGGCAATGCACCCCAGTCCTCATCAAAGCGCTTGGCATCGGCAATTTCCTGCGCCAGCACCATGGCATCCCGCAAACCCAGATTCACCCCGAGACCGGCCAGCGGATGGATACAATGTGCCGCATCGCCAACCAGAGCCACGCGCTGGCGCACAAAATGTTTGGCCAACTGTCCCTTGAGCGGAAATGCAGCGCGATCCCCGGCTTCGGAAATACGCCCCAGCATGGGGCCGAAGGTCAGATTCAGGGCATCCAGAAAAGCATCATCATTCATAGCCATCAAACGATCTGCTTCATCGTTTTCAGCACTCCATACGATCGAACAAAGATTATCTGTCATCGGTAGCATGGCCAGTGGCCCGGTCGGCAGAAAACGCTGAAACGCATGACCGCGATGCGGATATTCAGGTCGAACGGTCGCCACAATCCCCTTCTGTTTGTAATCACGTTGCCAACAGTCGATACCGGCCTGCTGCCGCACCCAGGAACGCCCACCATCAGCCCCGACAATCAGCGGCGCATGCAATACGCGACCGTCAGCCAGTTTGACCGTGACCCGGTCCTGCTGCCATTCAAGATCGGAAATTTCAGCCGGGCAACAGAATTCGACATCATCGCTTTCCAGCATGGCCTTGTGCATCGCCCGCTGCGTGCGGGAATTCTCGATCAGGAAACCCAGCGCATCCGCACCGATTTCGGACGCATCGAAACGGATACCGCCTGCCTCCTGATTATCCCAAATGCGCATCTGCCGCATCGGGCTGGCATCATCTTTCAGGTATTTCCATACCCCCAGCCCTTCAAGAATCTGTACATTGCCCCGCACAATGGCGGATACCCGGCAATCCTTGCCCAGCGATTTGCGCACCGGCGGCTCACCGCGTTCAATCACCACAATCTTCAGGCCGGTATGCCTGAGCGCACATGCCAGCGCCAGCCCCACCATGCCGCCGCCAACAACGATCACATCCACACAATCGGAATGCTTCATCATGCCGCAACCTCCCTGTTTTCCTGAATATCCGTGCCTGATCGTGCCTGCGAACGCATCTGCCCTGCCCCCGAGGCCTGTTGCAGCAGCAGGCCAGACAGCGACTGCGCACGCGGCAATTTTTCCAGACCCGTGCCGCGCAACCATTTCATACCGGGAACACTGCTGCCGAAGGTATGCACCATCGATTCGGTAAATCCGGCCACTGCCATCACATCGGCCCGGCGTTTTTCTGCATAACCCTGCATGATAATCGACTGGCCCGGATCGCTGTGGGCCAGATCATTGTGAGACAAACCGGGATCGAGCATCTCCACCAGCGCAAGCACATCCCTGAGTCCGAGATTCATGCCCTGACCGGCCACCGGATGCACGGTATGGGCCGCATTTCCGACCAGCGCCAGCCGTGATTCGGAAAAACGTTTGGCAATGGTCAGTTCAAGCGGAAAACTTGCACGCCGGGATGTAGAAGTGATATCACCGATCAGCCGCATGGTGGCATCACCGGCAGCTTTCTGAAGCGCTGTGATAAACTGATCATCGTCCATGGCCAGTAACTGTGTTGCCTCAACCGGCGTAGCAGCCCAGACAATGGAAAAGCGATCATCGGCCAGCGGCAAAAAAGCCAGCGGCCCTGAGCTTCGGAAACACTCATAAGCGGTATTGCCATGGCCTTTTTCACAGGCCACCGAAGCAACCAGACCGAAACGGTTGTAATCCCAGCCCAGCACACCAATCCCGGCCTGATGGCGGATCTGGCTGTTGGTGCCATCCGCCCCAACCAGCAAAGCAGTTGTGATGCGAGATGCCTTGTCACCGCATCGAATCTGGATATCGACCTGATCCGGCTGCACATCAAAATCCAGCACCGAAGCGGGAGAAGTCAGTTCAACACCGGAATCCTGCAAACGCCGGTACATCGGCTCCAGCAGCAAACCCATTTCCACCACATAACCCAGCTCATGCATATCCGGAATTTCACTGTTCGCAGCATCCAGATCCACACGTCCGCGATTTCCCGGTTCAGTCACGACAATATGGCGGATATCGCCCAGCCCTGTAGAGGCAATGTCCTGCCACAGGCCCAGCCTTTCAAGATGACAGCGTGAACCGTAATTCAACGCAATCACACGTTCCGGGCAGGTTGATTCAAATGAAGGTTGGCGCAACTCGACAATGGCAACACGGTAATGCAATCGATCCAGTTCCAGCGCCAGCGTTGCCCCGATGGCACCACCCCCGACAATCACGACATCAAAATCCGTATTCCCTGCCGCAGCCATAGCGTTGATCTCCCCTGTCCGATGTAAAGCTCTTATCCTTGCCGCCTGATGCCGGATTGCAAGTAATACCATCATCACTTATGCACAGCCTCAGGGCAACAACCGAGGCGCAGAAACAGTTTTTTATTGAAACCATTGAGCATGAACTATCCGCAAGCGATTGCTTCTGCCACAATTCAGCGCATGGATACAGCAACACAGGAAGACAAAACGCAACTGCCGTCGCTCCAGCTGAACGATTTGCATGTACTTATGAAACAATGGGGAGAACCCGTTTTCAGGGCCAAGCAGGTGCTCGACTGGCGTAACAAGGGGGTACTCAATCCGGATGCGATGAAAAACATCCCGGCCGGACTGCGCAGCAGGCTGCATGAGGAGCTGTGCTGTGAACCGCTGAAACTGATCCGCCGGGAATGCTCGACAGACGGCACCCGCAAATATGTCTTTGCACTGCAGCGCGGCCGCTTCGCCGAAAAAATGATTGAAAGCGTGTTTATTCCGGAAGAAAAACGCGGCACGGTTTGCATCTCATCCCAGGCTGGCTGTGTGCTGGACTGCCCCTTCTGTCATACCGGCACGCAGGGCTTCGAGGCCAATCTGACAGAGGGTGAAATCATCGCGCAGGTGCTGGCCATCAAAGCCGATTTGCGCGACGAACCCATGCCGGCGAAACTGCACAACGATATCACGCATATTGTCTACATGGGCATGGGCGAGCCGATGGCCAATGAAGCGGCCGTATTCGACAGTATCGGCCTGCTCATGGATGAGGCCGGACTGAATATTTCCCGCCGCCGTATTACCGTATCCACGTCCGGGCTGATCCCGCAGATTCAGCGACTTGGTGATATTCACCCGGTCAATCTGGCTATTTCCCTGCATTCGGCCTTGGATGGTAAACGCGATACGCTGGTGCCCATCAACCGCAAATATCCACTGAATGAGCTGCGACAGTGCCTGAATGCATATCCGGTCGGCAAACAGCGCCACATTACACTCGAATATGTATTGCTTGATCAGGTCAATGACCAGCATGAGGATTTACAAGCTCTGATTCGATTCATCAATCCCGAACGGGAGCGGGTCAATTTGATTCAGTTCAACCCCTACCCCGGCAGCCCTTATCAGGGAACGCCAAGGAAATACATGAAAGAATTTTCGCAACACTTGATTTCTAAAGGGATTCGTGCCACGGTAAGGCGCTCACGCGGTGATGATATCATGGCCGCATGCGGCCAATTGAAAGCAGATACCGGAGCAGACATCAGTCCGGACAGAAAAGGATCATCATGACGCAACATGCAGGACGCACAGGCATTATCGGAGGCAGCGGACTATACGATATCGAGGGTATAGCATGCATCGAGCATCTGGATATTGAGACCCCGTTCGGAAAGCCCTCTGATGAACTGATGCTGGCCACCATCCATGGTCACGAAGTGGTATTCCTTCCCCGGCATGGACGCGGCCACCGGGTTCCGCCGCATCAAATCAATTACCGGGCCAATATTTATGCCATGAAACTGGCCGGTGTCGACCGTATCATCTCGATTTCCGCCGTAGGCTCATTGCGCGAACATATTGCCCCCGGTGATTTTGTGCTGGTCGATCAGTTTGTCGATCGCACCCACAGCCGGGCATCCACCTTTTTCGACGGGCCGGTTGTCGCCCATGTGTCCATGGCTGACCCTGTTTGCCCATGCCTCAAATCGGCACTGGCATCAGCATGCGAAAAAGCCGCAATTCGCACGCACCAATCCGGCTCCTATCTGGTTATGCAGGGGCCTCAGTTTTCCAGCCGGGCAGAATCGGAATTGTACCGCCGCTGGGGTATGGATGTGATCGGCATGACCAATCTCCCGGAAGCCAAACTGGCCCGTGAAGCCGAGATTTGCTATGCCACCGTCGCCATGAGCACCGATTACGACTGCTGGCATGAAGATGAAGATGATGTATCGGTACAGTCCATTATTGAGATCATGCATGGCAATGTCGCCAAAGCCCAACAGATGCTGCAGCACTTTTTTGCCACTAACCGAAAGGATATCCCGTGCAATTGCCGGCATGCACTGGAAAGTGGTATCTTTGCCGATCTCAAGGTACAAAACGATGATGCCATTCGCCCGATTCATGCATTGGTGGAGCGTTTTTTATGAATATCCGCACAGGGTTACTATTACTATTGATGACGCTGAGCGCCTGCGCCTCATCCGGCAAGGTGGACAATCCTGAGAAACAGGCAAAACTGGCTCATATCCATTACCAGCTGGGTGTTGATGCACTCGGAAAACAGGGCATGTTACCCAAAGCCTTCGATGAATTGATGAAATCCAACCAGATTCTTCCCAATCAACCCGAAGTACTGGATGCACTGGCCTATGCATGGTTGCTGCGCGGTGATATGAAAAAAGCGGAAGCCTATTACCTGCGCGCCATCCGTCACGATGCCGGTGCTGCAACCCATAACAATTATGCCAACCTGCTCAACCGTATGCAGCGTTATCCGGAAGCGGAAAAAGCTGCTCGCCAGGCGCTGGCCGATCCCCGTTATCCCAATCAGGATCTCGCCTTCATCAACCTCGGCGATGCATTGCTGGGGCAGAAACAGTTTGATGCCGCTATTCAGGCTTACCTTCAGGCCCGGGTATTCAACCCCGACAGCGAACTGGTCAATCTCAGGGTGGCCCGGGCCTATGCCAAATCCGGAAAACTGCAGGAAGCGCGCGCTTTATACGGCATGGTTATCCGCAAACAACAGGATAACCGCCAAGCCGTTGAAGGACTGCTCAACGTTCTGGAACAGCAACAGGACAAAGCAGCAGCCCGACAGACGCTAAACCGGTTTATTAAGCAAACCCCATCAGCGCTGGACAGAACATGGGCGCTGGATGAACTGCAACAAATCGAGAGTACCCGGTAATATGAATACCCGGCAGCCATCAGACTCTGAACAAAATACCGAACCGGAATTGTCACCACGCCAGATGCTGCTGCAGGACATCGGCAAGAAACTGACACAGGCCCGTGAAGCATGTCAGCAATCCGTTGAAAAACCGGCCCGCAAGCTGAATCTGCAAAAACGACACCTGGAAGCGCTCGAAAACGGCAACTGGGATGATTTACCCGATGATGTTTATGTTATCGGATTCCTGCGGCAATACAGCCACTACCTGAATGTGGATCTGTCCGATGAAATTCATCGCCTGAAAAATGACCAGTACACCCTGACCAAACCGTTGACCTTTCCCGACCCGCCTGTTGCCCCATCGCGCCAATGGGCATGGATCGCAGGCAGTGCTTTTATACTGCTGTTTTTTGCATTTAATCTTGTCTTGCATTTCAATACCTCAATTATTTTTCCAACT
>JBHHTY010000023.1:0-15719 GCA_046753565.1 Mariprofundus sp.
TCTCCAGCATTGGCTTTACCTTAATCCAATTAGTGTGAACAGGCCCTAGCC
The DNA here is from genome assembly GCA_046753565.1 of Mariprofundus sp. GTDB lineage: Bacteria > Pseudomonadota > Zetaproteobacteria > Mariprofundales > Mariprofundaceae > Mariprofundus. The sequence continues at coordinate 52 of JBHHTY010000023.1, forward strand.
CATGCGGGTAAATAAAGGGATCGCTTTAGATATGAATAGCGCGATCGTCTGAATCGAGTACGGATTCGTGGATCATTTCTGACAGGGTTGGATGCGGGAACATGTGATGGGCCAGTTCCGCTTCGGTAGTTTCCAGTGTCTTGGCAACACCGAGCGATACAATCATTTCGGTTGCTTCCGCGCCGACAATATGGGCGCCCAGCAATTCACCGCTCTCGGCATGGAACAGCGTTTTCACCATCCCGTCAGTTTCTGCCAGGCCCATGGCCTTGCCGTTGGTGCCATAACCCATACGGCCGACTTTGTACGGAATACCTTCTTCCTTGCACTGGTTTTCGGTTTTACCGCAGGAGCCCACCTGTGGCTGACAATAGGTGCAGCCCGGAACATTGCCGTAATCCACTTTATGGGGGTGGTTGCCGGCAATCGCCTCGACACAGACAATGCCTTCGTGGCTGGCCACATGTGCCAGTGCAGGTGCACCGACGACATCGCCAATGGCATAAATGCCGGCATGATCGGTGCGATACCAGTCATCCACTTCAATGGTGTTACGATCCACGTTCATGGATGTATTGTCGGCACCGATATTTTCGGTATTGCCAATCACACCGACAGCGACCAGACAGACATCGCCTTCAATGCTGGCCTGCTTGCCTTTGGCCTCATATTCCACCACGGCTTTACCATCGACATTTTTGGCCGAAGAGACCATGGCTCCGGTAATAATTTTTATTTTCTGTTTCTTGAATGAACGCGCCACGATTTTGGAGATCTCATGGTCTTCCAGCGGTAGAATCTGATCGGCCGCCTCAATAACGGTGACTTCGGAGCCCATCGCATTATAGAAATAGGCGAATTCCATGCCGATGGCGCCGGAACCGATCACCACCAGTTTTTTCGGCAATGCTTTCGGAGCCAGCGCCTGCTTGTAGGTGATGATGACATCTTCATCGACATCCATGCCCGGGAATGCCCGTGCTCGCGCACCGGTGGCGACAATCACATGTTTGGCCGTCACCTGCGTGGTATTCCCATCGGCATCCTTCACCATCAGTTTGTTGTCAGGCTCAAATGAAGCAAAACCTTCGATATGTTCCACCTTGTTTTTCTTGAACAGGAACCCGATACCATTGTTCAGTTTGGCAGAAATCGCACGCGAACGGGCAACGGCTTTTTCCAGATCGGGATTGGCTTCACTCACACCGAGCCCCAACGCATCGCCACTGTGCTGAATGATATTGATAACTTCGGCAGTGCGTAACAACGCCTTGGTTGGAATGCAGCCCCAGTTCAGGCAGATGCCGCCCAGATGGGTGGATTCAATGCATGCCACTTTCAGGCCCAGCTGGGCGGCGCGAATGGCTGCCACGTAACCACCGGGGCCGGCACCGATGACGACCACATCGTATTCACCATCGGCATTGAACAGGCCGGAGGGTTTCAGATTCAGTTCGGCTTCTTCTTCGATAGCAGTTTCCGCATCATGCACAGCATGGCCGATTTCAGCTGCAGCCTGAGCTTCAGGTGCCGTTTCCGCAGCCAGTGCGGCGGCCTCTTCTACCGGTGCATCGGTATCGGCTTCGATCGGCACACCCATGCCGGAAGCTTCCGGCATATAATCAGCGGGTACTTCTTCACCGTCTTCAGCGATGACAGCAATGGCGGAACCGACCGGTACAACGGAGCCTTCAGGAGCAAGGATTTTGTGCAACACGCCTTCATCCACGACTTCCATTTCCATGGTGGCCTTGTCGGTTTCCACTTCGGCCATCACGTCGCCGGATAGCAGTTCATCACCCTCTTTTTTCAACCAGCGGGCGATTTTGCCTTCCGTCATGGTCGGGGATAACTGGGTCATAAATACATCAATCGGCATGTCTAAACCTCAACATAAATTACCGCGAAGACACAAACACGAAACAGAAACGTCTGTTTCCGTGTGTTTTCGCGTGGAAAATCAGATCAGCGTGCCGGCAGGGCACTCAATGTGTTTTTTCAGGGCGGCCAGGAACTCGGCACCGACAGCACCATCGACAACACGGTGATCGCAGGAAAGCGTTAGTGTCATCATCTTTTTGACGGTGACAGCACCATTTTCAACCACGGCGCGTTCTTCCGTGCCACCTACGGCCAGAATCGCACCTTCCGGCGGATTCACAATGGCGGCGAACTGTTTGATACCGTACATGCCCAGATTGGAAATCGAGAATGTACCACCGGAATACTCTTCCGGTTTCAATTCACCGGCCCGGGCACGGGCGGCAAGCTCTTTCACTTCGGCAGAAATATCGGTGATGCCCTTCTGCTCGGCAAAACGGACCACCGGGGTGATCAGACCGCCATCAATGGCAACCGCTACCGAAATATGCGCGTGCTTATGCATCAGCGTATCGGAATCTGTCCAGCTGGCATTGGCTGCCGGCACATCGGATAATGCCTTGGCAACGGCTTTGATGATGAAATCATTGACGCTGAGTCTGAATGCGCCATCGGCAGCTTCATTGAGCTGGGTACGCAGATCCATCAAGCGATCCATGCTCACATCCACACTCAGATAGAAATGCGGCACCTGCTGTTTGGATTCGGAAAGACGGCGGGCAATCGCCTTGCGCATCATGGAATTTTCCACCCGGTCAAATTCGTCGGCATGGTATGGCAACGGCCCCTGAGGCAGCGGACGTGCCGGTGGCGGTGTCACGGCAGTGGTTGAACCGCCCAGACTGATGCCGCGTCTGGATGCGTTTTCAATATCTGCTTTGACAATACGGCCATTCGGGCCACTGCCCTGTATGGCGGCAAGATTGATGCCCTTCTGTTTGGCCAGCCTGCGTGCCAGCGGACTGGCCTTGATGCGGCCTTTTCGCGCAATCGGAGCCGCAGACACAGGTTCCGGGGCGACGGGAGCGGGTGTTGCCGGAGCAGTTTCAGCCACTGTTTCTGTTGCCGCAACAGGTGCTTCAGGCTCTGCCGCAGTTTCGCCTGCACTTTCAGGCATATAGTCGGCCGGCACTTCTTCACCATCTTCGGCAATCACGGCAATGGCGGTTCCCACGGCAACCGTGGCACCTTCAGGGGCAAGGATTTTGTGCATCACACCTTCATCCACCACTTCCATTTCCATGGTGGCTTTGTCGGTCTCGACTTCGGCCATGATTTCACCGGACTCCAGCGTGTCCCCTTCCTTTTTCAGCCAGCGGGCGATTTTACCCTCGGTCATGGTTGGTGATAACTGCGTCATAAACACATCAATCGGCATTTGTTTTTACCTCAAACCCTTTTTGCCACAGTTTTGCCACAAAGGTACAGCAAATCCGGACAAGTCTCTGTGGTGACTTCCATCAGGCCCGGCCGCAGGCGGTGCGGGCGGCTTCTACAATATCGCGGACACTGGGCAATGCCAGCGCTTCCAGATTGGCTGCATACGGCATCGGAACATCCTTGCCGGTGACGCGAATGACCGGAGAATCGAGATCATCAAAGGCGCGCTCCATGATGCGGGCGGAAATTTCCGCACCGATACCGGCAAAGCGCCAGCCTTCCTCAACCACAACCGCACAGTTGGTTTTGGCCACGGACGTGATGATCGTCTTTTCATCGAGCGGACGAATGGTACGCGGATCGATGATTTCAGCTTCAATCCCCTCTTTGGCCAGTTCCACTGCAGCCGCCAGTGCAAAACCGGTCATGCGGGAGTGTGCAACAACGGTGACATCGGAGCCGGCGCGTTTCACATCGGCTTTGCCCAGCGGAATGATATATTCATCGTCCGGAACTTCGCCGACATCGCCGTAATTGATCTCGTTTTCGATAAATACGACCGTATCATTGTCGCGAATCGAGGCCTTTAACAGGCCTTTGGCATCAGCGGGATTCGATGGCATGACCACTTTCAGACCCGGTACATTGGCCATCCAGTTTTCCAGACTTTGCGAATGCTGAGCACCCACACGGGCGGCAGATCCGCCGGCGCCACGGAACACCATCGGTACGGAATACTGGCCGCCGGACATATATTTCATCTTGGCAGCCGCATTGACGATCTGATCCAGCGCCAGCATGGCAAAGTTCCAGGTCATGAATTCGATGACCGGGCGCAAGCCTGTCATGGCCGCACCCACGCCGAGACCGGCAAAACCCAGCTCGGTGATCGGTGTGTCGATGACACGTTTGGAGCCGAATTTATCCAGCAAACCCTGCGATACTTTATAGGCACCGTTGTATTCGGCTACTTCCTCGCCCATCAGGAACACGTTTTTGTCGAGGGCCATTTCTTCGGCCATGGCCTGATTCAGTGCTTCGCGGTAGGTAATTTTACTCATCTTCAGCCCACCTTGCCCGGATAAGGGTATGCGCCTTCAATCGGGTCGGTATAAATATCTGTCCACAATTCAGCAGCATCCGGTTCAGGTTGTGCTTCGGCCGCTTTGGCAATGGCCGCGACTTCCTTCTTGATGTCGCGGTCTTTCTGCTTGAAGGATTCTTCAGTGGCAAGATTCGCTTCGATCATCTGTGCCTGTAAGCGGGCAATCGGATCACGTCCGGTTCGCCATTCATCGACCTCTTCGCGGGTGCGGTAGGTAGCCGGATCGGACATGGAATGGCCGCGATAACGGTAGGTCATCGCCTCAACCAGAATAGGCCCTTTGCCGGAGCGGGCATGCTCAATGGCCTCGGACATCTTCTTTTCAAATTCCAGCACATCCATGCCGTCGATCTTCATGCCGGGGATCTTGAACGAGATACCGCGCTTGAACAGCTGGGTTTCAGCCGAGGCCCTGTCGAGAGAGGTGCCCATGGCGTACTGATTGTTTTCAACCATGAAAACAATCGGCAACTTCCACAACGCGGCCATATTGAACGACTCATACACTGCACCCTGATTGATGCCGCCATCACCCATGATACAGATGGTGACGCGTCCGTCTTCCTTGTACCAGCTGGAGAAACCGAACCCAAGACCGATCGGTACCTGTTCGCCGACAATACCGTTGCCACCGGCAAAGTTTTTGTCGATATCGAACATGTGCATGGAGCCGCCTTTGCCTTTCACAATGCCACCGGCACGGCCCAGCAATTCGGCCATGACAGCGGTCGGGTCAGAGCCCCGCGCAAGAATATGGCCATGGTCACGGTAACTGGTCATCATATAGTCTGTGGCTTCGGCGGCATGTTGCATGCCGACACAGACGGCTTCCTGACCATTGCACAGATGGCAAAAGCCACCAATCTTTTTCAGGCCATACATCTGGCCTGCTTTTTCTTCAAATCGACGGATAAACAGCATCTGATCATGCATCTCATGCAGCTGTTCCTGTGCAAAAAAGATGCCATCATGTGTGATGCCAGCACCCTGTTTCTGCTTTGCAGACATATTGCCCCCGGCAAAAAATTATTAAATGATAACCAGCGAATGATGCCCAAGCACATCATGGGCAGCAACCTGCATTCCAGTGTGGTTTTTATGGCAATGCTGTAGTGGATGAAAAAACGTTGGAAAATATACATTCTTCCCTAAACCATAAAAGGGCCGGATGCGGCTTTTGTATGGTTGCGAAGCCCATGCAAAAAGAGTGGTATTGCCCTGGCTGTGGATAGTACAGACCGGATACAGGAGCAAAACATGGGTGATGATCGCAGGCTGGTGTACAGCACCGAGCATGGTTCGCTGGATAAACCGATGCAGAAAAAAAATGCTGGCGGCAAGAAGAAGCGCCGGCAGTCTCCCGCAGCTCCCGCCATCAAAAACCCGAGCAAGCAGGGTGTACGTATCCGCCGTGAATCCAAGGGGAGAGGTGGCAAGACTGTATCCATTGTCGATGGTCTCGGGCTGGATGACCCGGGTTTGAAACAGTTATTAAAAAAGCTGAAAAGTCAGCTGGGCACCGGTGGGGCAGTGAAGAATGGCATGCTGGAGATTCAGGGCGATCATCGGGAAAAGCTGATCGAATTGTTGGAAAAGCATGGATACAAATCCCGCCTCGCTGGCGGATGAACGAAATCACGTAATAACTGGAGGTACACATGATGGGATGGCGAAAAAAACGGGCAGCGGCATCAGCGCGCCACATTCTCGTAGCCGATAAAAAACAGTGCGAGCAATTAAAGGCCGAGATCGAACAGGGCGCGGACTTTGCCGATATCGCCAGACAGTACTCAACCTGCCCGTCCGGCAAAAAGGGTGGAGACCTTGGCCAGTTCCGCGAGCGACAGATGGTCAAAGAATTCAATGATGTTGTTTTCTCTGCCGAGCTGCACAAAGTGCATGGCCCGGTAAAAACACAGTTCGGTTATCATCTGATTGAAATCACTGAGCGATCAAAAGGCTGAGTTGTAACAAGTCAACGTTTCCCCGGAACTATCTCTTATGTGCGATAAGCGCACACTTCGGTAAGTCGTAATCTGCATCACATTTGGCCATTTCAGGGACTCCTAGCATTTGCCCTGTCGAGATGAAATAAAGGAGTCAGTGATGCAACGAAGTCATATGAAAAAAATAATCACAGATTTATTTCACAACAAACTGCCTGTTATCATGATTTTGCTGCTCTACTTCAGCATATATTATGCTAATGCGGGGCATCTGGCCTCATAGGTCGAGCGATTACAGTACAGAAATCAACCGGGTTACCCATTCGAATTCAGTCGAGCCGATCTGTTTTTGACTTCAATCCATCGGGACATGAATTCGGTGCTGCGCTGGTGATGATGCCTGAGCATCAGGCCGATGAAATGTTGTTGTCGATGCGCGGCAAGGGATTCCATGATCTGTACGACACGCTGAATTAAAGCCTTGCCATTGCTTTGGGCATCGAACAGCTGTTGAACGATTCTGAAGCCGTTGCTTTGTGCCTGCCGCCAGTTTTCCTTATTCTGATAAAGTGATACAGCAGCATCGGCCAGTGTTTCGGCACGATCACCGACAGCGCCGGCCCAGGGTAGATCACGATGCATGCCTTCAATGCCGATGGCGGTGGTAACGGAAGGTGTACCATTCAGCATTGCATCGGCCAGCTTGGTTTTGATGCCTGCGCCGAACCGTAGCGGTGCCAGGCATATTCTGGCCTGTTGCATTACTGTGCTGACCTGTTCAGCGCGTCCCGGTATATGGAAGCCACAATCCGGCTGGTGCAATGCCTGTGCTTTTGGCGGCGCATAAGCGCCATAAATATGCAATTGTGCATCAGGCAATCGAGATCTTATCAAGGGCCAGATGTGTTGTTTCATCCACAGTACGGCATCCCAGTTCGGCGCATGATGGAAATTACCGATGCTGACAAAATGTGCCCGCTCCTCAAATGAAGGCGAAGACAGGTGCAGGTGCTGTTTTTCAAACATGAAGGGGCACAGGTGAATGATATCCGGACTGATATTAAAATGTGTCTGCAGTAGTTCTATTTCATAATCTGAAATCAACAGGGATAAATCGGAGCGATGAATAGCGGCGATTTCCCGTACGGCAATATCATTATACAGCTCTGCCTGATTGACGTGCAGTGCGATTTGCTGATCGCGTTTGAATCGTAGATAGCGGGCCTGACGCAGACAATGCAGATCAATGGTTTCGATGATGCGCATGGCTTGGGGGCAGTGTTTTTCCACCCGCCAGCCGAACTGCTCTTCCATGGTAAAGCGATCGAACAACACGATATCCGGTTGCAGTTTGCCAATGAACAGATCAAAACTGTTATCATTCACTACAATGGGGACACTCTGAACAGCCAGTGCATCAAGATCCGACATGTGTTCGGTCGTGGCGGCAGTGCTGGCAAAGGTAACTTCCCACTGCTGTTTCAGAAACAGGTGGATCAACTCCATGATGCGCAGCCCGGCACCGGATGAGGCAGGTTCCGGCCAAACACTGCCGATAATGAGGGTTTTCAATGTACAGGGCCTGTATTGGTAAACATGTGCTCATCTCAACGATTTGGCCGAAGCTGGTCAATAAAAAAGGCGGAGTTTGCACGCTCCGCCTTTTGGATATTTGAAAAAGATGCTTGTTACTGCTGCTGACAGTGTGGCAAATAATATATCATCCATGTGTCATGAATGTGACATACATCACCATAACGACTTTTTGTATGCACTGCGCCCTTTCTGCAGAAAGGGGGTCTTGAGCTTTTCCCGATCCATGCAAGCACGGGCCTTCCCGCCTATATTTTTTCTCCGGAGGCGGAAAAATGCATGATCTCTTCATCCGGTTTCCCTTTGAAGGTATCCAGATCATGATGCTGAAGGCCAAGAAAAACAGGAGGAGCATTGCGTCTGTGGATATTGACTTTCGCATTATATACCCGGTGTTTCTGACCATGCTTATCCCGCAAGCGAAATTTTGAAATACCATAGGAGCCGTCCTGATAGCTGGGGCCGGTAAGATAGCAGCGGATGGATTCCACCTGATCACCGGCCAGTTCAATGCCTCCGAGATTGTCGATTGTCGATTGTGCCTGTTTGATGAAACCCACTGAATCCAGCAGTTCCTGTTTGTTGTCACCACCGTTGAATATCGGCGTGCTGAAGTCGCCGATCAGCACCTGACCATCCAGAGCCTGATCAATCATCCGGGCCAGTACGATGGTAACATCACCGACAATATAGCTGAAGGCAGTCGGCGAAAGCCCTTCCGCCTGATAGAATTCGTAGTGTGAACCAATGTGGAAGCAGGCTCGCAAATAGGGCACGGTACGGCCGCTGGATTTGCTGCGTGCGATGGCATTATCGGCCAGCACCAGATGTAGAAAATGATACAGGTTCAGGTTCCCCATGATACTTGGATCGCGGTTCCATATATAAAAACCGTCGCCTGTCGTTGTGCGGGCAAACTGGATATCGATGTTTTTGCTCAGCAGTTTCGAATAGGCGGAATTCACCGAATAGGCCAGGGAGTTCAGCTGTGTGACCTGCTCAAATGGGGACAGGATCGAAAAGCCGACAGCGTCAAGCAGGGCAACGGCGCGATCTTCTACCAGCGAAATGCTGTAGCGCTTGATCAGGGCATCGATGGTCGATAACTCCAGTTCGGTTCCCGGCGCAAACGGCAGGCTGATCTTTACCGGCATGGCATCAAACAGGCTGGAAATTTCCTGCAGGCGTTGATGCGACACCAGTTTGGAGCCGGTCAGAATCATTTCCATTTCCCGTTCGTTCAGGCGATGGCCTTCCAGCGCATCTTCCTTGTGTGACGTGACCACTTCGGCGATGCGGTAGTGTGGAACCACGACCAGCTCAAGGCCTGTTTCTTCAGGAGTCCAGACCAGTACGATATCGCACCCCAAGTGCCATAAATCGTAAAGTTTATCATCGAGAATGCCGCTATTGGTACGGACAAGCTGATCCGGAAGTTTGATACCGGAGGCTTTGGTGTTGTCGCGAATCTGATCCAGCCACGACCGCCGTTTAAAGTTTTTGTTTTTCATTGCCCGGCCCCCGGAGAGTCACACACTGGACTATCATAGTATTTATAGCTCGAATGGCGGGGATTAGCAATATTATTCCGCGCCTGAAAGGGCAGGGTGGCAGTGATTGTCAGCAGGCGCGGTGATGGAAATTAGGTCAGGAAAAAGAGTGTCGCCAGCGCAGTCAGCGCAACAGGGATTTGCATGGCATACAGAATGTCTTCCCTGTTCTGTTCGAGAAACAGGTGCATTTTAATGGCTGTCGTGAAAATCGTAGGCATACCAGCCCCTCTGGTCGTATTTCATGGCCTGGATGCAAGGCTGGGCTGGTAAGGTGGCGGTGCGCTTCCAGTTAGCTGTCTGCGTACAGGGCCTCCAGAATTTCGCGTCCGCCGGCATTGAGGACGTCATCAGCCAGAGCTGTACCCATGCTCTCGGCATCGATACGCGTGCCGGTGCATTCGCGGACAATCAGCTGCGAGCCATCCACTGCGCCGACCAGGCCTTTGAGGTGCAGGGAATCACCATTGAGCGTGGCGAAAGCTGCAATCGGGACCTGGCAGCCACCTTCAAGGCGGGCCAGGAAAGCGCGTTCTGCGCGGGTGCGATCTACAGTATCGAGATCGTTCAACTGATCGACCAGTGCGTTGATCACATCATCAGTATCGCGAGTTTGAATGCCGAGCGTGCCCTGTGCCACGGCGGGCAGCAGTATCGATGTATCAATAAAATCGTGCATTTGATCGGCCATGCCCATGCGACGGACACCGGCAGCTGCGAGAATTACGGCATCAACCTCATGTCCCAGCTTGGAAAGCCGTGTCTGGATATTACCGCGAATCGAAACAAATTTGAAATGCGGAAATGCAGCCTGAATCTGGGCGATGCGGCGCAGGCTGGAGGTGCCAATGGTGGCGCCTTCAGGCAATGACTCCAGTCCGCCAGCGGTGATGGTGGCAATCGCATCACGCGGGTCTTCGCGTTTGGGGTGGGCGCGGATGCCGGTTCCCGGCGGCAGTTCCGTGGGTACATCTTTCATGGAATGAACCGCGATATCAGCGCGACCATCGAGCAGGGCCTCATCAATTTCCTTGGTGAACAGGCCTTTGCCACCCACCTGTGCCAGCGGCACATCGAGAATTTTATCACCTTTGGTGACAATCTTGACCAGTTCCGTAGTGACATTTGAATCCAGCTGCTCCAGTTCGGTGGCAATATATTCAGCCTGCCACAGGGCAAGTGGTGAACGACGGGTAGCGATACGGATATGGGTCACTGTAAACCTCCAGAAAGATTGCCAAGGGTAGCGGCGTGCGCCGGATTAGGGAACTCTGATTTTTCGGGTTTCATTTCCTTGCCAGAAAATGCAGGCATGTGTCGCCGTAGCGACGGGATTGTTGGCAAATCCAGCCCTCGGGCCAGCCCGGCCGGACCCGGGAAGACTCTTCAATGATCAGCTGACCGCATGCAATATCATGCTGTGTGAGCAGTTTACATAATATTTCGGCATGCCCCTGTGCATAAGGCGGGTCGGCAAAAATAAGATCAAACGACGTATCGGCCAATCCGGCAAGGCTTTGCCCCACGCTTCTGGCCTGAATCGTCCAAATCCCGGAAGCGTCCAGGGTATTGCGGCTCTGTTGCATGGCTTTGACGGCCCTGTGATGTTGTTCGACGGACAGTGCCGATGCTGCCCCCCGGGACAAGGCTTCAAGTGCCATGATGCCGGAGCCTGCAAACAGATCGAGAACCCGAAAGCCACACACAGGCCCGAGGATATTGAAAAGCGCCTGCCGCACTTTGGATGGCGTCGGCCTCAGCCCCGGCACATTCGGCACATGGATGATGCGACCCCGCATGGATCCGGCGGTGATACGCATATTCAAGCTCTCATCTGAATGCTCTCAGATTATAACGCGGATGGTGGCCCGACGCGGACACGATTCCATTGCTCCGGGTTGAGATATTTTGCCGCCTGCTCCTTCACCTGAGCCAGCGTGACTTTCTGCACGCGTTCCTGCCAGCGACTCAAATAATCCAGGGGGAGATGGTACAGCCCGATCATGGAGATCAGGCCGACCCGTTCCCGGTTGGAATCCATGCGTTGTGCAAAGCTGCCAATCAGATTCTCCTTGCTGGCGACCATCTGCTTTTTGCTGATGTTGCCGGCAGCCATTTTGGCCAGCACATCCCGCACCACTGTTTCTGCTTCTTTGGCCTGATCAGCACGCGTCTGCAATGTGATCACAAACGGACCGGATGTGGCCAGTGGCTGGAAGTAGGAATACACGCCATATACCAGCCCGCGCTGTTCACGCACTTCTTCCATCAGGCGTGAACCGAAACCGCCGCCCCCGAGGATATGGTTGAGCACAAATACGGGGAAGAAATCCGCGTCGTTGCGGTCAGGCCCGAGCCGCAGCAGTTGTACCAGCATCTGCGTAGTCGGCAAAGGTACATCCTTTTGTTTGCCGGACACGGTTTTTGCCGGGCTGATATCTTTCAGGCCTTCAGCTGGCTTGCCCTTCCAGCCGGAAAGCCGCGCATTCAACAGTGGCAGCAGTTCGGCCAAGGTGATATCGCCGCTGATAGCCAGCACGGTATCTGCCGGTTTGATTTGAGTCTTATAGAGCATTTTCAGATCGGCAAGCTTAATACGGGGCAACGTTTCCATACTACCGTTCGGGCGATGGCCATAGGGATGGTTGGCAAACAGCAATGCGGCCGCAGCCTGGGCCGCCCTGACACCGGGTTCTTCCTGTGCCTTCTGTGCAGCTGCAATCGCATCCTGTTTGAGAATGGCAAAGCGTTTTTTATCCCAGCCGGGTTGAAGCAGTGCTTCGGAAAGTGCATCCAGTCCCGGTTCCAGCACTTCCCTGAGAACAGTCAGGGACAGGCTGAACTCATCCCGGCCGGCACCGGCACCTAGTTTGATGGCATCGGCATCCAGAAGGTCATCCCAGTCTGTATGTTTATGCCTGGCGGTATGATCTGCCAGCATACTGGCCAGCAAGCTGGCTGTGCCACTTTTTCCGGAAGCATCAAAACGGCTGCCGGCTGGCATGGATAATTTCATGGATACCATTGGCACATTGTGCGCTTCCATCAGCAATACCCGCATGCCGTTTTTCAGCTGCGCCTGTTGAATTGTAGGGATGGCCTGTGCCGATGTGATGCCGGTCAGCATCAGTGCAATAAAAGCCAGGGCAGGTAGAGCAAAGCGCATATTCATGATTTTACCTCCGGAGTCAGAATGCCCGTGGTGGAATGATCTCTCCTGAGCCAGCGGGCAACGGCTTTCTGAATATCTGCCGGTGTCACATTCTGAATACTTTTCAGCCACCGATCGCGATTGGCAGCACCAATGCCCACCACTTCCAGATGCCCGATCTGCTTGGCTCGCAAATAGAGTGAATCCTGTGCAAATACATTGGCAGCCGTGATATTGCGCTTGGCTGCCGCAAGCTGTTTGCTACTGACAGGACTACGGGCCATGTCATCGAGCAGTTCCCACAGGGCTTTTTCAAATGCTTCTGTGGTTTGTTTCGGTCCCAGCATGCCGTAGGCGAACCATAAATCGAGCCCCATGGCGGAGTGGTCGTATCCGGCAGCAGCATTGAATGCCAGGCGTTTTTTATCAACCAGTTCACGGCTCATGCGTGCCGATCGGCCGCCGGCGAGAATGTGTGTGGCCAGTGCAAGGGCTGCCGTTTCCGTGTCGTTGACACCCGGGTTCCATACCGGAACCGGAATGGTGATTGCCAGCATTGGCAGTTGTGCCGGCAATTTGACATTGATGCGTTTCGGCCCGAATGATTCCGGTTCGGTCGGGTTGAAACGCGGCGCGACAGGTTTGGCTTTCATGCGGCCAAAAGTGGCAGCCACACGTTTTTTCAAATGTCCGAAATCAACATCTCCGACCACGACCACAATCACATTTCCCGGCACATAATGCCGTTTGTAAAACGCCCGGACATCCTCAATGGTCAGTGTTTTCAAGTCCTGCATCCAGCCAATCACCGGATTGCGGTAAGGGTGCAGGCGCAGTGATGCGGCAGAGAGTTCCTCGAACATGTGGCTGTTCGGATCATCTTCGGTACGCATGCGGCGCTCTTCCATGATCACCCGGATTTCTTTCTGGAAATCCTCATCGCGCAGAGCCAGGTGGGCGAAACGTTCGGCTTCCATATCAAGCACTTCATCAACACGGGCGGCCGGAACGGTTTCAAAGTAGGCGGTATAATCGGTGCTGGTAAAGGCATTGTCATTGCCGCCCATGGCAGAAATGCGTTTGCTGTATTCACCGGGGGCAAGCTTTTTCGAGCCTTTGAACATCATATGCTCAAACACGTGCGCCAGGCCTGTTTTGCCCGGAACCTCATCGCGACCACCGACTTTCAGCCAAACTTGTACCATGGCGACGGGAGCGGAATGATCCTCTTCCACCACCAGTTTCACGCCGTTTTTGAACGTTGTTTCCTGCAAGCCACCGGCGTTTGCGCCAGAGGCAAGGAAACTGACAAACAGGGATAATATGAACGATAAACGTAAAAACATGGGCACTCCGCGGCAGTGGATAATTTTTTATTTCAGGAGGCGGGATATTGGGCCAAAGTGATGGGCGAAGCAATCGCCATCGCTGTATTGCGGTGGGCATTGCGGGTGAGATTGCCAACAGAGCCGGTTCTATTTTTCCATTAATGCGGGGGCCTTTGTTGCCATGCTGGCCACACCGTGGTTATTACAGACCTACGGAGCATCCGTTTTACAAAGTCTGTCCGGATTTGAGTACCTTGCCGATCAGGAACAGGATTTTATTTGCGTCCGGATCCTCCGGGCCGCCTTCTTCTCCTGCGCTGTTGCCCATTGCGGCCCTGTCTGTTCGGCCCTTTGCCGGAGCCGCCATGCTGTTCGGCCCGGTCTTCTTTTTTCAAACCCTCGGCAGTGGCTTCCGGGTTGGTGGGTTTGCCGATATCCAGCATATCGCCCTCAACGTGAAATAACGGCACCTGACGGCTGATATATGCTTCGATATCCGGCAGACCGAAGCAGAAACGTTCACAGGAAAATGAAATGGCCGTACCGGTTGAACCGGCACGTGCGGTGCGGCCAATGCGATGCACATAATTTTCGGCGTCTTCCGGCAGGTCGTAGTTGAATACATGCGTCACACCATCGATATGCAGGCCACGGCTGGCGACATCGGTGGCGACCAGCAGGTGCAGCTTGCCGGCAGTGAAATCTTCCAGGATGCGCATGCGTTTTTTCTGGCGCACATCGCCGGATAGAATGCCGATAGAAAAACCGTAACGGGCCAGATCGCGGGCTACGCGTTCGCCGGTACGTTTTTCATTGATGAAAATCATGCCGCGCTCTACATTCGATTTGCGCAGCAGGTGAACCAGCAGCGGAAATTTATCGTCCATGCTGGTGTGATACATTTCCTCGGTGATACCGGAAGCCGTTAAATCGCCTTCTTCCGCGCGCAGCTTCTCCGGCGAATTCATGTGCTCATAGGCCAGTTCCAGTACCCGGTGAGACAGCGTGGCCGAAAACATCAGCGACTGGCGTTGGTCATAGGGTGGCAGACGACGCAACATGAAACGCAAATCCTTGATAAAACCAAGATCAAACATGCGGTCGGCCTCGTCGATAATCAGCATATCGGCTTTGGACAGGGAATAGACCCGTTTTTTCAGGTAATCGATCAGGCGACCGGGCGTACCGATCAGGATATCCACGCCGTTTTCGAAACCGACACGCTGTTTTTCATAATCCACACCGCCGAATACGGTGTGCAGTTTCAGATCCGTGTATTTGGCCAGTTTTTTTGCATCCTCGGAAATCTGCACCACCAGCTCGCGTGTCGGTGCAATCACCAGTACGCGTGGATGATGATTGGTGCGTCCTTTTTTCGGCGCCGTAGTCAGCAGCCGGTTGATCGCTGTAATCAGGAAGGTGGCGGTTTTGCCGGTACCGGTACGCCCCTGTCCGGCCACGTCTTTTCCTGCCAGTGTCAGGGGCAGGGCTGTTTGCTGCACGTCGGTCATTTCGGTAAAGCCCAGATTATCAATGCCTTTTTGCAGTGCTTCGGGAAGTTTCAGTTCGGTGAACAGGGTGGGTTTTGTAATAATCACTTGTTTCATGGTGGCGCAGCTTACGCGTTGTGAGATTGCCACGCCACCAAGCGCTGTTTAGTGTGCGGCCTCGCTGAAAGAAACGGGCTCATGGCGCAATTGGTTAGCGCTACCGGCTCATAACCGGTTGGTTCCA
>JBHHTY010000024.1:0-15576 GCA_046753565.1 Mariprofundus sp.
CTTTATGTTGGATTATATCTTCGTTCAATTCGTACCTATGCTCAGATTATGGAGTTGTTCCATAAAGCGTCGTATTACGATGCGTGGAATCCATGGAAGGTATCAAAGGTGGTAATGCACGAAAAGTTATAGGGTGCGCAATCTTTAATATTGGTAACAGCAGATGAATCAACTTGTAGACTATCTTGTAGCAGTAATTTTCGATTCTTAAGTGTTTCCATGCTGGAGTACATCTCAGAGGTGCTGATGATGAGGAGGGGGAAGTCGAGCGGAGATGTAGCCTCTGCAGGCCGACTTGCCGGCATTATTTCTGTTGGTTTGTTCGAGATTCGCTTTCGGTTTCAAGCATGCGGAAGCCTCCGCTTTCCAGAGCTCTTTTTACAGCAGCTTTGCCTTCTTCAACTGCTTCTTCGGAGCGGTCGAATTCCAGCAATCCCATATGAGCCAGGTGGGGGCTGATCAATATATCGGGCGGGTCACCGGCCAGTCTGCTTTTGGTGATTCTGTCCTGCATGATGTCAATCGATGCTGTCATGGCTCCGAACATTCCGGGCGGGCGTTCCTGCTCATTCTCCGGCGGCAGCATGTTTCCGATACGTTCCCTGATCGGGGACAGTGTATCGACTATTTTCTGGAGCAGTTCACTTTGGGGAAGGTTCAGTGACAGCCTGTTTGCCCTGCCGTTTGCACGCGATTTATTGCCAATGAGCTCACTGTTCAGGTTTACGGCAATCACAATGTCTGCTCCCATGGCGCGGCACATGGATACAGGCACCGGATTCACCAGCCCGCCATCAACCAGCCAGTGTCCGTGCTCCTGTACGGGCGGGAACAGCCCGGGCAGGGCAATGGATGCACGTACGGCATTGAGCAGGGAACCGGAGCGAAACCAGATTTCACGTCCGGCATTCAGATCGGTGGCGACAGCGCCATAGCTCAGGGGCAGGCTTTCAATGTCCACATCTTCGACAAAGTCACAGAATGCCTGGCTCAGCTTGTTGCCCTGAATCAGACCACCGCCGGTCAGGGAAAGATCGACCAGCCTGATAATATCGGGGACGGTTAAATCCCGCAGCCAGTTTTCAAGCGTTTCCAGTTGTCCGCTGGCCATCGATGCGCCAACCAGCGCGCCGATGGAACTGCCGCAAACGATATCCGGCTTGATGCCCAGTTTTGCCAATGCATGGATGACCCCGATATGGGCCCAGCCGCGCGCTGAACCGCTACCCAGCGCAAGGCCGACAGATTCTTTTCTGTTAGCCATCAGAGCCGGATGCCGTGGTCACGCCAGAGTGCCGGTGTGGCGATAGTCTGCCAGGGTTCGTAAACACCGGCATGGTTGATTCGCAGTTGTTGTTCAGCTGCCAGTGAGCGCAGACGTCGCACACGCTCCTTTGTGGAAGGATGCGAGTGCATCCAGGAATAGTCTGCTTTATATTGTAGCGGTATCAGCCACCTCCACCAGTGCTTGTTGGACTGTTCCAGCTTTAGCAGCGCTCGGGCCAACGCTGCAGGGTCAGCTGTAATACGGGCTGCATCGAGATCGGCATCGAATTCGCGGGTGCGTGAAAGAGCCAGCTGCAGCAACGTGGATGCAAGCGGTGCAAGCAATAACAACAGAACGGCGAGCCACGGCATTGCTATGCCGGTCAGCAACCAGACTGGCAGGGAAATCAGCAGTATCAGCCAGCCGGTTTTGGCGAAGCTGGAAGTCAGGCGGGTAATCATATCGGCCGCCATCATCACATAGAGATCACCGTTTCGGATATGGCTGATCTCATGAGCCATCACAGCTGTGATTTCATCTTGATTCAGACTGTTCAACAGTCCATCTGTCACTGCGATCAATGGTTGTCCATGTTCCTGCATGGCGAATGCATTGGGTGTGGCCGAAGGGATATAAAACAGTAGGGGATATTGAGGTAACTCAGCACGTCGAGCCAGGTTTTGCACAATACGGTAGAGCTCGGGTGCACTGTCAAATGGCAATTGTCGGGCATGATGCAGGCGCAGAATCAACCATGACGATGCACGCGGCGTGAACAGCAATAGCATGCCGAATGTGATCAGCATCAGCAAAAGGGCATCGGAACCGAACAGGCTGGTCGTGAGTGCCAGTAACAATAATAGCATGGCACCGAACAGCAGGGCTGTATGCAGGGTGTTGCGCCGTTTATGTGCCTCATGCATGGATGGCATGGCCGTCTCCTGTATAGGGGAGGTCTGAAAAATTACATCCGTGTCGTTTTTCAGTACACAAAGGCAAAAACGCGGCTTTGTCTTTGCTCACAAAATCAAGCGCTTACGCGCATTATTTTGGCAGGCCGTCCATGGCCTGCGTGGATACTCTGACTTTTTCAGAGCATCCATAGTTGCGGGGCCATATAAGCGGCCCCGCAGATCGGCCGGGTAGGCCGATTATTGTGCCCGGAGGGCGTAATCCTAGTGGATGGCAATGGCTTTGGGTTTGGCGCTTTCACGTTTTGGCAGCCGAACCTTCAGCACGCCATCTTTCATGCTGGCATTCACCTTGTCCGCATCGACGTTGGTTGGCAAGCTGAAGCTGCGGGAGAATCTGCCATAAGCACGTTCCACGCGATGGACGTTCTCTTCTTTTACATCTTTCTCGTAACGACGCTCGCCAGACAGCGTTAATACACCATCTTTTACTTCAAGGTGAATATCTTTTTTATCAATACCCGGCAATTCAGCCTGTACCAGCAGGGCATCATCGGTTTCGCGAATATCTACTCGCGGAGCCCACTGTTCTGCTTCGGTTGATACGCCGATATGGCTATCGTCAAGCAGGTGGCTGAGTTGACGGTTCATGCTTTCGAGCTCCTGCCATGGAGACCAGCGTGTCAGAGTCATAATCTACCTCCTTCATGATGATATATGTCCGGATCAGAGCCGGTGCTCATTATATAATATCTGTTCGGGTGGCTTTCAAGTGGTTTGATGTTGTTTTTTCTATCATTGGAATCAGTCGTTTGGAAAGCGCTGATCAATTCAGCGTTTCCGTACAAGCCGGCCGGTTTATGATGGCAGCAACGGTCTGATCAGATACACAACAGATATGACCACCAGAGACATAATCAGGTTCAGGCGGATGCCTGCCTTGATCATGCTCTGCATGGGTACATGCCCTGAACCGAAAACAATGGCATTCGGCGGTGTGGCGACAGGAAGCATGAATGCACAGGATGCGGACAGGGTGGCGACCAGCAGGATATAGGTCGGATCCAGTGCATTGGCCAGTGTGGCGGCGGCGAGAATCGGCAGCATCACCTGTGTTGTGGCGGTATTGCTGGTGATTTCGGTCAGGAATGTGATGGCCAGCGCGATAGCGAGCATCATGACAAGCAGCGGTACAGCTTTCAGAAATTCAAGCTGGCCACCGATCCATCCGGAAAGCCCGGAATGCTGCATGCCGTAAGCCAGCGCAAATCCGCCACCGAGCAGCAGAACGATATCCCAGGGTAATTTTTTGAAGGATGCCGTGTTCAGAATGGATCGTTTGTCTTCGGTGCGGAACAGGAACAGTAAGCCTGCCATCAGAATCGCTACCGTTCCGTCATCAACACCCTGGTAGGGAAGCAGGGAAGCCCAGCCCGGGATATCGAAGCTGTCGGCATGGATCCCTTTTCGACTCATCCAGAGCAGGGCCGTGAGTGTCAGTATCCAGCCAACCAGTTTTTCTTCACGCCGCATCGGCCCCAGCTGGTTCAGTGAATGTTTCAGCGCGGTGCCGTCGGATTCTTTCCAGGGCAGCCGGGCAAGCCCTGGCCCCAGCACAGCAAACAGAATCCCGAGGCCAATCACCACCATGGGAATTCCCACCATCATCCATTCAAGGAATGAAGGGACAGTATCAGGAGCGGCAATGCGCATGTTTTCGAGAAAAACCAGATTGGGTGCTGTGCCCACCGGGGTGCCCATGCCGCCGATATTGGCCGAATAGGCGATAATGAGCAGAAAGCTGGTGGCCATCGGAGCGATATCTTCAGCACCGTGTTCGTCCATCAGCCGATGCAGCAGCGGTAATGCGATGGTCACCATCAGCATGGTGGTGGCCGTGTTGGAAATCCACATGGACAGGAATGCAGTGGTAACGGAAAAACCCAGTGCCAGCTGAAGCGGGCTGGCATGCAGCCGGGCCAGCATATTCAGGGCAATACGTTGATGCAGGCGGGTGTTCTCCATGGCCTGGGCAATCAGAAAACCGCCCAGAAACAGGAAAATAATCGAGTTCACATAATGCGGTGCGATTTCCTTACCGGTGGTGATACCGGACAGCGGAAAACAGATCAGCGGGATCAGGGCGGTGAGAGCCAGCGGTACGCATTCGGATATCCACCAGATGGCCATCCATAATGCGATTCCCAACATCGATGCCGCTTCCGGATGTCCGGGAATATCGATCACGCTTGCACACAGCAGAGCGATTACCGGGCCGGCGATGCGGGCCATGAGGGTATGCTTCAATATTGAAATATTACCTTAATCCGGTTTGCGGGCCAGTACCACAATACTTCGGCCCAACAGCATGGCCGAAGTATTGATTTGATCCATGATGGGTGTGTTGTGTTGATCCAGGGTTTTGTTATTCATCGCTGCAGATTAATGTGACGATCCGATGTGTCCACCACGTCATTGCAATCTGTTGGAATCAGCAGGGCCGATTTGAAAAGATTCATCCTCGCTAAAAGTCTGTCTGCAAACTAAATTGGCGGAATGAACAAAAACAATCGTCGGGCCATGTGGTCATGGGCTGTTTATGACTGGGCCAATTCGGCCTATGCAACCACTGTGATGGCCGGTTTTTTTCCGGTGTTTTTCAAGCAGTACTGGGCCACCGGCCTGACTGCCAATGAATCCACTTTCTGGCTGGGTTTGTCCAATGCCGGGGCAGGCCTGATGATTGCTTTGCTGGCTCCTGTGCTGGGGGCCATGGCTGATCAGGGCGGTTTGAAAAAACGGATGCTGTTGGGCTTTACCACCACCGGCGTGCTGATGACAGCGGCACTGTTTCTGGTCGGCGAAGGGCACTGGTTACTGGCGATATTGATTTATGCCTTCGGTGCCATCGGGTTTTCCGGTGCCAATGTGTTTTACGATGCTCTGATTGTCGATGTGGCCGAACATGAAAAAATGGATCGGGTGTCGGCGCTCGGTTATGCCGTCGGCTATATCGGCGGCGGCATATTATTTGCGGTGAATGTGCTGATGACCCTGCATCCCGACTGGTTCTGGTTGGCGGACAAGGCAGAAGCCGTGCGCTGGTCGTTTATCTCGGTGGCATTGTGGTGGGCTGTATTCACATTACCGTTGGCGCGATTTGTGCATGAACAGGGAGAAAGAACCAGTGCACACTGGCTGGAGGCAGCCAGAAACGGTTTTAGCCAGCTGGGCGAAACATTCCATCATCTGCGCGGGTTGAAACAGATTTGGCTGTTTCTGCTGGCCTATTTTCTTTATATTGACGGGGTGAATACGGTGGCGCGGATGGCTGTGGATTACGGCCTGTCACTGGGTTTTGATTCTTCCGTTCTCATGACGGCATTGCTGATGACCCAGTTTATTGCCTTTCCGGCTGCGCTGGCCATGGGCTGGCTGGGTGAACGCTGGAGTGCCAAAGGGGTGATTCTGGTCAGTCTGGCCGTCTATTCCGGAGTCTGCATCTGGAGCACTTCCATGCAGCATTCCGTTGATTTCTACTGGCTGGCGGCGGCCATCGGGCTGGTGATGGGCGGTGTTCAGGCGCTGTCGCGGTCGATGTATGCACGCATGATTCCCGAACATCAGGCCGCTGAGTTTTTCGGTTTTTTTAATATGCTGGGAAAATTCGCCGCAGTCATGGGCCCTGCACTGATGGGAGCAGCGAGCCTGATTTCCGGCAGCGCCCGGTTCTCGATTCTGGTGATTGTGCTGTTATTCGCTGCCGGTGCACTGCTGCTTTTTTATGTGGACACTTCACCCCGGCGGGAGGGGGAGAAATCAGGCGGCTGATTACGTGGTCTGGAATGCCATGCATTACGGGTGCAAGGCCAGGAACGTGCCGCCGTTGCGTTTTGTCAGTTCCCGCATCAGGATGGAAAAACGGTTGGTGGTGTACTGCGACATGAATCCGATGGCGTGAATCTTGGCCAGTCTTTTTCCTGTTGCCCGATTGCGGTTCAGTTGATCGATGGTCTCGATGATCGGGCCGTAGGATGAGCCGGAATAGTCATCGCCGAACACATAGATCGACAGGGATGTGCCGGGTTTGGCATATCTTTTCAATGCGACCTCAAGACCCTCAACCGGACTGCTGTTCGATGCGCTTTGCCATGACCCGAACATGCGCATGACTGCTTTTCGCCGCTGTGGCGTATCGGGTATCCATTTGCCTGCATAGCTTGAAATCAAATGAATACCATTATCGTTCATAATCTGAAAGCCCTTCACTTTGGGGTGGATTTTCAGAACATTCAGCACTTCCCGGGATACCCGTTGCCAGATATTGATCATACTGCCCGATGTATCAACGATGAAAATGACGTAATCGCTGTCCACCGGTATACCGCCGACCTCCTGATCCCTTGTGGTTGACGAACTGGGCCTGATCGAGGCCCGTTGCAGGGAGGATTCCACCAGAGACAGACCTTCAAGATCGCCATCCAGCTTTTCAAGTTCCCTGATTTTGGCACCGAGCTGTTTTTTTGCTGAGGCTTCGGAACTGTTCAGGAGGGCGCGAAGCTGTTGCAGGCGGCTCAATGTTTCCTGTTCCTTTTCAAGTTGTTTGGAAGATTCAGAGACATGATCCTGAGCCGCTATGACCTGTTCCAGTAAATGTCTGGTGGTATCAACATCCGGGGGGTTCGTGCCTGCAAGGGGTTTGGAAATCAATACCAGCAAAATCACTGCGCCAAATCCGCAGGAGATGATATCCAGAAAAGACAGACTGAAAATTTCTATATCGGCTCGGCGCGGTTTCATGGCCAACTCAGGGCCGGACTGATCAGCAGGCCGCCTGTGGACGCAGCCCATGCCCAGTATTCCGGTGAGGCCTGTGGATCGCCCTCAATGGGAAGCAGGATCACATTAACTTTCACACCACCCGGCGCGCTTTCCTTCACACTCTGGCGGAACAGTTTGACACGGCATATGCCGGAAATGTTGGTGGATTTTCCGAGCAGAGAACTGCAGGCCGAAAATGGATTAAGGCTGGCATAACGGGACTGTCCGGCGGTGGGCAGGCCATCGGTGACCAGATAAATATCCGTGGCTTTGAGTGCGGCCACTTTTTGCAGACCGAGCTGAAGATTGGTCGCACCCGAGGGCACCAGTTTATCCAGATCACTGTAAACCCTGCGAATGCTGCCGGCATCGCGGCTGCTCAGCCAGTCAGTGCCTCCCAGTACATGGACGGATTGATTGTATGCCACGACCGAGATCCGGCTGGATTTGGGGGCACGCGCCAGCAACCAGCGGACAATACGCTTGGTGCGTTGCCATTTGGGGCCTCTCTTTTTCTCGGCATCCGTGGTGTTTTTGCGCCGGATGATCCGGATCAGTTTTTCATCAGTCATGGATGCGCTGCTATCAATCAACAGGACGATTTTACGACCTTCCACCCTGATGCCCATGATGTAATTTTCTTCTCCGCCGGTATCGTTTTTCACCACATCGTCCATGTTTGCACGCGGCGCATTCTTGATGGTGTTTTTGACAGACGACAATTCCACATTCCTGCGTGTGAGAGTATCACTTTTTTTTGCCATCTCGTTTTTCAGTGCCGCAACATCAGCCTGGGTTCTGGAAATTTTCTTCATTTCAGCCAGGGCGTCGGCATGCAGTCCAGCGATCGACTTTTTCAACGTCGCTTCCTGCTGCTGCAGCTGAACCAGATCGGCCTGCAGGGGGTCGGTCTCTACGGTAGCCTTATCGATATTCTGTTTGAGAATCATAAAAACAAGAATAATAGCACCAAGGCCACAGGCCATGATGTCGAGGAATGCGATATTGAACCCCTCAGGTTTGCGACGGCGTTTCAGTGTATTTCCCCGAGATACGTTTCAGGAGAAACTTTTCGCAATAAGCCTGTGTATCGACCACCAGACCGTCTTGCAGGCGCTGCAACTGATGCAGCAACAGCATCAGAAGAATACTGATCAGCAGAGCGACAAAGGTGGAGTTAAAAGCAACGCCAAGGCTGTTTGTCATGCCGGCGATATCTCCGGCCAGGGCCTGATCGGCCATGGAAAGCGCTTCGCCAATGCCCCTGACCGTACCGATAAAACCGATTGAGGGAATGGCCCAGATGAGATATCGGATCATGGAGTTTTCCGCCTCCTGGCGGATGGCCAACGCTTCGATGCTGGACTCCACCGCATCGGAGGTGTTTTGCACATCGTTGGTAATCAGATAGCGACGCAGGCTTGCCATCAAGGCGACAACCAGCGGTGTTTCGCCGGTTTCAGGTGGAAGCTTTTCCAGATTGGACAGCACATTGGCAAGGTCTCCGTTACCATCCGCTGTTTCGGCCAGCAGGTCGACCGAGAACAGGTAGCGGTCTTTGAGAATGGCCATGCACTTACTCAAAATCAGAAAGCCTGCCCACAGCATCAGAATAATACAGATCTCCTGTTCGTAATCTTTCAGAATCACCAGGATATCGCGCGGTGCTGATTGCCCTGCCAGTTTCGCCTGTGCCATGATCAGATCAGCCTGAGGGCGTACAAAGCCGATATAGGAAAGGTGAACGACAATCGTGCTGCCAATGAGTACGGAAATGCTTTTGATTATCTCTGACATATCAGATATCCACCGGAAACGTGGCTGCTGAATTCAGCTGGATGGATTGCATGGCGGCCTGTGCTCCGCCTGCTGCCAGGGCAAGCAGGCCAATGCCGAGGATGACAATGATCATCAGGTATTTTTTTCGGATAGCTTTTCCCGGCGGGCTATTCTTTTGCATGAGAACCTCCATAAACATATCTGGCAACCCTGAAGCCCAAATCATCGCGGCCGTTTTTCGCACCGTCACGAAATGAGGCGCGCAATTCGGTAATGCTGCCTGAACGCCAGTTGGAACCTTTCAGGGTGTGTATTTCACCTGTATTCGCACCCAGCGGGTCGATTTCTGTTTTTTGTCCGTCAGATGGCAGCAGTGAATATATATCATGTACCCATTCACTGACATTGCCGGTTAAATCATACAGACCGCTTTTATCCGGCGGGTAACTGCCTGCCGGAGCCAGGCCGGCATAACCGTCGGAATAGTTGGGGACAAAATGGGCTGTTGTCCCTCTGGCCTGTTCATCGGCAATATTACCGGAATTCGGCGGGATGGTGGTGGCATCACCCCAGGTGAATTTGCTTTGCCGCGGTTTTGCGGCTTTTCGCGCCAGCCATTCCCATTCGGCCTCACTGGGCAGCCTGTAACCGTCGGATGTCGGGTGAAATCCACGCAGCCTGTTGTCCCGAATTTCGTAAAAAGGAGTGAGTTTTTCCCGTCGGCTCAGCCAGTTGCAAAATTCAGCCGCTTCTATCCAGCTTACCGATGTTACTGGTTCATTCGGAGATCCCCGGCTTTGTCTGAATTGCCCGTATTGTCCGACAGTGACTTCGAATTTACTGATATAGAACGCTTTTTTCAGTTTGACTGTACGCAGAAATTCATTGGCACGCTGGCCCTTTTCATGGCGGGGGGCGCCCATGACAAAGGTGTCGTCCGGCTTGAACAGTTTGAGAGCCATGCCGATCGAATTATTCATCTCCACCGGACTTTCAGCCAGCCGCGCCTGCAATTGCGTACGTAATACGGCTCTGACTTTTTGTGTCGATTTGCTGCCGGGAGTGATGTGTTTGGTATAGCTGCGATATCCTTTCCGGCGCAATTCAATCCGATGATTTATTGCAGGTAAGGTGATCATCAGCGGTGTTTGCCCCATTGGTTTGCCATTGATAAATACGCTTGCAGCGGGTTTCGATTGAATATCCACCACACCCGTTTCGGGCTTCAGATGCAATGAAATCGTTTTTTCCAGTCCCGGCTCGATCATGATGTCCTTACGCCGGGGGAAATAACCTGCTTTGAGATAGCTTAATGTGTTGTCGATGCGAGCCTGAACAGCCAATTTGCTTGTTCCGGTTGATGATATATCCACTTTCTTACCGTTTAACAGCAAAATGCCGCCGGTGGGGGACAGACTGATGTTCAAATAGCCATGTTTGAGCGCCAGCCGGTAGTCTCTTTCGATAAGCTGTTCACTGTTGGTGATTTCAATATCCTCGGCAATGGTCTGGTAATCGCCGAGTGTGATTTCAAGATGGTAGCTGCCGCCGCTTCTGGTCAGTGACAGGGGGGAGATTCCAACTGCTTCATTATTGATCCGGATGTTTGCTCCGGCCGGAACCGTCTGGATGTTCAACTGTCCAGTGATCTGCTCCAGATCAATGATGCGATCCAGCACTTTTCCACGCTCGACATTGAGGGGTACACTTTTTTTCCGGTAATAGGGGCTGTCAATGTCAATATTATACTGCCCGGAAAACAGCTCTTTCTGCAGGGTGTTGGCCAGAGATTCCATTTTGCCATTGATAAACCAGCGCGTCTTTTCCGAACTCGGGGATGTGCCCAGATGTATCTGGCCCGGCAGTTCGGAGAGTTCAACACGGATGACACTTCCGGTTTCTGACGGGCGCAGTATTTTTTGCAGTGTTTTGAAACCGGGGGCTGAAATTTTAACGGTTGGTGTTTTACTCAGGGAATAGACCGTGTGATCGACTACAATTCCCAAACCGCTGACAATTTGAACCATGGAGGTGTTTTTTGCATCTTCAGGCGCAACTTCGATGACGGTTCCATTGGAAAAAGCGATGAGGCCGAGCATAAAAAAAGCGCCCAGAAGCAGGAATAATCCGCCCAGTAAATACAGTCGCCGCTGCCGGGCTCTGGCCTGTAACATGGCCGCATGAATATGGCCGATATCGGAAACAGGTTCTGTTTCTTCACCCTGATGGCGGGGTTCAGATGCGTTCATCACAGATAACCTTGACGCCGAATGAAGTCAGTCCCACAGGGATACGTACCTTAACCAGTTTGGATCTGTATCCCTGACGGATACCCTCGAAAGTATAATCTCCCGGTTTGAGCTGAATGGTTTTCTCCTGTGTGATGCCTATTTTGCCAATGCCTCTCAGCAGGATATAGGTCTGATTGTCCGATGTGATGGTGATCGGGATTTCCCTGTTTACCTCGGCAATCAGGTTTTTCAATTGCTTTATCTGACGCGACAGGGATGCACTGTTGCGGGAAAATTCCCCGGCCTGAATGAGCAGGGATTGTGCTGCCGCAGAGACATTTGGGGAGGCAAGTCGTGTTGGTTGGCCGTTATAAGCGGCCAGTTCAGATTGCAGGCTCACGATTCGGGTTGATAATTGCAGGCCGTCCAGAACCGTCGTGTCATCAGGATGTTTTTTTGCGGCAGCGGTATAAACGGACAGAGCCTTTGCCCAGTCATCCCGAGCCACTGCCGCCTTGCCTTGTGTGATGGCCTTTTCCAGATCCAGGCTGTTGGCCAGCTTGTTGATGGCCTTATCCAGAATGAGGAGTTCCGGGCGGTTGGGATCCAGTGCTTTTGCCTGTTGATAACTGGATCGGGCCGCTTTCAGCCTTCTTTTTTCCACATCGGCCAGAGCGCGGGCAATCAGTGGCGCAAACTTTTGTTCCCTGATTTGTTGCGCCAGCTCTGTTGCCCGTAATTGTAGTGCTTTTCTGCGCGGGTCGAGTTTGAATGCCTCGCTGACTGCCGCATATTCCTTTTCCGGATTGTTTTCCGTTCGGGCAATGTCTGCTTTTTTTAGCAATGCGATAATTTGAGGCAGGATATCAATTTGCCGGGCCAGTTCGAGGGCCTGCCTGTCCCGTGGTTTTACCAGCAAGGCTCGGGTGATATGCAGTTTGCCTGCAATGGCATTATCCCCGGCGAGGGCTTTTTCAGCCAATGACAGTTGGGATGAAAAAATATGATCTCTTTTTGTCAGAATCTGCTGTGCCAGAGTGGTTGCATCGGCCATGGTTTTAAGTGCTGCTTCGTAGTCTCCGCTGACAAAGGCCGATGTGGCAGCATCTTTCAATAAGGCAATTTCCGAGGTTTTGTCCGGAGCCCAGCCCGGGAGGTTTGCATCGTTCAGGGCAGGTTCCGTTTTTTCTTCATAGGTTCGCAAGGCATCGATAAATCGGGATCGGAGAGCTGAGATATCTTTTTCCTGCCGGGGTATTTCAGTGCTGACCGCTTTTTCGGGAGCAGGGGTGGGTGATTGAAAATCAGCAAACGAAACCACGATGATGAGTACGACAGCCAAAAGTGCCACCCCGGCAAGCGCCAGAAATATGCGTTTTTTGCTCTGGGCACTGGCTTGGCGGAGTTTCTTTTCTAACATGGGTTGGCAGGCATGCGCCGATGAATTGTCGATCCGGAATATGAAAGATAAGCACCGGATGGCAATACATCATCCATGCGCGTTGTTTGTTGCATATTTATCAAAGCTGAACATCCGGCGTGGCTTCCTGAACATAAATCTTTTTCAGGAAAGCGCGCCACTGGGCAAACTGTTCTTTGGCGGTACCGGTAAGTTCCAGCGTGGTTTTTTCAAACTCGACCACCTGAGGCGCCATTTCGCTATCAATCGACTGACCGAGCTCAGCCAGGGCATCCCTGTGGAATTTCGCTTCATCGCTCGTTCTGAAACTCTTGTTCAACAGCTTTGCCCCCATCATGCCGCCAACAATGGCACCTGTTGCTCCTGCCGTTGAACCTGCATAAGTGTCAGATTGACCGCCCAATACTGCGGATAGCACGGCAAGACCAATCAGTGCCACGCCGCCGACAGCATTGGCAATCGAATCGCGTGTGGCCTGATGCTCTGCCTCCAGTTCCGTAAAGCTCTGTTTTTGCCAGACGACATAGCTGGCATCCATTTCCTGGCTGAACTGCTCGTAGTGGGCTTGCATGCTGTCGGAAAACAGTTGATCCCTGACCCGAATCGCCTTCACACGTTTGAGCATCGGATCATTTTTATCCGGATAACTCAGTAGTGATACGGTTCCATTTTTGACCTGCATGTGGCGGGAAAAGGCTTCTTCGGAAAAGTTGGCACCAAAACGCAAGTCGGTGAGTTTCTGAAGCCTTTCCAGATCGCGGGCTGTATGCTTATCCAGTGCCTTGACCAGTTGTTCTGCCGCTTTTTTGAATACAGGATCATAAGGGTCTTTACCGTTATTCCTTATATTGCTGTAAAATGCTTTGCTAACTTCATGCTCAAAGGTTTTGTCCAACCAGCGTTTTCCGCTGATATCAACAGCGTTCACGTGGATGCCTACTTTTTCACCATTGGATTCTGTGACCGTTCCAAGTACATAGAGGTCGCCGGTTGCTGTTTTGTCCGGCATGACACGAACCGCACCAAATGCTCCGGTTTTCTCGAGCGCCAGCTTCATCTTATAGGCGAAACGGGAGGATTCAGCCCGGCGCAGTTCAGGCCAGATACCTTTTTTTTCATATGTTGCCGGATCGGCAGGTAGCCCTGGATCGAAAACCGGGACAATGATATCAATTCTGGGTTTCTGGATGCCCGGTTCTTTTTTTGTCTTTGCATGGGAATAGGATGAGGATGTTACAGGGCCGATTCCCGGGCCTGATGAGCCGGAGCCACCGGTTGTACAAGCGGATAAAAGAAACGTACAGGCAATAGTCATCGCGATGAACTTCTTCAGTCTGGGTATACGATTCACAACGGTTTCTCCTGTGTCTTAATGGTGGCTTGGCCGGGCAGGCAATCCTTTATATTTCCGGTATTCATTCCAGAGTTTTTCCTTGATCACCGGATCTGTTTCAATTGTCGCTGCATGGCGGATTTGTGCTTCGAGAACGCTATCATTATCAACGGGGGGAATGTCATCCGGGATTTTTCCGACTCTTTTGATTGGCGTGTTCTGAACATGCCCGGTTTTGTCGCCGGACGGCATGGATTCAGGCTTTGTATGGCTGCCAGTATTGTCGGTTGAGGCTTTTTGTATTGCAGGTGTTTCTGTTCCCGACATCTCGGAACTGGCTGTGGAGGAGTCCGAAGCACTGTCTGTTCCGTTGCCGGCCTGGCCGCCGTTTGCATCGTTTTCACCGGAAGCTGTGTTGGCCTGATTGCGTTGACAGCGCTCATATTTGTTGAGTGAATGAAACAGGGCCTGATCCATCAGTCCGATTTTTTCCTGTCGGGTCAGTTCGGGATGGTCTTTGTAGCGGATCGAAACTTCGGTGCAGTCGTCGCTGTTGACAAGGCTGGCATGCTCCTGATTTTGTGTAGCAGTAGCAGTAGCAGTAGCACTGAACAGCGTAGCCAAAAGTATCAAGACGTAACAATTACTTTTTGCCGTCATTGCTTACCGGAGATGATATACGATGTATGAAATTTCATAGCAAGCAACACAGTAGTCTCCACAGGTTTGTGATGGCAGGCAAAGCTATCCTTACCTGTCATAAGAAACATTTTCAGCCTTTTACAATTTTTTTCAACATGAATATCCACGGCGCTCCCGATCAATCAGGCTTTTCAGATTCCCTGTGCTGGTTCCGGAACCCTGGGCCCGGTCAATATGATTGCCAGCGGCTTCAATATTACGGCCCAGATAATGCAGGGATGCCTGCATAAAGGATGAATCGGAACGGTTGCTGAAATATGCCTGTTTTTTCTCATACTTACGGATGATCTGTTTGATTTTGGCACAACCTGATTTTGCTATCCATATTCTGATCCATAGATACATAATGCAATGCTTTTCGCTTTTTCTGCCTGATTTTCTGTGGCAGTAAAAGTTGGTCGTATCGTTGGTCGTATCAGCGGGGCGGGCGTTACATGGAGGGTATAAAAAAGGCGGGCCCGAAGGCCCGCCTGATTCGCTGAATGAACAACAGCGTGGTTTTTTCAACTTCTCTTAGCTGTAATAGCTGATCATGGATTCCAGTGAACGAACCTTGATTTTGGAGGCATTGCCAGCCGATCCGAATGCTTCAAAACGCGCGGTACAGATGTCTTTCATGGCATCCTTGGCGGCTTTGTAGAATTTACGCGGATCGAAGTTGGACGGATTCTCTTTCAGGTGACGGCGAACCGCACCGGTGGAAGCCATACGAAGATCGGTGTCGATATTGACCTTGCGCACACCGGATTTGATGCCATTGACAATTTCTTCAACGGGCACGCCGTAGGTTTCGCCCATATCTCCGCCATATTCATTGATGATGGCCAACCAGTCCTGTGGCACGGAAGAGGAGCCATGCATGACCAGATGAGTGTTCGGAAGCGCTGCATGGATTTCTTCAATGCGGTCGATACGCAGCACTTCGCCTGTAGGCGGCTTGGTGAACTTGTATGCGCCGTGGGAGGTGCCGATAGCGATAGCCAGGGCATCCACATTGGTTTGGGCGACGAAATCAACCGCTTCGTCCACGCCGGTCAGCAGCATATCCATATCCAGCTTGCCTTCAGCGCCGTGGCCGTCTTCTTCACCCATTTCACCGGTTTCCAACGAAC
>JBHHTY010000025.1:0-15465 GCA_046753565.1 Mariprofundus sp.
GCATGGCCTGCCAGTGCGCCTGCATGCTGCGATCAATCGTGCTCTTGACCTCATCAGGATCAAAAGGTTTACCGAAGAAATCCAGTGCGCCCGATTTTTGTGCCCGCAGAGCCAGCGCCCGTTCATCATGACCGGTAATCACTACTACCGGCGTATCCGGGCTTTCCACCCGTAGCTTCTCCAGGTAACCCATACCGATTTCCGGATTATCCGGTTCGGGCGGAAGGGCTAGATCAAGCACAACCAGATCAACGCGATGACCGGCCAGCATTTTATCGGCAGCCTCAAGATCACCCGCTTCAAGAATGGTATAGGATTCCTTCAACAACAGTTTCAGATTCAAACGGTTGATATCGTTGTCATCCACGACCAGCACAGTCTGCTTCATCATCTCACCTCCTTTCGACCAGACCACATTGAAGGACTCAGAGCATCATCCATCAGCATCCCCCTGTCAGTCATGATTTGCATCCGAACCATCCTGCCACAACGGCAAACGAACAATGAAGGCGGAACCTTTGCCCGCACCTTCGCTTTGAGCCGTAATCGTTCCGCCATGTGCCACGACAATCCTGCGACTCAGATAAAGCCCGACACCCAGCCCGTTGCTCTTGCTGGTGGCAAAAAGCCGAAACAGGCGCTGCCGTATAAATGTTTCTGTCATGCCGCAGCCCTGATCCCCCACACGCACTTCTGCCAAATGACGGGGGGCGCCCTTCCCAGGCTGCCCGCATTCTTCCGCTTCGACCAGGCCGGCTTCAATACAAATCTGCCCCTGCCCCTGCATGGCCTGAACCGCATTATCATACAGATTCTCAAATACACCCTGCAACAAATCCGCATCCCCGGCCACGGCAGGCAAAGGCTCCAGTGTCTGTTTGATTTGCAACGCTTCCGGCCACAACCGGTCACGAATACTCGATTTCAGCAAACTCACCAGATCCAGCGGTGCCAGTAACGGGTCGACCGGAGCATTGGGGTCGGACATGCGCTGCATCAATGTTTGCATGCGTCCTGTCACTTTACGGATGGCAGTGAGCATACGCTGCACATCTTCCTCATCCAGCTTGCCGGAACCCAGATGATGAGCCAGAAAAGAGAGGTCATGCAAACGATTTTTCAAATCGTGGGAATGCAACTGCCGGGTCACGCGGGACAGCGAATCCAGTCGCGCCGCTTCCGCCTGCTGATGCGTTAAACGCGCATGCTCCAGACTCATGGCCGAAAACTTGGCCAATGACTCCAGACTTTTACGCTCCTCCGCATCCATCGGCCTGCCATCACGCCTCGGCCCGAGCCATAGCCATGCTTCGCCGTGAGCGGCAGGCAACTTCAGGCGCAGGGCATAATCTTTGTGCGTATCACCCTGATATTCTGGCTCAATGAACGGAGCATCCGCAGGATAGGAAAACCACTCGCCATCCGGCAGGGCCCGTTCATCCAGAGCGGCATAGCGCCGATAACTGACCATACAAAGGCGTTCCAGCAGAGCCCGTTCCACATCTTCGATCGGCAATTGTGCCAGATCACCGGCCCCAAGTTGTCTGATTGCCGCCAGCATATCCAGTTGATGGCGGAAAAAGATGCGATCCAGCCCGCGCTGCAAACCCTGAACAAGCGGCGCATAACCAAAAGCCGCTGTAATGGCGGCAATGGCCATAGCCCAGACCGATACCGGCTGTCCGATGGTAATATATACCGCTGACTCAGCCAACATCAGCACAAACACGAAAACGGCAATCGCTGCCAGTGTGGCGGCGAAGTAGGCGAATGAATGCACCACGCGCCTGAAGCTGAAAATCAGGCGCAGCGAAGAAACCAGGTCGTCAGCTATCAGTCAACTCCAATCGCTCACATATTCCATCCGATTCACACTTGAAATCCAGCATCGCCTGACGCAAGACTTCCAGCTCTGCACCGGCCAGCGGCAACAGTGGTAACCGCAGTTCATTCCGCATCCAGCCAAGCAAATGACATGCGGCCTTGACCGGGATGGGATTGGCCTGAATAAACAGCATCTGATTGAGCCTGTGCATGGCAAACTGCATACGCCGGGCCACATCCGAATCACCGTGATGCATGCCATCGGTGAGTGCCAGCATTGTTTTCGGTGCAATATTGGACACCACGGAAATGACACCGCAACCACCCAGCGCCATGAACGGCATCACCGTGGCATCATCACCAGAGTAAAATTCGATTCGGCCTTCACAGGCTGCCATGGTCTGCACCAGCTGCTCCATATTGGCTGTGGCATCCTTGATGCCGATAATATTGGATACATGCGACAAACGCCCCACGGTTTCAGGCTGAAGATTCGAATTGGTACGGCCCGGTACATTGTACACCACCTGCGGAATGTGTACGGCATCGGCAACTGCCTTGTAATGCTGATAAATCCCTTCCTGGGTCGGCTTGTTATAATAAGGCGAAATCAGCAGGGCGCCATCGGCACCGAGCGCCTTGGCAGCAGCCGTCAGTTCGATAGATTCGGCAGTGTTATTGCTGCCGGTTCCTGCAATCACCGGCACGCGTCCGGACACCTGTTCGACAGCCATACGAATCACCTGTTTGTGTTCATCAAAAGACAGGGTCGCCGCCTCACCGGTCGTCCCGGCAGGCACCACGCCATTCACACCGGCTTCGATCTGTCGTTCCAGGTGAGCACGGAAAGCATCCTCATCGATTTTACCGTTTGAAAATGGTGTAACCAGTGCAGTCATCGTGCCGTGAAACATGCAGGCCTCCGTATTGGGAAAGGTCTGAAAAAGCACATTTATGCACTTTTTCAGAGAATCTCGGGCAATGATGGCTCATTGCGTGTGGCAGAACTATAACCGCTGTGCACAATCGAGAAAGGGGCTATCTCAAAAGCGCCGGCCCGAATCAGGAAATCTTTTCCAGCCCTCTGTATTCTTCCACTTCCACATACACACAATGCGGATAGACCGGACCAATATCGACGATCACCCAGCTGTCACCCCTGAGCCCCAGTTCGAGGTCAAACACATCACCGGCTTCAATCAAATCAAGAATAACCTGCGGCAACATCACCGGCCCCACATGTTCACCCTGATTTTCAAAATTGAAATGTACCCCACCGTCGGCAACTTCCGAAACCCGGCCATGCCCTTCAACAAAACGCGAAAACCGCTGGCCTCTCAAACGCGGAGGCACCCCTGTGCCGGAACGAACAAAATGAAACAACACCTGAGACAGTCTTGCCGCACGTGTTGCCGCAGGTACTACATCATCCAGTATTTCCGAAAACTCCAGATATTCATTTTGATTCCACCAGCCGCTGGCATGAATAAAAGCGATCCATGCATTGAGAGTATCTGCATAGGCTTGAATCAGCTCGGCATCTCCGGTTTCCCGCAGCATAAACCAGCCCAAAAAATCGCGCAGATGTTCCGGATCCAGCGATTTGAGCGGCAGGCTGCCCATATCGCCGGAAGGCTCCACATCGCCCTGCAGCAAGTCTGCCATATGAGCCTCCAGACTGGCCTCCCAGTCGGCATAATCATCCCCTTCAGGCATATCCTGATCCTGAAACAGATCGGAAAAATGTAGCAAATACCGGGTAAACGCATCCATACACTGCTCAACATGCTGCAGTAAGGGCATCTGACCGGCTTTCTCCGATGCAGACTGCCGAATGAAAGCATCCATGGTTTCCTGAAGTGTCGGCATAGGGTCAGCGGCGGGCGAAAAAAAATAACGGGATCAACTGCATTCGCCAATTCTTGCCCGAAAAGCATCAAATGGCTATGTTCGCGATCCCTTTAAAGAGAAACTGATTTTAGCCCGGATGGCAAGAAATCATCTTTCACTTAAGCCTGAACAGAGGAGCAATCATGCTTATCAATGTCGTATCGGTTCGCGTTGGCAATATTCTGGAGTGGAATAACGGCCTCTGGCGTGTCATGAAAACCCAGCATGTAACACCGGGCAAGGGTGTGGCCTGCATGCAACTGGAAATGCGTAATATCGAAACCGGTACCAAAACCAACAAACGATTCAATTCCACAGAAAAAGTGGAGCGTGTCGTGTTGTCACAACGCGATATGCAATACCTGTATGCTGATGGTGACAGCTACCATTTCATGGACATGGAAACCTATGACCAGATTACGCTCAGCGCTGAGATGCTTGAGAATGCCCTGCCCTATATGCTTCCCGAAGCCACAGTAACGGTTGAATTCCATGAAGAACGACCACTGAATGTTAAATTGCCGCAAGCTGTCGTGCTGGAAGTGGTTGAGTGCGATGCCGCTATTAAGGGGCAGACTGCCACCGGCTCCTACAAACCCGGCAAACTGGAAACCGGCGCACCGATCCTGGTACCGCCGTACCTGGAGGCCGGCACCAAAGTCAAGGTCAATACTGAAACCGGCGAATTCATGGAGCGCGCATAAAACCTGCTCACACCTCTTCTGATTCAAGGCCGAGGAGGCTCATGATTCATCTGATTCGCAACATCGTCTGTTCCGTGTTTTGTCTGGCTGCGTTGTCCATGTCCGCTACAGCTGAAGAAATGAGCCTGGCGCAGGTAATCAAAACAGTGCTGGCCCATCACCCGGATTTACATGTCAGCCGAATTGACAGCGATATTGCCGCCACGGAAACACTGCGGGTAGAGGGCATTCTGGATCCGGTCGTCACGGCCAGCATCGGTGCCAGCGACGAAAAAATACCGACGATCAGTGACTTCCAGCCATCGGAAAACCGGCTGGGGCATTTGACCGGAAGCATTGCAAAACCGCTGGCCAACGGTGGCACCATCGGCGCTGATTTCAAATACAGCCGCTCCAGTCAGGGGTTCAATTCCCCGTTTGCAGCCCAGCTGGCACTGTTCAATCCATCCTACCGCAATGAAATCAATATCAATTATCGTCACCCTCTGCTCAAGGGGTCTGACCGCCCTGACTACAGTCAATCGCTGATCAGCGCACAGGCAGAACTGGAACAAACAAGAAAACAGCAGCAGGTCCTCGCTCACCAGCTAACCCTGCAGGCTATCAATGCCTATTACCGGCTGGCCGCAGATGATATCAATATCGATATTGCCGAGCAGGCCGTCAAAAGGGGACAAACACTTCTGTCGTACCAACGCTCGCGTGAACAGTTCGGCCTGATTGAAAAAGCGGACCGTCTGCAGGCAGAAGCATTCCTGGCAGCCCGAAAAACCGACTTGCAACGCGCCAGGTCGGTGCGCCTGAACGATCAGAACACGCTCAATCGGCTGATGCTGCGCGCAGCCAGTACGGAAGTTTCCGTCACATATGGCCAACAGCTGACAAAACCCGAAACCAGCATCGATGCCGCTGTAGAACAGGCAAAACAATGGCGTCCTGAATTGCAGGCTCTCAATGCCCAGATGCAGGCTGCCGATGCCCGACTGTCCCTTGCACGCGATGGCGACCAACCTCAACTGGATGTGATTGCCGAACTGGGAACACGTGCGCTGGATAAAACGCTGTTACCCGCAGCGGTAGCCGGATTTTCAGTTCATGACCATTTCGCATCCCTGTCTCTGGAGCTCTCCGATACACTGGGGCGCAATACAGCCAGAGCCGCCATCCGCAAAGCCGAATTACAGCGTCTGCGTATCGATGCCCAACGCACCAGTGTGCTGAAACAGATCAGGGATGATATTTCCTCCGCTGTTACCGCCATCATATCAGGCAAACCCACCCTGGAGCTGGCCAGAAAACAGGTGAAGGCGGAACAGCAGAAATTCAATGAAGAATTGAAACGCTACCGCAAGGGGCGCTCGGATACGGCCACGCTGGTACAATTTGAAAACGAACTGCGCAATGCCGCCCTGAATGCGAAACTGCAACAGCTCACCATTGAACTGGCAGCACAACAGCTGGCCTGGGCACAGGGGCAGCTGCTGTACAGGCTTGGTATCTACGACACCGCAAAACCACAGCCATGACTGACACCTGAACATGAAAAATATTATTGCCTTTTTCGTAAAACGCGGCGTACTGGTCAATCTGATATCCCTGATTCTTCTAATCGGTGGCATCTATGCCGGCATCAATATGCAGCGCGAAGCTTTTCCCAGCATCAATTTCGATATCATCGTCGTTTCGGGCTCTTATCCGGGTGCAGCTCCCCGTGAAGTGGAACGTCTGCTGGTGACCCCGATCGAACAGGAAATGAAAGGCCTCGATGGCATCAATGCCATCCGCTCCACATCATTTTCCGGTACCATGCAGATTACTGTTGAGGTTGACCCCAATTTTGAAGACCGGTCCCGGCTGGTATCTGACATCCAGCAAGCGATCAATCGCGCTGACCTGCCAGTTGATCTGCCTTCCGACCCGACCATTACGGAAGTAAAATCCGAGCAAACCCCTGTACTCACCTTTTCGATTTTCGGTGATTTCCAGCCACTGGAGCTCAAACACCTGAGTAGCCGGATCGAGGATGATGTGCGCGCCATTGATGGCGTCGCCAATGTGTTCGTACAGGGTGCCCGCAAGGAGGAAATCCGCATCGTGCCCGACCCGGAAAAAATGCGTCAATCCCGGGTTTCGATTAACGATATTGTTACACTGGTCAGAGGATGGAATATCAATGCGCCGGGCGGCCGCCTGAAAGCCCCCGAAGGCCAGCGTATTATTCGCATTACCGGCGAATTCTCCTCAGCCGAAGATGCCGGCAATCTGGTATTGCGAGCCAATGAACGTGGTCAGGCTCTGCATTTGAAAGATGTGGCCGATGTCAGCGAAACACTGGAGCGCCCTTATCGCTATGTCGGGGCACGGGGTGATCCGGCCATCAATATGATTGTCGTCAAAAAAGGTGATGCCGATATTATCAAGCTGGTCGATCGGGTTCGCACCTATCTGGATACGATACCGAAAACCTATGGCGAAAAAGTGCATGTCAGCGCCTACAATGATTTCTCTACCATTACGCGATTACGGCTCGGCGTGCTGACCAATAACGGTGCTATCGGCCTGGTGCTGGTGCTGGCCCTGCTGATGTTGTTCCTGCGCCCGTCTGTGGCGCTGACCACGGCCTGGGGGCTGCCGATTATTTTCTTCTCCGGCATCGCGGTTTTGTACCTTGCCGGTATCACATTGAATCTGCTGGTCATGTTCGGTTTTATTATGGTGCTCGGCCTGATGGTGGACGATGCTATTATTATCGGTGAAAATGCCACCTGGCATATGGAGCGCGGCCTCTCGCCTGAACAGGCCGCCATTGAAGGTACATACGAACTGATCGGACCGGTTACCGCCACCGTACTGACTACCATTATCGCTTTTCTGCCACTGATGTATATGGACGGCATTATCGGCAAGTTTGTGTATTCCATACCGATTGTCGTGATCGTATTGCTGGGTTTTTCATGGTTTGAGGCGATTTTTATTCTACCCAATCATATTCGTGACATCGCCAATGCCAACAAGCACCCTAAAGAACGTCTCCTGTTTACCTGGGTATCCAATATTTATGTCTGGTTTCTGCACAAGGCGGTCAAGCTGCGTTATCTGACCATTCTGTTGACTGTGATTGGATTGCTGGCATCCATTGCACTGGCCAGCACGATGAAATTCCAGCTGTTCCCGTCCGGTGCCGAATCAACCTTCTACCTGCGCGTGACCATGCCCACCGGCACCACCCTGGAAACCATGCGCGATCAGCTAAAGAAACTTGATATCGAAGTGCGCAAACGTATCGACCCTGCCCTGCTGGAAACCACCACCATGATTGCCGGTGAAAACAGTGCCGACCAGAGAGAATCGTTAAAACAGATCGGCGACCGGTTCGGTTTTGAACGCATTATCCTGATCCCCTTCACCCAGCGCACGGTGAAAGCCTATACAGTGATGAATGTGCTGGAAAAAGAGATTCCACCACTATTCCCCGATATGGACATCAGTTTTGCCATGCAAAAACCGGGGCCGCCGGTCGGCCGCGCCCTGCAGGTGGAGCTTACCGGAGGCAATGAAGATGCCATGACCCGGGTGGCCAAACGGTTGATGGCCATGCTGGCATCGATCAAAGGGGCCTATGCGGTTGAAAGCGATCTGGAACCGGGCGACCCTGAGATACGCATTGTCATGGATCGTAAACTGGCCGCCTATGCCGGTGTTGACCTGGCAACAGCCAGCAGCCAGATACGTGCCGCCTTTGACGGCCTGCGTATTTCCACCATCAAACGCGGCAAGGAAGAAATTGATGTCACCATTCGATACCCCGAACAGGCTCAACATGACCTCAAAACGTTGATGAATCTGGAAATCCCCAACAAACACGGTGGACTGGTACCGCTGTTTCGGATTGCCAAACTGGAGAACAAGCCCGGTTCCAGCAGCATTCGCCACAAAGATGGGCAACGGGTGATCAATGTGTCCGCCGAAGTGAATCAGAAAGATATCAATTCCAAACAACTCAATGCCCTGGTTAAACAGCGTCAGAACGAATGGATGGGCGATGATGCGGCCAGCGTGCGTGTGCATCTGGGTGGCGAGGAAGAAAAAACACAGGAATCCGTGCGCGGGCTGGTATTCAGTTTCGTGTTTGCCCTGCTCGG
The DNA here is from genome assembly GCA_046753565.1 of Mariprofundus sp. Classification (GTDB taxonomy): domain Bacteria; phylum Pseudomonadota; class Zetaproteobacteria; order Mariprofundales; family Mariprofundaceae; genus Mariprofundus. Next base: position 8,561 of record JBHHTY010000025.1, read on the forward strand.
CATTTTCGCCATTCTGGCAGTGCAGTTTAACCGTATCGGTTATCCGATTCTGGTGATGCTGGCTATTCCGTTCGGTGTGATCGGTATCATTATCGGATTTTTCCTGCACGGGGCACCGATTTCATTCATGGCCATGATGGGCTTTGTCGCCCTCACCGGCGTGGTTGTGAATGCATCACTGGTCATGGCTGTCTTTATCCAACGATTGATTGCTGAAGGTGTGCCGTGGCGACAGGCCATACTGGAAAGCGGCAAACGTCGGCTCAGGGCTGTATTACTGACTGCCATCACCACCGTGGTTGGCCTTTTGCCTACTGCTTACGGTTGGGGCGGCTTTGACCCCTTTGTCGCCCCGATGGCACTGGCACTCTCGTGGGGGCTGATTTTCTCAACTGTCATCACCCTGTTTTCAGTGCCGGCAGCGCTCGGCATTGCACTGGATATCAAACATCTGATGCAACGGCTGTTCGGCAAACCTGTTACCCAAAACTAGGAGCCCATTTACACTCGCCTTAGCTCCCGTTGCATGTCATTTCAATCAACCGGCTTCCACCTTGCTGGTGAAGGATACGGTTCCGGCAGGCATATGGCATATTGATGGTTCGGGTGTAGGAAATCGGCTGATCCAGCAACAGGGCAATCAGCATGCGCAGGCTGCCCGAATGCGCTACCACCAGAAGATGACGACCATCAAAAATGCGTCGGGTATCTTCCCACCATTCATATAATCGTGTCCGCAACTCTTCTGGTGATTCACCACCGGGCGGGCGCATGCCGGTCGGATCCGCACGCCAGCGCTCAATCATGCCGGGATATTCCAGGCGAATGTCATCAATGCTTTTGCCTTCCCACGCCCCGTAGTCCATTTCAGCCAGTCGCGGCTCGATCATGCAATCAATTCCAGCCTCGGCTGCCCATAAGCTGGCAGGAATAACACAACGGCTTAATGGTGAGGTGATAATACAATCCACATCTCCGGCCAGTTCAGCCCAAACCCGATCCATGGCCTGCCGCCCCTCAATGGTGAGCGGATCATCGACTTTACCCCGATACTTCACGCCGCCTTCGAGCGCACCGTGGCGCAATAAATCAACAGTCAGCATGGTTCCTCCTGATTATTTGCGCTATGGTGCCCCGCAGAATATGAAAAGGAAGGGTGTTTGTGACCGAAGATTTTGACCCGAACGATCTGAGAAACATTGAAGGCATGGCGCATGTGCGTGGTCTTTTGGAATATATTGGCGAAGACCTGAATCGCGAAGGCTTGCAGGAAACCCCGGCCCGGGTGCTCTCTGCCATGCGCGAACATTTTTCCGGTTACCGCGAAGATCCGCGTGAGCATCTGCTCAAAACCTTTGAAGAAGTCGAAGGTTATGACGAAGTCGTGCTGGTTTCGGATATTGATGTCCACAGCCATTGTGAACATCACATGGTACCGTTTGTCGGCAAGGCTCATGTTGCCTATATCCCGCGCGATCGCGTGGTTGGCCTGTCCAAGCTGGCTCGCGTGGTCGAAGGTTATGCCAAACGCTTGCAGGTACAGGAAAAGCTGACCATGCAGGTTGCCAATGCCATTGAAGAAGTGCTCGATCCGAAAGGTGTGGCCGTGATTATCCAGTGCCAGCATTTCTGTATGTGCCACCGGGGTATCCATAAGGCCAATTCATGGACCACTACATCCAAACTGACCGGCGCATTCATGAAGAACCCGTCCTCACGGCTGGAGCTGTTCCAACTGATCGGCATGGACAAGTCCACTTTATAAATTATCTTCCCGAACCATCGCAGGTACAAATGAAGCGGAATGATGTAAACTGCGAATCTTGAAGATTCCGGCAATAATCGGAGCATGGTCATGGATGACAGGAGCACATATGGAACAGCAGGTCACAGTCATCGCAATTGAAGGAAATGAAGCTATTGTCAGCGGCCGCCGCGCCAGTGCATGCGGCGATTGTGCTGGCAAGACATCCTGTGCCACCATGGGTTCATGGATTGAACGTGTGATAGAGCTGCGTGTCCATAATAAAATCGGTGCAAAAGTCGGTGACCTCGTCTTGCTTGAAGTACCGGACAGTGCGGTATTACGTATTGCTTTCCGCCTGTATGCCTTGCCAATGGTTGCATTCGTTGCGGCGGGATTGGCAACCCGCAGTATTGCCCTGTATCTGGGCTGGCCTGCTGTCGAGGCCATCGCTGCACTTGGCGGCATCATCGCAGTACTGGCTTATTATTTCTGGTACAAATCACATCTGCTCAGTAGCGATTCCAGGCTGGACGTGAGGATGATTCGCATCCTTGAACCATTCGCCGAACATCAAACCAATCCATTGATTATTTCATCGCATTGACACAAAATTTTCATCTTTTTTTCATCTGGCAGCCTTACAAATCGGTCTGCATTTTCATCCAAGGAGTAGAGATTGAATCCAATGAAACGGTTGTCCCCAGTATTATTTCTTGCTGTCATGTGGATTTCACATGCACAGGCAATGCCCGACAGTTTCGCCGATCTGGCTGCTGCACAGGCTGATTCCGTAGTGAATATCAGCACCACCGTGCATGCAAAACAGATACAACAGGGAATGCCACCGGGATTTGCCCCTCCCCACGGATCCCCGTTTGATGATTTCTTTAATGATTTTCTACGCAATATGCCGCGCCAGCAACAGGAACGCCATGCACTGGGAACCGGCTTCATCATCTCTTCCGACGGCTACGTGGTCACCAACAACCACGTTGTCGAAGGCGCTGATGAAGTCATTGTAAAAATGCGGGATGGCACAGAGCACGAAGCCAAAATTATTGGTACCGATCCCAAACTGGATATCGCCCTGATCAAACTCAAATCGAAACATCTGAAAGCTGTCCACCTGGGCAATTCAGACCAACTTCGTGTTGGCGACTGGGTAGTTGCCATAGGTAACCCTTTCGGCCTGGAACAGACCGTGACTGCGGGCATCGTTTCAGCCAAAGGCCGCGTTATCGGCTCCGGCCCCTATGATGATTTCATTCAGACCGATGCGGCTATCAATCCCGGCAATTCCGGCGGCCCGTTGTTCAATCGCAAAGGCGAAGTCGTGGGCATCAATACCGCCATTTATTCTCGCAGCGGTGGCAACAACGGCATCGGCTTTGCCATTCCGATCAACCTGGCCAAATCTGTTATCAATGAATTGCGTGAAAAAGGCCATGTGACCCGGGCACGTCTCGGCGTACATATTACGGATGTAGATAAGGAAACCATGCAGGCGCTGGGACTAAAAAACCGTGAAGGCGCACTGGTTCCACAGGTGGTGTCCGGCTCCGCAGCTGATAAGGCAGGCATCAAACCCGGTGATGTGATTGTATCCATCGATGGCAAGGCAGTTCATAAAGCACACGACCTGCCGATTCGCGTAGCCCGCCATGCACCCGGTGATAAAGTAAAAATCGGCCTGATTCGCAATGGAAAACACCGTTTTATCACCGTTACAGTGGAAGCCATGACCGATGAGGAAACAGCCTCAAACGGGCACTCCCGTCAAAACAATGCCAAGGTAAAACTCGGTATGATGGTGGATAATTTGACACCGGAACTGGCGGCAAGGCTACAAACACGCGTCAAAAAAGGTATTGTGATACAGCAACTTCAACGCGGCATGCCTGCGGCACGCGCCGGCCTTCGACGTGGTGACGTGATTTACCGCATCAATGGAAAGGATGTCAACAATGTCAGTGATTTTTCTAAACTGGCCAGGCATTTCAAACATGGTGAAGTGCTGCGCATCATGCTGGACAGGCAGGGCGACCAGGTATTCGCTCTGGTGAAACTGCCCAAAAAACGGAAAGCAGAGGATTAATTCCAGTTATATGCGCCGTCCACATATTCAGTTGTTGAGCCGCCGTAACTGTTGCCTGTGCGAAGATGCCAAGGCAGTGGTTGCTGCAGCGGCTGAACAGGGGCTTTGTTCGTGGGAAACGGTCAACGTGGATCATGACAAGGCGCTGCTTGTCCGTTACGGGCTGGATGTGCCTGTGTTGCTGGATAACGATGGAAAAGAACTGTTCAGGCACAGGGTAAGCGAAGATGCCTTGCAAAAGGCTCTGGCTGAACTGGAAACATCAGCATGAATCATACGCACAGCATGAAATATCGCTGGCTAATGGTGCTGGGTATTTTTACAGCTATTGGCAGTGGCATCTGGCTTTCCCTGCCCGAAGCACCCGCATCTGTTCGTCAGGGCACACAGGTGATTGATTTCAGCCTGCCGGATGTGCAGGGCGTCATGCATTCGCTGCCGAAAGGTGGAGTGATGCTGCTGAATTTCTGGGCCACATGGTGCCCGCCCTGCCGCAGGGAAATCCCTTCCATGGCGGAATTACATGACAAATATGCATCCCGAGGCCTGAAAATCGTTGCCGTTTCTGTTGATCATCGCAGCGAGGATCTGGCTTCTTTTATGCAGGAATACATGATGCCGTTTCAAGTGCTGCACGATGCCGACAGCGCCATTTCACGCCGTTATGGTGTCTTCCGTTATCCTGAATCATTCCTGATTGATCGTGACGGAACCGTTCTGCATCACCTGATCGGTGCCGAAGACTGGATGTCACCTCCGATCACGCAAACGATTGAAGACATGCTGGAAAAACCGCCACAGGGATGAGCAACAGGCAGACCTTGAAACAGCGTGTCAATGCGCTGCGAACTGAACTCAAAGAACATAACTATCGCTATTACACGCTCGACATGCCGATTATTCCGGATCACGAATACGATCGACTGTTGCGCCAGCTGGAAGCAATGGAAACCGAACTGGGTGAGCCGGTGCCGGACGATTCCCCCACACGCTCGGTTGGCGCCGCCCCGTCACAAACATTTACCACACGTGAGCATGGCGAACCGTTGTTATCACTGGCCAATGCATTTGAAACAAAAGAAATCGAAGCATTTGTTCGCAAAATCCGGCAGGCCACAGGTGAAGAAAAACCGAACTTAATCATTGAACCCAAAATTGATGGTCTGGCAGTCAATTTGCGCTATGAAAGCGGTCGCCTTACCATTGCCGCCACTCGTGGTGACGGCAGAGTCGGTGAAGATGTCACCGATAATATCCGCACAATTACCGATATCCCCTGGCACCTGAACTGCGCTGATACAGAGATTCCTGAAGTGATGGAAGTGCGCGGCGAAGTATATATGTCCAAAATCACCTTTGCCGATCTCAATGCACGCCAGGATTCAGAAGGATTGCCCGCCTTCGCCAACCCGCGAAATGCTGCCGCCGGTTCTCTCAGGCAGCTGGATGCCAAAATCACAGCCAAACGTGACCTCAGTTTTTTCGCTTATGGCGCTGGCCTGGGTGGACATGAACTGGCGTCCTGCCAATCCGCATTACTGGCCCGGCTGCAAAAGCTTGGGTTTGCAGTGCAGGAAACCGCCATGGCCAGCGATACCAAAAGCCTGCTGTCTCACTATCAGACATTGCAGGCAAAACGTGCCGATATGCCATATGAAATCGATGGCGTAGTTTACAAACTGGATAATTTTGCCCAGCAACAACGCATGGGTGCAGTGGCCCGCTCCCCTCGCTGGGCCATTGCGCATAAATTCCCAGCTGAAGAGGTCACGACATCGGTCAATCAGATTGTATGGCAGGTTGGACGAACCGGTGTCATCACCCCGGTTGCCGAAATGCAGCCGGTTACCGTGGGCGGCGTCACCGTCTCCCGCGCGACACTGCACAATATCGATGAGCTGAAACGCAAACAGGTCTATGCCGGCGCACAGGTCATTGTCCGGCGGGCCGGAGAGGTGATTCCAGAAATCGTCACTGCTGTGGATGTGGATGCACAGGCAAGCTTTCCTTCACCACCGGAAAACTGCCCCGTTTGCGGTGCATCTGTGTTCCGCATTGAAGGTGAAGTTGCTATCCGTTGCAGCGGCGGATTGTCCTGCCCGGCTCAGCTGAAAGAACGACTGTCTCATTTTGTTTCTCGCGGAGCCATGGATGTCGAAGGCATGGGCGACAAACTGATTGCCAAACTGGTGGATGAAGGTCTGCTGGCCGATATTGCCGATCTGTATGAACTGGATTATGAAGCCCTGCTTGCCTGGCCCGGCATGGGAGAGAAAAAAATCGCCAATCTGCAACATGCACTGGAACAAAGCCGCCACCGACCTTTGGCCAATTTTCTGCATGCGCTGGGGATTCGCCACGTGGGCACTGCAACAGCTGCCGGGCTGGCCAACCATTTCGGAGAACTTGACAGCCTGATGCAGGCCAATGTGGAAACACTGATTAACATTCCCGATATTGGGCCGGAAGTAGCCGCCAGCATATGCAGTTTTTTTGCCGAGCCGCACAATCGCGAAGTCATTTCCAGCCTGCTGGCAGCAGGTGTGCAACCGACCGCACCGTCATCCGGACCTGCCAATCACCCGCTGGCCGGAAAAACCGTTGTCCTGACCGGCAGCTTTGAAGCCATACAGCGCCGTACAGCGCAGGAACAGTTACGTGCTATGGGAGCAAAACCAGCCGGATCAGTTTCCAAAAACACCGATCTTGTCATTGCCGGAGAAAAAGCCGGCTCCAAGCTCTCCAGGGCACGCGAACTCGGCATTGAAATTGCCAATGAGCAACAGCTGCTGGCATGGCTCAAGGCTTGAAGTCTCCTTAATGCGTCATGACCTATGCCTCATGGTGGGTACGTGCTTCCATCCATGATTTTATTCTTCGCTCCTGGAGCATTGTCAAACTGGAAACCCGAGCCCTGAAAAAACTGAAAACGGCAATCTCCTGATATAAGCCGGTGATCATTGGTCTGTATTTTCAGCCCGGGCTATAAATACTAATGGTGTTAGCAACAATATCTGGTTGGTTTCTTTTTAATACCCGCTATAATTGGAGTATGAAAACAAC
>JBHHTY010000026.1:0-15436 GCA_046753565.1 Mariprofundus sp.
ACACCGAAATTAGGGTGAACAGGCCCTAGTTCTGTTTTTACTGCGCAGCATAGCCTGTGCCTTACGCCACTTTTCGATCTCGGCATGGTTGCCGGAAAGCAACACATCAGGCACACATTTCCCCTCGAAGCTTTCAGGCCGGGTATAGTGCGGCCAGTCGAGAATACCCTCTTCCGTAAATGAATCGAGCACAGCCGATTCCGGACTGCCAAGCACCTCCGGCAATAAACGGATCAATGCATCCAGCATACATAATGCTGCAGGCTCGCCTCCGGAAAGCACATAATCACCCAGTGAAACTTGCTCATCGACATAATCACATATTCTTTCGTCAAAGCCCTCATAACGACCACAAAGCAATGTGACACCGGGCCTTTCAATCAATTCCAGCGCCCTGGCCTGCGTAAAGCGGGAACCTGAAGGGGTCAGCATAATGACATGGGTATCGGGGTGTTTCTCACGAGCCGCCCGAATGGAAGCCACAACCGGCTCCGGCTTCATCAGCATGCCCGGGCCGCCGCCATAGGGTGCATCATCCACCTTATGGTGTTTATTCGTAGCGAAATCACGAATCTGGATGGTATCCACTGTAACAATGCCAGCCTCGATGGCCCGCTTCGGAATGGAACAGGACAATGGTGAATCAAAGAATTCAGGGAAAAGGGTCAGAATCTGGGCGTGAAACATGCATCCATTCCTTCAGGCATATCAACCACAATCACACCCTTATCAAGATCAACCTCGACAATCATTTGTCCGGTAAAGGGAATCAACCATTCACCCTGCTGTTGCGCGCCAGGAGCTGTTCTCACCAGCAGGTTATCCTGTGCACCATACTCTTCCAGTGCAATAACCGTTCCCAGCAAATCGTCCCCCCGCTGTAACACCCGGCAACCGATCAGGTCTTCCCACAGGTATTCATCTTCACCGGTTTCCACTTCATCGGTCGGTATCCAGACTTTCTGCCCCTTGAGTGCCTCGGCACTCTGACAATCCGATATACCTTCAATTTCAGCCAGAATTCGCCTGCCATGCTGCCAACAACGCTTGAGCGTATAAGCCGTGGCGGCTTCAGAAGTTTCACCCAGCCACCAACAAGAATACCCGGCAACCGCATCAGCGGGCCGGGTATGTGAATAAACAATCAGTGCACCTTTGAGGCCATGCGCCCCAAGAACATCACCAATGTGCAAATATTTGTTACAACCCATCGACAAAGCCTGTGTCAGGCTTCGGTGAGGATCAATTATGCTGATGCCTTGCCAATCAGGCTGGCGACACGATCAGATACTTTCGCACCCTGATCAGTCCATGCTTTCACCCGATCCAGGTCCAGCTTGATCACTTCCGGTTCCGTGCAGGGGTCGTAATAACCCAGCTTCTCGATGAATGCACCATCGCGACGCTTGCGCTCGTCCATTACAACGACAGAATAAAAAGGACGCTTCTTGCGGCCACCGCGACTCAAACGAATAATTGTTGCCATATTATGTACTACCTCCGAAAAACAGGCGGCGCACTATAGAGATATAAAGTGGCGCTCGCAAGCTGCTTCATCCTGATCTTTTCTACATCTTCGGCATGCCCGGTGGCATACCGCCGCCGCCCATGCCTCCGAACTTGCCCATCATCTGCGCCATCATGCGGCGACCCTTGCCGCCTTTCATGCGCTTCATCATTTTCTGCATCTGGGCAAACTGTTTGAGCATCCGGTTCAATTCGGGAACCGTGGTTCCTGAACCTGTTGCCACACGCCGTTTTCGGCTGCCGTTTAACAGTTTGGGATATTTGCGCTCTTTCGGCGTCATCGAATAGACCATCGCCTGCATGCGCTTGATCGGCTTGTCATCCATCTGTTCCAGCGCACCCTGTGGAAGATTCATACCCGGCATCATTTTCAACATGCCTGCCATGCCACCCATATTTTGCATCTGCCCCAATTGTTCAGCAAAATCACCCAGATCGAACTGCCCTTTTTTGATTTTAGCAGCAGCCTTTTCCGCTGTGGCCTGATCAACTGTCGATTGAATCTTCTCGACCAGACCAACCACATCACCCTGACCGAGAATCCGGCCTGCCATACGTGAAGGGTCGAATTGCTCAAATGCCTCGATTTTTTCACCGGTACCAACATACCGAATCGGCACACCGGTGCTATGTGCTACCGACAATGCTGCGCCACCGCGCACATCAGCATCGGTTTTGGTCAGAATACAGCCAGACATATTTACAGAAGCATGGAACTGCTCGGCAATCGGAAGCGCGGTTTGTCCGGTCATGGAATCAAGTACCAACAGGCGCTCAGTTGCATCCACTGTATCCGCCACAGTCCGGATCTCGGCCATCAGTTCATCATCCACCACCTGACGCCCTGCTGTATCCAGAATCAATACATGATGCCCATCCCGGCCTGCCTGTAGAACGGCAGATCTGGCCAGTTCGGCAGCACTTGCCCCTTCACCTGAGATATAGGGCACGTCCACCTGTCCGGCCAATACCTGCAACTGTTCACGCGCAGCAGGGCGGGTCGCATCAACCGAAGTCAACGCCACTTTCTTGCCCTGGGAAACCAGCAGCCTTGCCAGCTTGCCAGCCGTTGTCGTTTTACCGGCACCCTGCAAACCACACAGCAGAATCACGGACGGAATTTTTGACAAATTCAAATCACGGCACTGACCACCCAGCAAATCGGTCAGCACATCATTGAGGACTTTGATAATTACCTGACCGGGCTGCAGGCTCCTGGCCACATCCACGCCCAACGCCCGCTCTTTCACCTCGGCCATCAAATGCCGCACCACCGGCAAGGCCACATCGGCCTCCAGCATGGCCAAACGCATTTCGCGCAGCGTGGCATCCAGATCGGCTTCAGAAACACGCGCTGCACCGCGCAGCTTATGGGCGATATCCCCGAACTTTTCACTTAATCGACTAAACATACGCTCTACACCCCTGACTTCATTCGGCGACAATCAACTGTGGCGATTGCTCAAATAATCATACCGGCACCGACAGTATTATTGGTAAACGTATCTATCACAATAAAACTGCCCGTCGTACGATTCTCGGTATAGCTGTCGCAATGCAATGGCTTCATCAACTTGAAGGTGATCTGGCCGATTTCATTCATCGCCAGCTCATCCGATTTATCCTTGCTCAGCGTGTGAATATCTCGGCGGAAATCGATGCTGGCCACCATCGCTTTCACGCTGTTGGTTGTATGCTTGATGAGATACTTCTTGCGCACCGAAAGCGGCTCATCACCAATCCAGCAAACATTGGCGGCCAGCTCCTTGCTGTCTCTCGGCTCACCCCCGACATGCACCAGCATATCTCCGCGTGACAGGTCAATCTCATCATTCAGTGTCACCGTGATACTCTGCGGTGCAAAGGCCTCATCCAGACTGCCATCGAAGGTGACAATCTCTTTCACTGTCGATGTATTGCCACTCGGAATAGCCTTGACCGCATCGCCGACTTTTACCGTGCCGGAAGCAATCGTGCCCATAAAACCACGATAATCCGGCAATTCGGCTGTCTGTGGTCGATTCACCAGCTGCACCGGCAGACGGAACGGCTGCTCATCCAGTCCACCCAACACCGACAACGATTCCAGTGTTTCCAGCAACGTCTGGCCTTCATACCAGTCCATGTGATCGCCGCGCACGGCCACCATATCACCATCAAGCGCAGACATTGGAATACAGATCAAATCCTTCACTCCCTGCCTGGCACAATAATCATCCATCTCCTCACGAATCTTTTCGAAGATGGCCTGATCGTGACCGACCAGATCCATCTTGTTGATCGCCACAATCAGATGCGGAATACCCAGCAAACCCAGAATATGCGTATGCCTTTTGGTCTGGGGCATCACACCGTTGCGTGCATCAATCAGAATGATGGCCGCGTTGGCCGTGGAGGCGCCGGTGACCATATTGCGTGTGTACTGCTCATGACCCGGACAATCAGCCATAATAAACTTCCGTTTCGGCGTCGCAAAATAGCGGTAGGCTACGTCAATGGTAATACCCTGCTCGCGTTCGGCAGACAGGCCATCGGTCAGCATGGCAAGATCGATTTCGGCAGCCGATGCCACATGCTCCGTGCCCTTTTCCTTTCTCACCGCCAGCAACTGATCTTCAAATGCACCCTTGGTGTCAACCAGAAGGCGGCCGATCAATGTGGATTTACCATCATCGACACTGCCCACTGTTACCAGCCGCAGCAGTTCAATTTCTTCAGCCATTTTAATATTCAACTTAGTCATCTTTAAACCCCATTGCACTGCAGAGAACGCAGAAGAAAACCACATTGAATGATCCCTCTGTGTCCTTTGCGGTAAAAAATCTAGAAGTACCCTTCTTTTTTCTTGTCTTCCATACTGTTGGAACCATGATCAATGATACGTGTCTCACGCTCGGAGCGTCGTGCAGCAGCAGCCTCAATGACAATCTCATCCATATTCGTGGCATCCGAACGCACCGCGCCGGTACAGGGACTGCAGCCCAACGTACGGAAACGGCTCATCACCATCTTCGGTTCTTCGCCCTCCAGCAACTGATCCTTCATCTCTTCATAATAAGGAATCAATAAATGCTTACGCTCTATCATCAAGCGCTCCTTGGCGAAGTACAGCGGCACAATCGGGATATTCTCTTCGCGGATATACAGCCAGATATCCATTTCCGTCCAGTTGGAGATCGGGAACACACGCACCGATTCACCCTCGTGAATCCTGCCATTGTACAGGCTCCATAATTCGGGGCGCTGATTTTTCGGATCCCACTGACCGAACTCATCGCGCATGGAAAATACGCGTTCCTTGGCCCGGCTGCGCTCCTCATCACGACGCGCACCGCCAAATGCCGCATCGTATTCACCCTCTTCCAGCGCATCGAGCAAACCCTGTGTTTTCAGCGCACCACAGCAACGGGCCACGCCGAAATCTTTCGGGTTCATGCCCTTGGCAATCGCTTCCTCATTACGGCGTACAATCAGATCAGCACCGACTTCCTTACAGTAGTTGTCGCGGAATTCGTACATTTCCCTGAACTTGAAACCGGTATCCACATGCAACAGTGAAAACGGCAACGGGGCGGGATAAAACGCCTTGCGGGCCAGATGCAGCATCACACTTGAATCCTTACCCACCGAATAAAGCATGACCGGATTACGGAACTCCGCCACCACCTCGCGGATGATATGAATGGATTCCGCTTCCAGCGCCTTGAGCTGCGTCAGTTTATGTTCAGATATCTTTTCAGACATGATTGTCTCCTACTATTTCTTCTGCATCTATAATCATTTTTGCAGGCATCAGGAAATGGCCATGGCTATAATATAACACATGATCAACCACCTGCTCCAAAACCGATAACCGGCCACCATGCCTGCACAAGGCCGACAAACAACAGCAATGCTGTCAGGGATAAAACACCGCCAAAGCGTAGCATTGCAAGGCGCTGCACAAATCCCGTCCCGTAAATCATGGCATTGGGCGGCGTACCCATTGGCAGCATGAATGCAAAGCCCGCAATAATACCAACGGCCAATGCAATCGTCAGCGAATCAATCCCTGCGGCAAGCCCCAACGGAATAGCAACAGGCAACAGAATAGCCACAGCAGCTGCATTACTCACGCCCTCGGTCAACAGCAAGGTAGCCAGCGTCAATGCAATAATGAGCGATAAACCCGCAACACCTTCCGGGAAGAAATGCATGGCCAGCCACGCACCGGCACCGCTCACACTCAATGCCGAACCCACAGCGATAGCGCCGCCATACATCAATACAACGCTCCAGCTTACCTGCTTTTCAATCTCATCCCAGCTAACCAGGCGCAGAGCAAACATCGTCGCAACGCTGAGCAGTGCAATGGCCGCCAGCGATGTGGAATGCCCTCCCATCATCCAGGCCGTCACTGTAATCGTAAGCAGTCCGCCCATCAGCCAACCGCGCAGCTCAAGATTACCCAACTCCAGCTGCCGTTTTTCTATGCATTGCCGGGCCCGGGTAATGTCCACCCCTTCAAATGGCGTAATCAGCAGTAATAATATCGCTGCCACCAACAACATCATCGCAACCAGCGGTGCCGCTGCCAGCGTCCAGTCCATAAAGGTAAACGAATGTCCGGTGATTTGCTGCACCATACCCAGCGCCAGCGGACCACGGGCTCCACCCAGCAAGGTCATGACGCCACCGATAATCGCCCCCCAGGCCACGGCGAAGAACATCGACTGCGCATAACGATCACCTATTTTCAAATCCAGATTACGCACAATATCCCAGGAAATCGGTAAAAATATAGCCGCAACCGCATGTTCAGGCATCACAAACGCCATCATGGCCGGCAGCAACAGCATGGCCAATAACAGCGTCTTGGGGCTGGATCCCACGCGATCAATCAATGCCAGCGCCAAATGTTCCGACAAGCCTGTTGCTCTGGCGCCTGCCGCCAGCATAAAAGCACCAAGAATAAAAAACACCGCAGGCGAACCGAACATGGCGTAGGCATCTGTGGCTGGCAACACACCGGCCAGCGGCAATAAAGCCAGCCCCAATAACGATGTGGCGGCCAGCGGAATCAGCCCGCTGAACCACAAAGCCAGGCAAAACAGAAAAATAAGTAATGAACTCCAGCCCTGTTCCGTCAGACCCGCCGGCGCATCCTGAGCGCCCGTCCAGAATGCCAACAGGGACATCAGGCTCAAAGCAAGAAAGGGTATGCCCTCTTTGGCCAGCAGCCAGTGCAGTGACCGGCTCTGCGTAGTGTGATAACTGGCATCAATCTTACCGTTTGAACGCAGGTAACGACGCAACCCATCCAACCAGCCGGACAAGCGGCGCCCAACATTCGAGGTCACAACTTGTTCCGGCAAATAGGGATCCTTTCCGACCAGTAAACCACTCTCCATGGGCGTCAGAACACGCCCCATATCTCTGAGTCGGTGCGTAGGCATACCGGAAGACTCCAGCAGTTCATACTGCACCAGCAGGGCCTGCTCCACATCATCGAGGCTGGCCAGTGGACAATCACTCAAGGCCGTTCCCGGCAACGGCCGAAACGGCAACAACATCGGCACAATGCCCTGTGCAATCAGCTTTTTCATGCCAGCAATGGTCGATTCCAACGGCTCCAAGCCGACAATTAAATGGCTCACCACCGCACCAGATCGAAATACCGAACGGGCATAATTCAGCGTTTTGTAAATCGCATCCTGACCACCAATGGTCTGTTTGCCCGGACATATTTCAGCAAAACAATCCGCATCATTTACCTCGATGTTACAGATAAAAATATCCAGGCCTGCCTCATACAATTCATCAATAGCCTGCACATCCGATGGCGCAACAGTCTCCAGCGCAATCTGCCTGTGGCCCAGATGTTTGCGCAGCAAGGCAATCACTGCGACCAGCTTCCTCAAACCAACATCATCCGATGGTGAATAGCCATTATACAAATAGACCGTATCGACTTCGCGTTCATCAAGCGCAGCACGCACCGCCTCAACCAGTTCCAGCGGATCACGCAAGGGCGGCTCCGCCTCATTCATCATCGAATCATACTGGCAATACCGGCATGCCTGCCCCGGTTGATTGAAAAAACCGCACCCCAAAAACGGGTGCAGAATCAACAAACGATCATGTAAAGAGCAAAAACTACCCATGCGAGCGCCGCTACGCGTAGATTTCTGATAAAATGCAGGCACGGGCAGCAACGTGACTTCCGAGACCTCACCAGCACAATGAAGTACCGCTTTGCCATCCTTCTCCGTTAGCGAAAAACTACTTTTCTGCGTGTAAGGCTGTCCGACCGGCACTGTACACATTTGCCCTGTCGGCAAGCGGATATCGAGCACCGTTTCAATGGCATTAGCCTGCGAAATCCATTTGGATGCATGCTGCAAGCCTTCCGGCAAGGCCACGCCCCGGCTGACCAATGAGAGTTTGGTGCGTCCCGGGTTGGCAAATGGATGCAGATCAGTGCTGGGGGTCATTTAAAACAGTCAAATAGCAGAAATCTTCTCAACCCGGATTTTCCACTGGGTATCAGAAATTTTCTCTTTAGCGCGCACTTTCTGGCCCTGCTCTTCGAGCGACAACGGCACGTTCTCGATCGGTGCCCCGTCATCGAGAATCACATCCAGCAGTGCCCCAACCGGCAGCATGGACAGCTTGATCTTCGTTTTCACAAAGTTCATCGGGCATGCCACACCGGACAAGTCGAGCAGCACCACATCATCTGCCGCTTCAGCATCTGATTCATTTGTCTGCGTTTCCACAGTCTCGGCCAACGCAACGGTTTCAGGCACTGCCGCAAAGCGCTTTTCAGCCAGCGCCACCCAGGATGCCTGTGCATCGCGCAATCTGGTCACGCCCGCACCCGGGTCAGCCAGATCAATACCCATCATGGCAGCCTGCACAGCCTGGAAACCGAACATGACATCGGCATCGGAAGCGGCATTCGCCATCAGCAATCCGAACACTTCCGCATCATCTTCCGGAGCCTCGCCATAGGCGACGAGGAAAGCACGCGCAGCTGAAATGGCAGAGCGACGCAAGGCGGTCTGAGCTTCAGGCCAGAACATGGCATCAATATGGGCTCGTGCAATCAAAAGCTCGTATTCCGCCTCCGAAATCAGCGCATCGGACATGGACAGTACGGCACCGGCACATTCACCCTTCTTGTTGCCCTTGGTATTGAATGCCTCGTTTTCACTCCAGTCGTAGATCAAGCCTTCCACTTCACCGGCATCCGCCTTGAACGGTGCCAGAATTGCAGCAATTCCTTCCTTACCAATACGGGAGGCCCAGTCATGCACAGACTCATCTGCCTGGCGCTCCTGTTTGTAGGCATTCAACACCGCAATGCCTGCCTCCGGCGCATATTTGGCCGGTACGGGATCCGTGGCAAAAGCCAGCGGAGCGCCGCCTGTGCCGGAACCGCCGACATGCAATTGATAATGCGGCACTGCCTGACCGGCCACTTTCTTGGCCATGCCATGGAAGCCCAGATCGGCAATATGATGACGGCCACATGAATGCTGACAACCGGATGCCTTGACTGTAATTCCGGCCAACGTGCTATCCTTCTTCAGATCAGCCATCAAAGGCTGCAACGCGGCAGCCAGGCCACGACTGGAGGTAATTCCCAGACGGCAGGTTTCCGTACCCGGACAAGCCACCACATCAGCAATACCGCGGGCAAATTCCGCCGTCAAACCGGCATCGGCCAACAGTTTCAAAGCAACGTCCACCTTGTCCGCGTCAATATCTGCAATCACCAACCCCTGTTCCGCTGTTACACTCAGAGCATCTGTACCGACAGCACGTGCAGCATCGGCCACGGCATGGCACTGGGCCGGAGTCAAATCACCGCGAAACAGATTCAGCAGAATCGCTTTCTTGCCATTGTGCTGTGCCACCACACCTGAATCCGAATGCGGCAGGGCTGCGGTCGGCGTACGCCACCCTGCTTCGGCATAACCGCCATCATCGGCATGGGTTGATTCAATCACCGCACGCTGTTTTCTGTATTCCTCGATAAAACCTTCAGCGCCCAGTTTCTGTGCCACATATTTCAAACGGGCGCGAGCGCGGCGTTTACGGTCAGAATATTTGAAATGCATGCGCATCAGCGCCTCGCCAACCAGCAGAATTTCGGATTCAGGAATAAATTCTTCCAGCAGCAAGGCTCCCATCGGCTGCGAGGATAAACCGCCGGCAGCCCATACTTTAAAACCGTTCACGCCATCACGCACCGTGGCGATAAAACCGATATCGTGCATGCCACCCAAACCGCAATCGGTGGCACAACCGGAAAAATTGACTTTGAATTTACGCGGGAACTGCTGCGCCAGCGGATGACGCAAAAAATACTCGGCAAAGCGACGCGCATGCACACTCGCATCGGCATATTCCGCCGGACAACGACCGGCCAGAAAACAGGACGATACATTACGTACTGTATTACCGCAGGCTTCTCGCGTCGTCAGTCCGGCAGCATCGAGCCGGCGCAGAAAGGCCGGCACATCATCCAGAGCAACAAAGTTGGCCTGAATATCCTGACGCGTGGTGACATGGGCGAATTTTTCCGGCGCTTCGGTCAGAGTTCCATCTGTCGGCATACGACCGGCATAATCAGCCACGCAATCACCAATCACATCGAGCTGGTCCGGCGTCAGATTGCCGCCCGGCAATTTCACGCGCACCATCTGCACGCCATCCTGACGCTGGCCATACACACCCATTTGTAAACGAAATGGCGTGAAACGTTCTTCGCTCATCGTGCCGGCTTTGAAAGCCTTGTAACCGGCCTCGAACTCATCCACGTCGGACGTATGCGCAAAATCAAATTCAGACATTATTAACCTCTTTTTTTCACCACAGAGGACACAGAGGACACAGAGGAAAACCTGTTATTGTTTTCTCTATCACCACCAATACTCAGTAGTTAAACCTTTATTTGTTGCAGCAGCTCAACACACGTAGCTGCTCAGGTTGCTGCTGATTTTTTTCGAGGGCAAGGAAAAAACACGGAGCTTACTACTGTAAGTGAGTATTTTTGATGCCGCCATCGGGAAAAGCAGTAGTGAGCTGGGCCGCTACGACTCGCCGAACTTCAGTTCGCAGGCCTGCTCATAAGTTACCAGATCGGTAATAGTCGGATTCTCACCGCACAGCGGGCAGGCCGGGTCCTTGTGTAATTTGAGTTTCTTCCATTCCATACGCAGCGCATCGAACACCATCAACCGGCCGGCCAGTGAATCACCGATACCCAGCAGTTCTTTCACTGCTTCCACGGCCTGAATGGTGCCGACCGCCCCGGCCAGGGCACCCAGAATACCGGCCTCGGAACAGGATGGAACCAGCCCCGCTGGCGGCGGCTCGGGATACAGACAGCGATAACATGGCGCACCCTTTTCCTGGTGCGGTTTGAATGTCGCCACCTGCCCCTCAAAACGGAACATGGCGCCGGATATCAGCGGTTTCTTCTCGAAATAGCAGGCATCGTTGACCAGAAAACGGGTCGGGAAATTGTCACAGCCATCAATGATCAGGTCATAATCGCGGATGATCTCGCGCACATTCTCTTCGGTGATAAAGTAATTATAAGTGTTCACCTTCACATCGGGATTGAGCGCCTGCATGGTTTCGCGCGCACTTTCCACCTTGGGCATGCCGACCCGATCCTGATTATGAATAATCTGGCGCTGCAGATTGGATGAATCCACCACATCGGCATCAGCAATGCCGATGGTGCCGACACCGGCTGCGGCCAGATAATAGGCCACAGGAGAGCCCAGCCCCCCTGCCCCGATCATGAACACCTTGGATTCCAGTAGTTTGGACTGCCCTTCCGCCCCCACTTCCGGCAGAATAATATGCCGCGAGTAGCGCTCGATTTGTTCTTCTGTAAAATCAATCATAAAAACTCATAACCTCATTTTACCGCAAAGGACGCAAAGAAAACCTTTATCTATTCCTTTGCGCACTTTGCGGTAAACGTATTTAGACTTCGATGCCCTTGAATAAATCCGTAGACATATAGCGCTCGGCCATCGACGGCAGAATAACGATGATGCGTTTACCCTTCATTTCAGGGCGTGCAGCCACCTGTAAGGCTGCAGCGACAGCCGCACCAGATGAAATACCGCCAGGAATACCTTCTTCATCGGACAAGCGGCGCGCCATTTCAAATGCTTCGTCATTGCTCACCTTGACCGCACCATCGAGAATATCGACATTCAGGTTCTTCGGAATAAAGCCTGCGCCAATACCCTGAATCTTGTGCGGCCCGGCTGCTTCGCCCGAGATGACCGGCGAATCGGCCGGCTCCACAGCAAATGCCTTGAAATTCGGGTTGCGTTGCTTGATCACTTCGGAAACACCGGTAATGGTACCGCCAGTACCCACACCGGCCACAATGGCATCCACCTTGCCATCACAGTCACTCCATATCTCCTGTGCTGTGGTTTGGCGGTGAATCTCGGGATTGGCCGGATTTTCAAACTGCTGCGGCATAAATGCGCCATCCGTTTCAGCAACAATTTCGCTCGCTTTGGCAATCGCACCCTTCATACCTTTTTCAGCCGGCGTCAATACCAGCTCGGCACCGAGCAATTTCAACAGCTTGCGCCGTTCCAGACTCATGGATTCAGGCATGGTCAGGATACAGCGATAACCTTTGGCACGAGCCACGAAAGCCAGCGCAATGCCGGTATTACCGGAAGTCGGCTCGACAATCACACCACCCTCTTGCAGAGAGCCATCCGCTTCCGCCGCCTCGATCATGGCCTTGCCGATACGATCTTTCACCGAATTCAGCGGATTGTAAAACTCGCACTTGGCAATGATTTCGGCATCCAGGTCCGCACCAATCCGGTTCAATCGGATCAGCGGCGTACCGCCGACTGTTTCTGCTGCATTATTGTATATCGCCATAACCCACTCCTTTTTTTACCACGAAGGCACGAAGAAACCAGGTGAATTTCGCTTACGAAAGCGAATATATCTGGGGGACAAAGCAACCATTTGGATTGGTTTTCTTTGTGCCTCAGTCTCTTTGTAGTTCATGCTTCTAGCCTTCAATCACATCCTGTTCGATTGGAGCCACTTTCACGCCCTGCTCTACCAGCCACTGCGTCGCCGCTTCCACCACATCATCCGCGCCATCAATCTCCAGACCGACCAGACCCATATTGTCTTTCACTTCGGCGGTCCTGATATTGGTCACCACATCAAACTCTTTAGCCAGCTTCCATATCAGCGGCTCACGAACGGTTGACTCGTCAAACGTCAGATAAACGCGCAACTGCACTAGCAGCCCCCTGCAATGGCCGGAACGATCGAGATTTCATCTCCATCTTTCAGCGCCGTAGCACGGCCTTCCAGAAAACGCACATCTTCATCATTCACATACACATTCACAAAACGCCGAATTTCACCGGTATCATCACACAAACGCTCTTTCAGCCCCGGATGTGCTGCCTCCAGGTTTTCAATCACTTCACCCACATTGGTGCCTTCGACAGATACTTCATCGGCACCGCCGGTCAGCTTGCGAAGGGGGGTAGGGATACGTACAGATACACTCATTTTATTCTCCTCTCATTTGTTTCACCACAAAGGCACAAAGTAATCTTTTGTTACTTGCTTTTCTTTGTGTCTCTGCGCCTTTGTGGTTCAATATTTTTTTCGTCTTTATCAAGCTGCCGCTGCAAAGCCATCGGCTTCGGCCAGGACATCAAAATCTTTCAGGCTGGCGTCAATAATGCGCGGCTTATCAATCGCATCAGCAACAGCCTCCTGTGTTTTCAGGCCATTGCCGGTAATACACAGCACTATAGACTCGTCACGCGGCAGCTTGCCCGATTCAATCAGTTTTTTCGCACAACCCAGCGTCACGCCACCGGCAGTTTCAGCGAAAATACCCTCGGTTTCAGCCAACAGCTTCATGGCATCGACAACTTCCTCATCCGAAATATCTTCCGCCCAACCGCCGGATTCCTTGATCACGCGATTGGCATAATAACCATCCGCCGGGTTACCAATCGCCAGCGACTTGGCCACCGTATCAGCATGCACCGGATGAATCAGATCCGTGCCATCTTTCACCGACTTGGAAATCGGCGAACAGCCGGTGGCCTGTGCACCATATACGGCCGTACCGTTATCCTCGATCAATCCCAGCTTGATGAATTCCTTGATCGCCTTGTCCACCTTCGTGCATAGCGACCCCGAAGCCATCGGCACAACCACATGTTTCGGCGCCTGCCAGCCCAGCTGTTCCATCATCTCATAGGCCAGCGATTTGGAACCTTCAGCATAAAACGGCCGTACATTCACATTCACAAAAGCCCAGCCATATTTTCCGGCCACTTCCGAACACAGGCGGTTCACATCATCATACTTGCCCTTGATGCCAATGATACTGGTACCGAAAATACCCGCACCCAACACCTTGCCCTGCTCCAGATCATGTGGAATAAACACATAGGATTCCAGCCCTGCCGCTGCTGCATTGGCAGCCACGGAGCCGGCCAGATTGCCGGTCGATGCGCAGGCCACGGTTTTGAAACCGAACTCAACGGCCTTGGACAAAGCCACGGAAACCACACGGTCCTTGAATGACAGCGTCGGATAACAGACCGAATCGTTCTTGATATACAACTCTTTCACACCGAGCACTTTTTCCAGATTCCGGGCTCGAACCAGTGGCGTAAAGCCATTCTGCGCCCCGACTGTCGGCTCACCGTTGATCGGCAACAGTTCTTTGTAACGCCACATGGTCTGCGGCCGCGACTCGATCAGTTCACGGGTAAAATAACCATCCAGTTTTTCATAATCATAGACCACTTCCAGCGGCCCGAAACAGAACTCGCAAACATGGGTGGGCTGAATATCGTATTCATGGCCGCATTCCCGACATTTCAATGCACGAACAATGTTCATGTAGCTTATCTCCAGTATCGGTTCACCCAGAAACAAAAAAACCTCCGCGATAAAGCGAAGGTTGCATCAGAAGAGCACAGGCATGTGCATCAGACGAACAACCCGCATCATCGCTCCCTAAAGGTTTCCCTCTCAGGCAGGCATTGGCACCATTCTCCTTGGAACTCTATTCACCTTCTATGATGAAGGAAGCATCCCTGGCCGGTTGCCGCGGTATCACTGGGCCTGCACCCTCCACCGCTCTGGATAAGCCGGATTTAATATGTAGCGCCGAATTATCCTGCCCCTTTCACAAAACGCAAGCCTTATTCACATCCGCCGAACACGGCATGCATTGCAAAATCTCCACAGGAAGACTATGCTTTTAGGCAACTCGCACTTCTTCTCGAGCTGCACCCTCCCCTCCCTTTCACGGGTGCAGCGGCGCCCCGGCCGATGACAATCAGCCGGGGCGCTCCATTCAGGCTTTTGAGACCAGGTTATAAACTTGACAGTTTTACTCGGGATTAGGACGATGCCGGCCGACAGCAGATACTGATTTACTGCCAGCGCTTACAGTTTCATGTTCATGGAGGTTCCAATGCTCACCGAAGCCGATATTCTCAAAGCCCTTTCCGGTATTATTGACCCCGATTTCAATAAAGACATCGTCACACTCGGCTTTGTAAAAAATATCGTCATTCATGATGGTTCGGTGTCGCTCACCATTGAACTGACCACCCCGGCCTGTCCGGTCAAAGAAGAATTCCGAAAACAGGCTGATCAAGCCATATCCGCCTTGCCCGGCGTTGGCGAGGTGAACATCACCATGAGTGCAAAGATGACTCCCGGCCGCAGCAGGGAAGCCATTGCCGGTGTTGCTAATATTATTGCCGTCGCATCGGGCAAGGGTGGTGTCGGAAAATCCACCACCACCGTCAATCTCGCTGTTGCTATGGCCCAAACAGGTGCCCGCGTCGGCCTGCTCGATGCGGATATC
>JBHHTY010000027.1:0-15165 GCA_046753565.1 Mariprofundus sp.
GCGCCGATATGGCTAACCAGTTGAATTTATTCGAAAAAACGTTGGGACACTAGTGGTCGGCGATAAATAGTTAAAAAGATTTACCGCCAAGGACGCAGAGTACGCAAAGGAAAAACAGAGGAATACAGGGATTTTGAATGCCAGAGCTTCAGAAAACACCGTTATTTGATGAACATCTCGCACTGGGCGGCAAAATCGTGCCGTTCGCCGGCTTCGAAATGCCGGTGCAATATAAAAACGGTGCGCTGAAAGAATACAGCTTCGTGCGCGAAGGCGGTGCAGGCCTGTTCGACATCAGCCATATGGGACAGGTGCGTGTCAGCGGAGCGAATGCACTGGCATTCCTGCAATATGTCACCAGCAATGATGTGGCGAAACTGGCCGTTGGTCAGGTGCAGTATTCCGCCCTGCTGAATGAATCCGGCACCTTTATCGATGACATCACCACCTATAAAATCAGCGATACCGAATATTATCTCTGTATCAATGCGGCCAATCGCCACAAGGATGTGGCGCACCTTCAGTCCCATGCAGCCGATTTCGATGTCTGTGTTGCGGATGCATCCGATGACACCACGCTGCTGGCCCTGCAGGGCGCTGCCGCACAGGCGGCACTGCAACCGCTGGTGGATGCCGATCTGGACAGCATCGGTTATTATAAATTCGCACAGCTCCGGGTTAATGGCGTGGAAGCCATGCTGTCGCGCACCGGCTATACCGGCGAAGACGGCTTCGAGATTTATATGCCCAATCCTATCGCTGTGGATGTATGGAAGCAGTTGCTGGAAAACGGCGCAGAACCGATCGGGCTGGCGGCACGCGACATGCTGCGCACCGAAATGGGTTATGCGCTCTACGGCCATGAAATCTCCGGCACCGTCACGCCGGTCGAAGCGAAACTGATGTGGATTACCAAACTCGACAAGGGTGATTTCATTGGCAGACAGGCTGTGGAAAGACGCCAGGCACAGGGGCCGCAGCAACGGCTGATTGCCCTGAAACTCAGCGGCCGCGGTATCCCGCGCGAACATTATGCCGTATTCGTGGATGGTAAAAAAAGCGGTGAAGTGACTTCCGGCATGCATTCACCGATGGCTGGCGGGGTTGCGCTGGCCTATGTAAAACCCGAACATGCGGATTCGGGCGCATTGAGCGTGGAGATTCGCGGCAAACAGGTTGCTGCCGAACGGGCGAGCCTGCCGTTTGTGCGCAGCAACGTAAGAAGGTAAAAAACACTGGGAGATAAACATGACAATTCCTGCTGATCTGAAATACACCAAAGACCATGAATGGGTACGCATTGACGGCGATACCGCCACCTTTGGCATCACCGACCATGCCCAGGAAGCACTCGGTGATATCGTGTTTGTCGAATTGCCCGAAATCGGACGCAATGTGAAGGCCGGTGAGGCCTATGCCGTGGTCGAATCGGTCAAGGCCGTATCCGATGTCTATGCACCGGTCAGCGGTGAGGTCATCGCGGTGAACGAAGCGCTCGAAGGCGAACCGGAACTGGTCAACACCGATGCCTACGGCAACGGCTGGATTGCCAAAGTCAGTATCGGCGACGGACAGCTCGAACTGATGAACGACGACGAGTACAACACCTTTCTGGAAGAATAAACGAATTATACCGCAAAAGGCGTAAAGGTACGCAAAGAAACCCGGTTATTTAGTTCTGCCATTCTTCAGTCGCCCGACTCATTGGTGAAGTGATTCCTGCACTGTTAACCAAATAGCCGTTGATTTTACTTTGCGCCCTTGGCGGTGAAAAACAAGGATTAAAGCATGCGCTTTCTACCCCATACAGATACAGACAGAGCATCCATGCTGACGGCCATTGGCGCCGAGAGTATGGCAGATTTATTTGCCGATATTCCAGCTGATTTTCATCTGGAGCAGGGTTCTCTGAATCTGCCGGATGGATTATCCGAAGCGGCGATTGTACGCAAGTTCACAAAAGCAGCCGATAAAAATCGCAATGCCTCCAATACCGGTTATTTCCTCGGCGGCGGTACATACCACCATTTCGTGCCTGCCGTGGTGGATTATGTAATTTCACGCGGTGAATTTCTGACCGCTTACACCCCGTATCAGCCGGAAATATCACAGGGTACGCTGCAGGCCCTGTTCGAGTTCCAAACCATGATTGCGCGTTTAACCGGCATGGATGTGGCCAATGCCTCAATGTACGAAGCTGCTACATCCACTGCCGAAGCCGCCCTGATGGCCCGGCGCGTTACCCGCAAACAGCGTGTGGTGATGGCGGGCTCTGTGAATCCGCGTTACCGCAGCGTGACTGCCAATTATCTCTCCCGGCTGGACGGCGAATATGTAGAAATCGGGATGGATGCATTTGCAACAAATGTGGACAAGGTGATTGCCGCCATTGACGAGCATACCGCCTGCGTGATTGTGCAATACCCTGATTTTTACGGTTCGGTCTATGATCTGGCATCATTGCGCGCCGCCTGCGATGCACATAAATGCCTGATGGTGATTGCCTTCTCCGATATTTCCGCTTTCGCCCTGATTGAATCGCCCGGCGCACTGGGCGCTGATATTGCGGTCGGTTCCGGCCAGTCGCTCGGTATTCCGATGGGGTATGGAGGGCCGCATCTGGGCCTGTTCGCCTGTAAGCAAAAATACGTGCGCCAGATGCCCGGTCGGGTATGCGGCATGACTTCCGATGCCGATGGCAAACGCGGTTTTGTACTGACCTTATCCACCCGCGAACAACATATCCGGCGCGAAAAGGCGACCAGCAATATCTGCTCGAATCAGGGCTTGATGTGCACGGCTGCCGCGACCTATTTAACCCTGATGGGTGATGCCGGACTGGCCACAGTGGCACGTCATTCAGCTGCTGCATTGCAAGCGCTGATCCTGAACCTGCCTGACCATGTGACGGCGGCGAAAGGTCCGCATTACAATGAAACCGTGTTGAGTTTCTCGGATGCTGATGGCCTCAACCGTTTTCTGGTTACAGCTCAGGAAGGCGGTATCTTTGCAGGAATTCCGCTGGAACGTATTGAACCGGGGGCTGGAACCCGGCATTTGCTGGTAGCCACGACAGAAATGGTGGAGCAGGACGATATCAACCAATACCTGTCCATGCTGGAGGCCGCCAAATGAACGACACAATCAACACATATAAATACTCCGCTACTGCAGGTATTCAACATGAAGAGGCATTGCTTTTCGAGCATGCCCATGAAGCGCCGTCCTCCATCAATCTGCCCGGCGTGAACGGCGAAATACCGGCAGAACTGGCGGCATTTTCGCGCCAACAGCCAGCGGGTATTCCGGGTCTGTCGGAACCAGAAGCGGTACGCCATTTTGTACGCCTGTCACAATGGAATCATGGCATCGAAACCGGTTTTTACCCGCTAGGTTCGTGTACCATGAAATACAATCCGCGCGTCAATGAGCAGGTGGTGCGTTTGCCGGGGCTGGCGCATATTCATCCGGATCAGCCGGTTGATACGGTTCAGGGAGCACTGGAATTGCTCTATGAACTGCAACAGTGGCTGGCCGAGATATCCGGGTTTTCGCACATTACCCTGCAACCCGCTGCCGGTGCACATGGTGAAGTCACCGGCCTGATGATGATCCGTGCAGCCCTGGATGCGCGCGGACATCAGCATCGCAAAAAAGTGCTCGTGCCCGACTCCGCACATGGTACCAATCCCGCTTCAGCCGCCCTGTGCGGCATGTTTACCGTCGAAATCAAATCCGGCCCGGACGGGCGCATTGATCTGGATGAGCTGAAACGGCATCTGGATGACGATGTCGCCGCACTGATGATGACCAATCCGAATACGGCCGGTGCATTTGAATCCGACATCAGGGAAATCTGTCAGCTGGTGCATGATGCCGGCGGCCTTGTTTACGGTGACGGCGCCAATCTCAATGCGCTGGTCGGCGTAGCCCGCCCCGGCGATATGGGCATCGATTGCCTGCATATCAATGTACATAAAACTTTCTCTACCCCGCATGGCGGCGGTGGCCCCGGCGGTGGCCCGGTAGCGGTGAATGAAACCCTTGCGCCCTATCTGCCGGTTCCCCGCATCGAAAAACAGGGGGACAGATACACTCTGTTGCATGAAAGTGATTCATCCATTGGCCCTGTGCTCGGCAGTATCGGACAAACCGGTGTGTTATTGCGTGCGGCAGCTTATATCGCTGCTTTCGGCCGTGATCATCTACACAAGGTTGCTGAAGATGCCGTACTCAATGCCAACTATGTACTGCATCGTTTGAAAGACACCTATCACGTGCCATTTGAAGGCCTGTGCAAACACGAATGCCTGCTCACCGATGCGCGTCAGGAAAAACACGGCGTCAAAACGCTCGATATTGCCAAACGCCTGATTGATCTGGGATTCCATCCGATGACCGTTTATTTCCCGCTGATTGTGCACGGGGCCATGCTGATCGAGCCGACTGAAACCGAATCGCGTGAAACACTGGATGCCTTCTGCGATGCCATGCTGGAAATTGCCCGGCAATGTGAAGGCGGTGATACCGATATGCTGCATGAAGCTCCTGTCAAACCCTTCCGGCGCAGACTCGATGAAACGCAGGCGGCCAGAAAACCGGTACTGGTCTGGCAGGAATAAGTTCAACGATTATTAAAACAACGCTGCTCCACCATAAAGTGCCCATGCGTCGATGGCCGTTCCTGATAGGTCAGTTTCAGGGGATCGCTTGCACTGAATGTCTGGCTGGTACCAAAAACAACCTGTTCCTGTGCGGTGATTTCGGAATGCTCGGGATATTCGATACGCATGGCATGATCCGAGTCCCAGTGGATAATGGCATCATAACCGTGCCTGAATGAAAAGCTGTGCATGCCATCATCCAGTGCATCCGATGCCGGTCTGATATTGATTTTCATGTACTGATCTCCCGGCCGGTCACCGGTGGACACACGGTACAGGGTCGCTACTTTCTGGCCGGAAGGGGACAGGCATTCCAGCATCACATCGATCTTTTCATCCATACCGCAAGCACCGGTCAGCAACCCCATTCCGGCCAGCAACAATCGCACCAGAAAAATCTTCATGCCGACAAACGGCTGAATTCTTTTTCCACCCGTTCGAGACAATCCTCGACTGCTACCCCGTTGAAATAATTGCCCACCAGCGCCAGAGGCTTACCTGCCAGCAAGGCATCCAGATCACCCGTTAACTCATGGTGCCCGGCTTCCGGTGCCGGCAAACGGTTGGTTTTATTGAAAACATACAACAGGTCGGATGACTGCAGCCCCAGCACATTGCAAACGCATGCCAGCTTTTGATCATCACCGAGCAGGCCCGGCTTGAAATGGAATGTAAAACCGCGCAAATCCGGATGCTCGACAAAATCGCGTGACACCGCCGAATAAAAATCGCCATCGGCCGCGATCACGCCGGCCATCGGTTCCAGCGACAACACCTGCCTGTTGACCACAATGGCAAGCGATTCGATCTCAACCTCGTTGACCCAGGCCAGCTGTTCGGCAATATCGGCATGCACCTGTTGCAACAACCGCGCTGCCGCCGGTGCAGGAGTAGCGCAAACCAGCTTGTCGCAATGATACACGCCATTTTCGACTTCAATGGCATAAGCTTCTTCATGCCGGGTAATGGCGCGAATTTCCTGTCCGGTTCTAACCTCCAGCCTCTGCTCGAGTGCCGTGATGATATGGCTCAGCCCTCCGGCAAAGGTATAGCTGCGGGTCACCGATTTATCGCGCGGGCGCTTGCGAAACAGCATATCCGCCGGCACGTTGTCAGCCGGCTGACAAAGCACTGCACCAAAGGCATGCCGGAACACATCGGTATAATTTTTCTCGCCCAACAGTGCCGTATAATAATCGGCAATGGACTTGCCCTCTTTTTTCAACGTGAACAGTCGCCAGACATGGGTAACCAATTCCAAAACATGCAGCCGTGACGGGATAGAAACCAGATGATTGCCGGCCAGCATACGATAGCGCAATTTTTTACGCTCCTGCATCTGATCCATCAAGTCCAGCCGGTGCAGTATGTTCAGCAAACGGGCATAGGAATTGAAACAGGTGTGGGTTCCCATCTCCAGCCAGAAGGGTTCGCCCTCATCCGGTACGATTTCCGAATGGAAACAGCCACCGCTGCGGTTTTCCTTCTCCAGCACCAGCACGCCCATGCCGGCCTGCTGTGCCTCAAAAGCCATGGCCAACCCGGAAATACCGGCACCGATCACAATCATATCGTATCGTTCGCTCATACTGCCGACTCTATGCCAGGCATTGCCCTCAGGACAAACTGTAATGCACGCCCGCAGGAAATGCGGGTTCATTCATTGTTTCCATTCAGGCCATAAACGGTCAGCCAAAACCACGAGTGACCGTATGGCGATCAGCGTAGCTGCATTTGTGAATCGTGCGGGTTACACTGCCGGATATGCGCAGAATTGACCTGATTGAGCCGTTTCGTGTGATGCAATTGCTGGAACGCGCCAAGGAACTGGAAACAGCAGGGCGAAAAATTATCCATATGGAAATCGGTGAACCGGATTTCCCGACACCGACTGCTGTGATTGAAGCCGCCCGCGAGCAACTGGCCAGCGGCGATAATTTCTACACCCCGTCCACCGGCAATCCACAGCTGCAGCAGGCGCTGTCACACTGGTACCGGCAGGAATACGGCGTCGATGTAGCATCGGAGCGCATCCTGATCACACCCGGCACATCCGGCGCCTTCAGCCTGATTTATGCGGTATTGCTGGAGGCCGGTGAGTCCATGCTGTTGTCCGATCCCGGCTACCCCTGCCAGCGCAATTTTATCCGGCTGGCCGGCGGCGACCCGGTCAATATCCCGGTGGGGCCGGAAACGCGCTATCACCTGTCTGCCGCACTGCTTGAACAACACTGGCTGAAGCACACGCGGGCGGCCCTGATCATCAACCCTTCCAATCCGACCGGCACGCTCATTGAGGGCAAAGCCATGGCGGCCATGGCCGAATCCTGCCGCAATCATGGCGGCCACCTGATTTCCGACGAGATTTATCATGGCCTCACATATGGCGCAAAAGCACGCTGCGCACTGGAATTCGATGATCATGCCATTGTCGTCAACGGCTTTTCCAAGCGCTGGGCCATGACCGGCTGGCGTATCGGCTGGATCATTGTGCCCGAAAATCTCATCGAGGCCTGTCGCCGCGTGATGCAGAATATTTTTATTGCCGCACCGACTTTATCGCAACACGCCGCGATAACCGCGCTGACCGCATCGGATGCTGTCGAGGCCATGCGCTGTGCCTATGATGAACGACGCAGATATTTACTGGCCGAATTACCCGCCCTGGGTTTCGATATTGTGGTGGAACCGCAGGGTGCATTTTATATCTATGCCAATGTCAGCCGTATCACCCGTGATGCACGCAGCTTCTGCTGGCAATTATTGGAAGATGCCGGCGTGGCGCTCACGCCGGGCGAGGACTTCGGAGCCTTCAGAGCCGATGAACATATCCGCTTTTCCTATGCTACCGGCCTTGATGATATCCGCGAAGGTATCCGTCGCATCAGAAACTTTCTCGGATAGGGACACGCCGGTTCATTCAGCGCTTTTTCCTGAGTGAACTGATTTTCACCGGGATTACAATCAATCGGCATCCCCACAGGTAAAGCCTTTTTCAAGCCCTGCTTGGTGGGTGTAGCCACGCATGCTAGGTTGCGCGGCCTTAATGCGCATGGATGTTCATGTTAATTCTCTGGAGTACGAATCGCTATGTTAAAAGTCCTCACCAAACTGTTCGGCAGCCGTAATGACCGCTTACTGAAAGAGCTGTGGCCCATCGCCAAAAAAATCAATGCGCTGGAAGAAGAAACCAAAGCGCTGTCCGATGAACAGCTGGCAGCCAAAACGGAAGAATTCCGCAACCGCCTCGTACAGGGTGAAACTGTCGATGATCTGCTTCCCGAGGTCTTTGCCGTGGTTCGCGAGGCATCGGTTCGTGTGCTGGGCATGCGCCATTTCGATGTGCAGCTGATCGGCGGACTGATTCTGCATCAGGGTAAAATAGCGGAAATGAAAACCGGTGAAGGTAAAACCCTAACCGCCACGCTGCCGATTTATCTGAATGCACTGGAAGGCAAGGGCGCACATGTGGTGACGGTCAATGATTATCTGGCCAAACGCGATGCCGAATATATGGGCCAGCTGTACGGTTTCCTCGGCCTGTCCACCGGTGTGATTGTGCATGGCATCACCAATGATGAACGCCGTGAAGCCTATGCTGCCGATGTCACATATGGCACCAACAACGAATTCGGTTTTGATTATCTGCGCGACAACATGGCCTTTACCCGCGAAGAACTGGTGCAGCGCGGTCACCACTATGCCATTGTCGATGAAGTGGATTCTATCCTGATCGACGAAGCCCGCACACCGCTGATTATCTCCGGCCCGGCCGAACAGGCGACCGAGCTGTACAATCAGGCCGACAAGTTGATCAAACAGCTGAACGAAGAAGATTACGACAAGGATGAAAAGGACAAGGCGGTTTCCTATACCGAAATCGGCAATGATCATGTGGAACAGCTGTTCCGCGAAGCCGGACTGCTCAAAGAGGGCAACCTCTACGATCCGGAAAATGTGAATCTGATGCATGCCGCCACACAGGCATTACGTGCCAACACCCTGTTCACACGCGAAGTCGATTATATCGTGCGCGATAATGAAGTGATTATTATCGACGAGTTCACCGGCCGCATGATGCCGGGCCGGCGTTATTCCGACGGTCAGCATCAGGCGCTCGAAGCCAAGGAAGGGGTGACCGTTCAACCTGAAAACCAGACGCTGGCCTCGATTACCTTCCAGAACTATTTCCGCATGTACGATAAACTGGCCGGCATGACCGGCACGGCAGATACCGAAGCCGAGGAATTCCAGAAAATCTACAAGCTTGAAGTGGTTATCGTACCGACCAACAGGGATATGATCCGTAAGGATTTGCCCGATCTGATCTACCGCGATGCCGAAGACAAATACAACGCCATTATCGCCGATATCGAATCCGCCCACAAAACGGGCGCGCCGATTCTGGTGGGTACGGTTTCGATTGAAAAATCCGAATATCTGTCCGAACAGATGAAACTCAAAGGCATTCCGCATGAAGTGCTGAATGCCAAGCATCACGAACGCGAAGCTGAAATTGTTGCCCAGGCCGGCCGCAAACATGCCGTGACCATTGCCACCAATATGGCCGGTCGCGGTACCGATATCATGCTGGGCGGCAATCCGGACATGCTGATTGCCCAGTTGCCGGGCAAGTTGTCCGATGCGGAACGGGAAGCCAAAGCCGAAGAAATAAGAAAAACCTGTCAGGCCGAGCATATTGAAGTCGTTGAAGCCGGCGGTCTGCATATCCTCGGTACCGAACGGCATGAATCGCGTCGTATTGATAATCAGCTGCGCGGGCGTTCCGGCCGTCAGGGTGATCCGGGCCTTACCCGTTTCTACCTGTCACTGGAAGATGACCTGATGCGCATCTTCGGCGGTGAAAAAATGCAGGGCATGCTGACCAAGATGGGCTTTGAGAAAGGCGAAGCCATTGAACACCCCTGGGTTTCCAAAGCCATTGAAAACTCGCAGAAAAAAGTGGAAGGCCGCAACTTTGATATCCGTAAACAGCTGCTGGAATACGATGATGTCATGAACCAGCAGCGCGATGTGATTTACTCACAGCGCCGCGAACTGCTGGAAGCCGACGATGTACATGATGTCATCGAAGACATGCAGTCTGATTATGCCAGCCGCCTGCAACATGAATTTGTCGAAGGC
The DNA here is from genome assembly GCA_046753565.1 of Mariprofundus sp. Lineage (GTDB taxonomy): Bacteria > Pseudomonadota > Zetaproteobacteria > Mariprofundales > Mariprofundaceae > Mariprofundus. The sequence goes on from JBHHTY010000027.1 coordinate 9,810, forward strand.
CATCCCGAAGAATGGCAGCTGGGTGAGCTGCGCAATGCCCTGAAAGAGCGCCTGAGCATCGAGGCCGCCCCGAAAGCATGGCTGAACAGCGATGCGGTGGAAACTGCCGATGATATGGCCACCCATATTTTCGAAGCCCTGAAAGCACACATGGCCGCCAAAGAAGAAGCCACCGGTGCCGAGCAGATGCACCACTTCGAAAAATATCTGCTGCTGCAAATTCTCGATCATCTCTGGAAAGAACACCTGCTGGCCATGGATCATCTGCGTCAGAGTGTCGGCCTGCGCGGTTATGCCCAGAAACAGCCGATTCAGGAATACAAACGCGAATCATTCGAGCTGTTTGAAAGCATGCTTGGGCGTGTGCGCGAAGAAACCATGGTCGCACTGCACCGCGTGGAAGTGGAAATGGAACAGCCGGCCCCTGTCGTGGAACAACCACAGGAAACTGCACCGGTGACCTACAGTCACGGTGATGCTCACGAATTCGAGGAACCGCAAACCACTTACAAGCGCGAACAGCCGAAAGTCGGGCGTAATGAGCCCTGCCCGTGCGGTTCCGGCAAAAAATACAAACAATGTCACGGCAAACGCGGCTAACCCCCAACCTGATCATGGCAGTTAATCCACCGCAACAGGCAATACCACTACCGGTTCCCGGATTCAGGATCGGTACAGCATCGTGCGGCGTGAAATCACCCGCACTGAAAGGCAAACGAACTGACCTGACCATCATTGCCGCCGATGTGAACTGCCATGCCGCAGCCACCTTCACGCAAAATCGCCTGCGTGCTGCCTGTGTCGATCTCGGCGAGCAGGCTGTAAACGAACACGGAGCCGAAATTCGTGCGATTGTGGCCAACAGCGGCAATGCCAACGCCGGCACAGGTATCCGGGAAGAAGAGTGGGCACAGATGATGATCGCCGCTACAGCCGAGTCACTGGCTGTCGAAACACACCAGATCCTTTCCGCCTCGACCGGCGTGATTGGTACGCCATTCCCTATCGAACGTATTCAGGACGGCATTACAGAAGCAGCTGCCTGCAATGGCGAATGGGATGATGCGGCACAGGCCATCCGCACCACCGATACTTTCGCCAAATGGACATCGCGCCGGATTGGCGATTTCACCATTACCGGTATAGCCAAGGGAAGCGGCATGATCCACCCGAATATGGCCACCATGCTGGGCTTTATTGCCACCGATGCGCCATTATCCAGAGAGCAACTACAACCCATGCTGCAACGGGTGGTCAACAAATCCTTCAATGCCATCAGTGTTGACGGTGACACATCCACCAATGATACCGTTTACCTGCTTGCCAGCGGACTCGGACTCGGCCATGCCTGCTTACAGGATACATCGGCATTCGAGGCCGCACTGACTGATCTGTGCATCGAACTGGCACAAATGATTGTGCGCGATGGCGAAGGCGTCAGCAAGTTTGTCACCCTCAATATTGAAGGAGCTGCCAGTGAGGATGAGGCCCGCAAAACAGGCCGAACCATTGCCATTTCACCACTGGTGAAAACCGCTTTTGCCGGCTCCGATGCCAACTGGGGGCGTATTGTTGCTGCTGCCGGCAATGCCGGCATCGCCTTTGATCCGAACCGGATTTCGCTCAAATGTGATGATGTGGTCATGATGGAAAACGGCAACCTGCACCCGGACTATCGTGATGAAGTCGGTATGGCCGTATTCGCCAAACCTGAGTTCACCATCACCCTCAATCTGGGCATGGGCGATGCCTCTGTCACTGTCTGGACCGGTGATTTGACCCATGAATACATCACCATCAATGCGGAGTACCGAACCTGAAAGAACAGACCATTGCACTGGTTGCACCCTTTGACTGCAACGGGAATCTTCTGCTACTGAAAAGAAATGAGAAACAACACTGCAGCAGATTATGGTCTTTCCCCGGCGGAAAAGTCGAAATCGGAGAAACAGTGCAAACAGCGGCTATGCGCGAACTTCGGGAGGAAACAGGTCTTATCGGCTCAAACTGGCAATATCTCGGTCAGCACAGTTTTACATATCCGGATCGCCTGCTGCATTTTCATCTGTTCAGCTGCCTGTGTAAACATATCGCAAGCATTGCCTGTGAAGCTGAATATGCATGGGTAAAACGCTTCGAGCTATCCGATCACCCCATGCCGGATGCCAATCAGGCGCTCATTCCCCTGCTCAATATTGATTAACAATAAACTGTACTCAGAAAGCACCAATCCCAAATCTGAAGATTGTTCATTGCCGATAACTGGCAATCCACACCCCTGCAAATTCCGGCCTGTTCACAAATTCGGCACGCAAGCTTGCTGCCTCCTGCCTGCTGGCCAAGCCGGGAATGCGAACCCGGTAATAGGTATGCCCCCCTGTTTTAACCTCGATGAATTCAGTTGTCACACCTTCGGCTTTCAATTGAGCCATAGCCTTTCTGGCTGAATCCAGTCTGGCAAATGAAACCAGATTCACAGCCCATGCTGTCCTGTTCGTCTGAGGCGAATTTTCATGACGGGGAACTGAAGTGATTGTTGGTTGGGACTCTTTCGGTTTTGCCACTTCAGGTTTTGTCACTTCCGGTTTTGCCACTTCAGGTTTTGCCACTTCCGGTTTTGTCACTTCCGGTTTTGTCACTTCAGGCTTCACCACTTCCGGTTTCGCTGCTTCGGGTTTCGCCACTTCGGCCGTAGCAGCTGCTGATTCTACAGGCTCAGATGTAGCGGTTTCGTGAACGACCGCATGGGATGTCACCGGTTCATGATACACACTGCCTCTCTCTATGACGACGCCATCCCTCAACCCGGACTCTTCCGGATTCAACATCAGGTAAGCAACCACGCCGGCCAAAAGAATGCCGATGAATCCAAGAAAGAAATAGTCCCCTCTGTGTGCATTTTCATTGATCTCAGACAGGCTTGATTCTGCTGCAATATCGCTTTTTTTTCCTGAAATACCCTTGTCCATCATCTTCACCTCCACCCAGGTGGAACATATCATGGCAAAAAACATTTTTCTTTCCAACATATTTCAGCAATCCGGCAGCCGACAGTGGGCCAGACTATCACCGACCGAACCGGTATGGTGATTCCGGCGCGCTGCTTGCGGGCAACACTCAATCATGAAAGATTGCCTAAAAACATCACGTCATTTATCGGGAGACCATTGCTATGTCATGGATTGGAGCAGGAATTGGAGCAGGAATCGGCATGGTAATCGGTGGCCCGATCGGAGCAGGCATTGGCGCATGGCTGGGGCACGCTGCAGGCAATGCAAAAACCGTCATCACCGAGCGACAGGAAGCACAAACCGTCTTTTTTGTATCGCTGTTTTCCATGCTCGCAAAAATGGCCAGGGCCGATGGCAAGGTCAGCAGCGAGGAGGCAGAGCTGATCAATCACATTGCCAACACTCAAATGAACATGGATGCCGAAGACAGAAAAGCAGCTCGTGACATTTTCAACAATGCCCTGAATGACAACTATTCCATTTATGATTATGCCCGTCAGTACCGGCAGGTGATGCAAAACCAGCAGATGCGGGAAATGGTATACCGTTTACTGTTTGCCGTCGCATTTGCAGATCAGACAATACATGCCGAAGAAGAGTCGATTCTCAAGAAAATCCCTTCCTGTCTTGGACTGGATGATTCCGTCTATCAACGACTCAAAGAAGAATTTCTGGGCCAGGAAGCGGATATCAGCGAATGCTACGAGGTTCTTGGATGCAGGCCTGATCATAGCGATAACGACATCAAACGCGCCTACCGGAAAAAGTGTATCGAATACCATCCCGATAAAATCGCTTCAAAAGGCCTGCCTGAAAGCTTCATGAAGTTTGCCGAAGAGCAAATGCATCAGGTTACCAGTGCCTACAGCACCATTATGGACAGTCGCAAGTCACAATCACCCTGAATCCATGCTTTTCTCATAGAAACGGTAGCCGTTCTTCCCCGCCTGTTTCACTGTATACATAGCAGCATCGGCCTGTCTGGTAAGGGTTTCCATAACCAGGTGGTCATCGGGGAAAATGGAAATTCCGATACTCCCTCCAATCTGACACTTCTCCCCGTTGATCAAGAACGGTTCCGCCAGAACGGTTAATATCTTGCTGGCCACCAGAGCCACATTATCCCTGCCCTTCACATCGTTGAGGAACAGGGTAAATTCATCACCGCCAAAACGGGCGACAGTATCTTCTTCGCGCACCGTTTTTCTGATCCTGTCAGCCACCTGCCCGAGCAAGCTGTCGCCGGCAAGATGACCTAGCGTATCATTCACGCTTTTGAATCCATCCAGATCCAGGAACAGCACAGCCAGTTTTTGCTGGTACCGTTTGGCGTGGGATATGCTTTTATCAAGATGGTCAAAAAACAGAATTCTGTTCGGTAGTTTTGTCACAAAATCATAATGTGCCAGCTTTTTTACCTTATCGTGCGCTTCCTTTAACTGCGTGACCATTTCCCATATCAGTCTGGCCTCCAGACCACCGATCACACTGCTGGCTCCCACCGCATCCGCAGCCAAATCTGAAATGCCTTCATTATGTGTCAAATTGAATACCGTGCACGGTTTGCAGGCATCCAAAGCATCTTCGGCATTGTGGAAAATGGGGACATTCAGCTCTCTGGCCAGCTCAAAGGCCTGCGCATTCGGATTATTGTCGGCAACACCGACCAGACGGAACAATTCCTCGTTCGCAAACCATTCCATAAATGCCAGACCGCCGCGCCCGGCGCCAATAATCAATGCCGGCTGAGGTCCTGAATTCCCCTTCCCCATACCCACTCCCTGTGGAAATGCAGATGGATTCAGTATTTCCGTACAGGCCATGAATGGCCCGCCCGAATCAGCACTTCCTATAACACATCATCAAGCATATGGACTTTATGCCATTTATCCACTTTTCTTTTTGGCTCGCGGATGCGCTTCATCATATACCTCTGTGAGTTTGGCAATATCCAGATGTGTGTAGCGCTCGGTCGTCGCCAGCGAAGCATGGCCGAGCAAATCCTGAATAGCCCTCAAATCAACGCCGCCAGCCAGTAAATGGGTCGCAAATGAATGACGCAGGCGGTGCGGTGTCACCGACACATCGGCACCCGTTTGCAGAGCACGATCCTTAAGCATGCGCTGTACACTGCGCACGGACAATCGATGCCCGCGCTGGTTGAGAAAAACCGCCTGTTCTTCATCGCCAGACCCGCGTTCTGCCAGATAATATTGCAGATATTGCACAGCCCCCTCCGGCAATGGTACCACACGTTCCTTGCGCCCCTTTCCGAACACACGTAATTCAAACAGCTGCAAATCCACATCATCCAGATTCAGGCCCACGACTTCGGAAACGCGCAA
>JBHHTY010000028.1:0-15132 GCA_046753565.1 Mariprofundus sp.
AATTCACTGGCAACCCGCAAAGCCTCCCCGCCCTCACTGCAACAATGCAATTCGAGATCACCGGCATCAGCCAGCATGCGACGCAATGCCTCATGGATAATTTCCTGATCATCCACCAGCAGGATGCGTCTGACTGCAGGTGCATCGACAACCGGATTTGTCGTGGATGTTTCTGCCACTATTATGCCTCCTTCTCTTCAGATGAATGCATATGCTGCTGTACTACAATACGGTTGCGCCCTTCCTGTTTGGCCCGATACAGCGCATCATCTGCCGCCTTGATCAGATGCTCGGGAGAACAACCATCCGAAGGCTCCGTTTCGGCCACCCCCAGACTGATGGTAATATATTCCGCCACACCGGATTTCGGATGACTTAGCGATGCAGCCGTAATATTGCTATGCAATTCTTCAGCCACCTTCGCTGCTCCGGCCCGCGCAGTATTGGGCAGCAATACGACAAATTCTTCTCCCCCGTAACGGGCCACGATATCGGACGGCCGCTGTAAGGTGGAGCGAAGTATTTCCGCCACCTTTTTCAGACATTCATCACCGCCCAGATGCCCGAAATGATCATTGTATGCCTTGAAAAAATCGATATCGATCATGATCAGGGACAAATGCTGTTTCTCTCGTTTCACCCGCTGCCATTCATCCGCAATGATTTCATTGAATCGCCCGCGATTGATAATTCCCGTTAAAGCGTCCTTTCGGGTCATCTGACACAGGCTGAGATTGAGTTCTTCCAGCCGCCGCTGACTGGCTTGCAGAGAGCGGAAGGCATCATCCCGCTGAAGCTTGTTGATATACCATTGGGAGTGATAACGGATGCGGGCAACCAGTTCCACCTTGTCCGGCAATTTAATCATATAATCATTGGCACCCAACGCAAACGCCCTGGCTTTTATCTCAGGTTCCTCCTTGGAGGAAAGCACCACCACCGGAACATCACAGCTTGTTTTACAGGCCCGGTAATCCCGCAATAGATCCAGCCCGTCGGTATGCGGCATGATCAGATCCTGCAAAATCAGGGTGGGCTGGATTTCCCTGACCACATCCCGTGCTTTCTCGGCATGCATGCAATAGTGCAAATCGATATCATGCTCATCCTGCAGCATGCGCCGGATCGATTCGGCTACCATGGGCTGGTCATCGACCAGCACAACCATGACCGGATGCGGTGGAAGGTTCATTTCCACATCTGAAAAATTATTGTTCATCATTTCCCCTCCGCCTTGCATCGTCCGGTCTTCCTGATCAGTTCGGGCCCGATTTGATCCAGTGCCAGTATGGTACTGGCGGCTCCGATTTCCGCTGCCGCCCTGGGCATGCCATAAATTGCAGAGCTTTTTTCATCCTGTGCGATGGTCCACCAGCCATGCTGATGCATGGCCTTCAATCCCCTGGCTCCGTCGCGGCCCATACCGGTTAATAACACTCCGATAGCCTTGCCATGCCAATGTCGTTCAACACTGGAAAAAAAGGCATCGATCGATGGTCGATAAGGATAATCCACCGGATCAGGACTATAATACAAGGTTTGATCCTCGTTCATCATCAGATGATCATTACTGGCGGCGAGCAGAACTTCGCCCGGCTTGGGCCGTTCACCCTCGGCAACAAGTCGCACCGGCAATTTTGACAAACCATCCATCCATTGCCCCATCCCCCGTGCAAACTGTTGATCAACATGCATGACAACCACCACTGCTGCAGACATATCTTCCGGCAATACCGACAATACTCCGGTGACAGCCCTTGGCCCGCCTGTGGATGCACCAATGGCAATCAAGGTATCACTCCTGATATTCGCGTTGTTGATGGACTGCGACCTGTGTGCCGTCGGTATGCCGCCACCTGTAAGCTGGCCGATATTCCTGATTTTTTTCCAAAACCTCTGATTCTCGGAGGAATCGGTATTGGCCTGCGTGGGAATACATACCACATCAATGGCTCCGGCACTGAGTGCATCGAAAGCCAGCGCCTGATTGTTTTTCACTGAAGCGGTCACCACCAGAATCGGGCAGGGGTTTTGCTGCATAATCTGTCGCGTGGCTTCAGCTCCATTCATATCCGGCATCACCATATCCATCAGAATCAGATCGGGCTTATCCTCGCTACATTTCCGAATGGCTTCTTCACCACTGTTGGCCAGCCATGCCACCTCATAACCGGACGTAGCGGAAACATTCCGGCGCAGCGACTCAAGGGCCATTGCCATATCGTTGACGATTCCGATTTTCATATTCTCCGGCATCTCCTAATTCGCCTCACCAATCAAATCAACCACGGTATTGATCAGTGTTTCATCATGGAAACTGCCCTTGGTCAAATAGGCATCGGCCCCCGCCTCCAGACCACGCATACGATCCTCATCGCTTTCTTTATAGGAAACAATCACCACCGGCAAATCCCTGAACCTGCTTTCGCTTTTCACCTGCCGAACCAGCTCGATACCATCCATTCTCGGCATGTCCACATCGCTGATTAATAAATCATAACGGGCACTATGGATCGTGTTCAGACCATCGACGCCATCTACCGCTACATCCACCTCGTAACCGCGTGCAACAAGCAGTTTTCGCTCGACCTCGCGCACGGTAATGGAATCATCCACAACCAGAATACGTTTGTTCACATCGCTTTGCAAAGCCCTGCCCTGCCGCCTGGCACGCCCCAGTTTTCCAACATCAATCAGTTTGGCAATGGAATGCAGAAGATCATTCACATCAAAAATCAACAGCGGTGTTCCATCATCCATCACAGCAGCTGAACTGATATCCTGCACCTTGCCCAGGCGAGCATGCAATACCTTTTCCACCAGCTCATACTCACCAAGAAAACGATCCACAATCAAGCCGTAACGCGATTCCGGTGGCCCCAGAACCACAACCGGAATTTCATCATTCACAGCTTGTTCTGCCAATGGTAATTGGAATACATCTCTGGCCGAAATCAAACCAACCGGCTGGCCATCCAGATTGATATACTGACGCCCTTCAAGATATTCAATGTCATCCGCCTTGCATTTCAGCGTACGCTCAACATGCACCAGAGGAAACGCATAAGGTTCCGCACAAATATCCACCAGCAATGCACGAATCACCGAAAGCGTAATAGGCAACCGCAGTTCAAATCGCATGCCTCCAGCCGGACAGACACTGCTGTGAATCGTGCCTCGCACATCCCTTACCATATTGGCAACCACATCCAGACCAACCCCGCGTCCGGATATTTCTGTCACACTGTCCTTCATCGAAAACTTGGGCAGAAACAGAAAAGCCATCAATTCGGCTTCAGCCATCCGCGCCACCATTTCCTTACTGGCCAGTTCACGCCGCACCACTTTCTGCCGCAAGCTATCAAGATCCAGGCCGCGCCCGTCATCCGTAACAGCAATCTGCAACATGCCCGACTGATGCCTGGCTTCAACATGCACCACGCCTTCTTCAGGCTTGCCGCAGCTTTCACGCTCTTCAGGTGCCTCGATCCCGTGATCCACAGCATTGCGAATCAGATGATCCAGCGGTGCCTTGATTTTTTCGAGAATATCCCGATCGACCATCGTATCCAGGCCGTCGATTTCCAGCCGTGCCTGCTTGCCCAGATCCCGTGCCAAATCGCGCACCATGCGCTTGAGCCCCGGCACGCCATCGGAAAACGGTCGCATACGGGCCTCCACCGTTTGATGGTATAAGCGGTGCGACAGCGCAGATACCGTGATACTGTGCGAATCCAGTTCACTCTGCTGCTCTGCCACTGTTTCATGGCAACGTTTCACCTTGAGCTGGATATCCTTCAAATGATCAGCCCGGCCTGCTCCCACCCGGTTTTCATGCAGGGATGCATCGACATCGCCAAGCATCCGTTCGATATCCACCAGATGCCGTTTCAGATGCAACATGGAGTCGGCAAAAGGCTCAAGCCAACGCCATGCCACCTGCATTTCACTGGCCAGAGCCAGCATACGATCGAGATGTTCGGAACTCAGACGCAGTACCCGGTCGGTCGCCTCCTGTTTATGTCCCTCGTCCGTATCACCTGCTTTTTCTGCAAGCTGCCGTTCACCTGCTACCGGTTCGCGTATTGGCTGCGGAGAATTTCCCTCTTTACCATCAGGAGCATTGCTGTTCGAAGCTTTATCTCTCACTGCAGAGGTTAATACACCAGCGAGATCCCCGACAAGGGCATCAATTTCGGCTTCATGCTCCGAAAACCACTGCTCCGATTCCGCTTCCTGAATATTGGATATACAACTGAGCATATCGATACCTCGCAGCAGAATATCGATAGCTGCACCGCCAAGCACAATCTTCCCGGCCTGGGCGGCAACAAAACAGTCCTCCATTTGATGGGCAACACGCACCGCCGCATCCAGATTGATAATGCGCGCTGCCCCCTTGATGGAATGAGCAGCACGCATCAATGATTCGAGCACATCTGCAGCTTGCGAATCGCGCTCGAGTTCCAACAATCCCTCAGTCAACAGCGCAACCTGATTTTCCGTCTCGATCCGAAACAGGTCCTGCATGGAGAAACCGCTTAAATCATCGCTCACCGAATCTTCTCCAGCAGTTTTTCTAACAGCATATTTCCATTCAAGACGGCAACATGATGCTGCTGCCAGTGCAGCAGTCCTTTCAGAAGCGGAACCCGTTCCCGAGGCAACGTCGTCGGAACATCTTCCAGCAAATCGGGATGACAAGCGTAAACACAGGCTACTTCGCTCACCTCAAAGGCCAGCGACTCAGCACCATTCGAAACCAGCAGCATGCGCGGCATCACCTTGCTGTCATGTTCCTGGCCGATACTGTCATCCAGTTCAACGGCAAGAAACTTTTCTATCGACACACATAACTGCAATTCACCATGCACATTGATCAGGCCACGCAATATTCCAGTTTGATGATGTGGAATACTGTGTACAGGGTGCAATTCCAGCACTTCATTCACCAGCCCGGCCCTCATGGCAAACCACTCCTGCCCGACGCGAAAAACCAGCACTGAAATGCAACCGGATAGACGTTCCTCTTTTGGACTGGCTAACTGTTCTTTCCAGGCGCGGACATAATCATCCGGTGGTTTTCGGTCAAAAAGCCGACGCCCGGCATGCACATACACATCACAGTGATAACAGTGTAAACATTGCGCCAGTTCCGGGCAGCTTTTATCACCCCACACACCAATCTGCTTCCAGCAACTGGCAGGGGTGTCGGGATGGCTGTTATCACATTGACGCATCACTTGCCTGCCTGCTGACGATCATGGAGCCGCTGAAACCGGTCACGCAAATGCTGTGCTGCACGCGAATTCCCCCGTTTATCCAATAAAAAAGCCAGATGTGTCAATGCCTCCTGATGTTCCGGATCCAGATACAGCACCTTTCGAAAAGCCGCCTCCGCATCCTGATGCCGTTCCTGAATATCACTGATCAAGCCAAGCAGGAACCATAACTCTGCTGATGCACCCTGTTGCTGCAAACAGGTTTCACATTGCTGTCGCGCTTCTTCCAGCTTGCCCTGATCCGCCAGTCTGGAGGCCAATTCCAGACTCGGTTCTGGTTCATGGTTCGAAGCAGGCTTTGGGGCTTCAGGAACTGCAAAATCCACCTTGCCTGGTTTCGGCTGCAGCATTTCCTTTTTTTGTACCCTGCGCGACCTGCCAGAGGTCGCAGACAAACGACAGGATAGAGAAAGGGCATCCCCTTCTTGCCGATCCCGACAAAATGCAAATGCCATCGGAGCGGCAATGCTATGGAACAGCTCCTGCCAGATCAGGCCGGTTTCCGCGTGTCCGACAAAAAGAATGCCGTCATCCCGGAGCATTTTCGCCAGCAAGGATACGGTTCGTTTCCGGTGTTCATCATCCAGATAAATCAACACATTGCGGCAACAGATGACATCGTATGTCCCCATCTTTTCCAACCGCTCATGATCAAGAATATTACCCTGATGAAAACTCACGCAATCACGCACCCGGGATGATAAAACATAGCCTGCATCTGTCTGATGAAAATAACGCTGTCGAAAATCCGGGTCTTTTATACCCCGGAAAGATGATGCCCGGTATATCGCCCGTCTGGCACTGCTCAAATGCAAACGACTGATATCCACTGCATCAATATGAAATGCCTGTGGCGGCAGCCCCATGTCCAGCAATGTCATCGCCATCGAATACGGTTCCTCTCCAGTGGAACAGGGCATACTCAACAACCGCAGCACGCGCCCTCCGGATATAGCCGAAAGATGCTTCTGCATCAGTTGAAATGCTTCCCTGTAACGGAAAAACCAGGTCTCCGGAACCGCCACATCTTCAACCAGTGCTGCCATCTCCTCCGGGCAGTCCTGTAATACCCTCAAAAAAACGTGTTCATCTGCTATACCGGTTTTTTGCATGCGTTGCCTGATCGACTGCTGGACAGAATTACCCACCGCCGCCGCATCCAGCCCGATCGTTTGACGCAACAGGGCAACAATATTTTGCATACTCACGATGATTCACCCTGTTGATGCTGAAACAGCAAGTCCTGAACCGGTTCCGGTAGCAATTTATCAACATCCACCCACTGCAACATCCCCTTGCGATCATGGATGATGCCACCGAGATCCAGAGCATTCGGGGTTTCCACCCCGGTTGGCTGAATATCTTTCTGCTCGAACCTGCCGGTCTCGATCACTTTTTCAGCCAACAGCCCAAGCAAATGCTCTGTTTGATCGGAAGCAATAAAATGCACCAGAATCATGCGTGTGCTCAAATAATCACTGGCATTTCTGTGGATATGCAAAGCGCACAAATCAATGACCGGCACAGCCTGGCCGTGATAGCAAATCACACCGGCAACCCAGGCCGGTGTTTCAGGGAGTTTCTTCAGCTGCACCCTCGGCACAACCTCCTGAACCATGGATGCATCCATGGCGAAACGCTCATCTCCCAGCGAAAAACAGAGCAGTAGCATCAGACCATGCGCAGGTTAGCGAAAATACTCAGGATACCTGAACCTTGAAAATGGCAGCGCCTTCCTGCAATGCTCGCGCTGCTTCATTCAATTCTGCAATGGCATTGTTGGACTGCCGTGCAAACTCGGCTGTTTGCTGGGCTGCCTCACTGAGACTGACCATCGCCTCATCAATTTGTGTCGCCCCTGAAACCTGTACCTGCAAACCTTCATTGACCGACTCAATGTGCGGTGCCAGCGATTGTACCTGTCCGATAATATGCTCCAGCTGCGTCCCTGCCTGCTTGGCCTCGACAACACTGCTTTGAATTTCCTCGGAGAACTTATCCATACTCATCACACCGGCCGTCACTGCCGTCTGAACCTCAACCACCATCTGTTCAATATCGTAGGTGGCCACCGCAGTCTGATCCGCCAAGCGCCGGATCTCTGTCGCAACCACAGCAAAGCCTCGCCCATATTCCCCGGCCTTTTCAGCTTCAATTGAGGCATTCAGTGATAATAAATTGGTCTGATCAGCCACCTTGTTGATCGTTGTCACCATATCACCGATATTGCTGGCTTTTTCATTCAGCACAGCCAATTTGTTGCTGATACTATTGGATACTTCAGCGACCCGATTCATGGTTGCATCCAGGCTGGCCAGCATTTTTTGCCCATCGGCAGCTGAGGCGGCAGTACTCTGGGCAAGATGCGCTACCTCCTCTGTTGTCTGCCCCAGTTGCATGGATGTGGCCGAGATTTCTTTCACCGAGGCTGCCACCTGATTGGTGGTTGCGGCATGCTCGGTCGCAGTCGCTTCCAGCTCTTTGGCTGAAGCTGCAATTTCAGTCACGGAACTGGCCACCTGAATACCGGAATGTTGCACCTTGCCAATCAGCACCGACATATTCTCCATCAGACGATTCACCAAATCGGCCAATTGCGCTGTCTCATCCTTGCCGGAAACAGTAAGCCGGCGTGATAAATCGCCGCCCCCCTTCGCCAGATCATCCATCCTCTCAATCAATTGCGCCAAGGCACCTGTAATATTTCTGGACAGGAAGGACAGCATCATCACAACCACAAAACCGATCAGAATCAACGCGGTATAGAAAATCCCCTGAATCCGGGAAATATCCTCTGCAAGCTGCTCCTGCGTGTCTCTGAGAATCTTCTTCGAACTGCTCATCAGCATTCTCAGCATAGGCACAAGACCGGAAACCACCTTGTCTGTTTCAGCAATATCCTTTTGCACCTCTTTCTGGCCTGCGACCAGAGCAAGAAAAGAACGATTATAGAAATCAACTTTCTCCTGAATGCCTGCTTTCTGGGCTTTCGACATTGACGACTGCGACAGCAACGCTGCAAAACGCGCCTGCTCCTCCGCCATCTGCTTCACATATTTATCTTTCAAGCGCGCAAGGAAATCCTTTTCGTGGCGTCGCATCATCAACATGGAGTGGCTGAGTGTGATTTCATTCTGTTTGGCCAGCACACGTTCCACTTCATGAATAGCCTCTCGCAATCCGCCCAGTAACCCCAGCTTTTCATTCAGACCCAAAGCAACCTTGCTCTTCACCATACGGTTGATGATGTCTTCATATTGATGGAAACTGTTTTTGATGGTTTGCACATGCGATCCCATCGTCGAATCAGGAGCAAGATCTTCGAGAAGGCGGACACGCCCATAAATCTCAGCCATGGTTTTTTTGTGCTTGTCGATATAGACCATATCATTACGCATCAGGAAATCTTTTTCGTCATTGACCGCCCGCAGAGCCAGCACATCCAGCTCAACAGTGGCATTATAAAAATCAGCGGCCCGCTGCTGCCTGTCGGCAACCTCCTGCCGGAGACTCTCGCCATACTCGTAAACCCACGTGATGGCGATAAAACCCACCACCACAATGGCACTCGGAATGAGCAACCTCTGACTAATCGTAAGATTATTAAGTGCCTTCATAGCAACTACCCCTCCTGATAAAAGCAGCATCCATTACCATCTTTATCACATCAAAACCGTACCTTGCCGCAACAGCTTCGACAACTATCAGAACAATAACAATGAACTGAAGCAAAATGACATCATTATTTCACCTGAGACAAAAGCAATGGATTTGCATATGATCCGCGGCCTTTGAATCCGGCAACCGACCTTGAATCGGATGCCGGACTGAATAAGCGAGTGGAGCATTCCTGTGGGTAACGACAAACAAACAACAGATACATTCGATTATCGGCCGACCGTTTTTCTGCCGAAAACCGATTTCCCTATGCGCGGCAACCTGCCGAACAACGAGCCGAAACGGCTGGCACAATGGGAAAACAGCAACCTTTATGCGCAGATTCGCGAGGCGCGCAAGGATGCTCCGAAATTCATCCTGCATGATGGCCCGCCCTATGCCAACGGCAGCATCCATATCGGCCATGCTGTCAACAAGGTACTCAAGGACATTGTCATTCGTTCGCGCACCATGATGGGCTTTGATGCACCCTATGTGCCCGGCTGGGACTGCCACGGCCTGCCCATCGAACTGAAAGTCGAAGAGAAATTCAAAAAGAAGAAACGCAAAAAAGAAGATATCAGCGATTCCGAATTTCGCACTGCATGCCGCGACTATGCCAAAGGCCAGATCGACGTGCAGCGTGAAGAGTTCAAACGCCTCGGCATCACCGGCGACTGGGATCACCCCTATGTCACCATGGATTATCAGTTCGAGGCCAATACAGTGCGTGAAATAGGCAAGTTTCTTGCCAATGGTGGTTTGTATAAAGGGGCCAAACCGGTACACTGGTGTGTTTCCTGTGCCACCGCACTGGCCGAGGCGGAAGTGGAATACGATGATCATACATCCCATTCCATTTATGTGAAATTCGCCGCCGGTGAAGATTTGAGCGACATCTCACCCGAATTAAGCGGTGACATTTCCATTGTTATCTGGACCACCACACCGTGGACGATTCCGGCCAATCTGGCTGTTTCGGTCGGCCCGGCCATTGAATACTCCGCCGTAAAAATCACCGATATCGGCGACAATACCAATCTCAGTGTCGGCGAAATTCTGATTCTGGCTGAAGATCTGCGCACTGATGTGCTGGCTGCGATTGGCGGAGAAGGCGATGTGGTCGCCACATTTTCCGGTTCGGATCTCGACAACCGCCGTTTCCGTCATCCTTATCTGGATCAGGATGCACCGGTTCTGGTCGGCGATCATGTCACGCTGGATGCCGGGACAGGTTCCGTACATACCGCGCCCGGCCATGGCCAGGAAGATTACGAAATCGGCATGAAATACGGCCTGAAAGCCTTCAATCCGGTCGGCGATACCGGTGTGTTTATTGAAGGCACTCCGGTGGTTGAAGGCCGACATGTCTATCAGGCCAATGCCATCATGGTTGAGCACCTGCAAAGCTGCGGCGCATTGCTCGAAACTTCGGAAATCAAACACTCCTATCCGCATTGCTGGCGTTGCCATAAACCACTGATCTTCCGCGCCACGCCGCAATGGTTTATTTCCATGGATCAAAATGGCCTGCGCGACAAGGCTTTGGCAGAAATCAGGAAAACTGAATGGATTCCGGCATGGGGTGAAAACCGCATCCGCACCATGGTCGAACAACGTCCGGACTGGTGTGTCTCACGCCAGCGCAACTGGGGCGTACCGATTACCGCTATTCGCTGCGCATGCGGTTCACATAAAGTCACCACGCCGGAAGTCATTGAAAACATTGCCCGACAGGTGGAACAGGCCGGTGCCGATGTCTGGTTTGCCAAAGACGTGGCCGATTTCCTGCCGGAAGATGCCACCTGCCCCGATTGCGGCGGCTCCGATTTTGCAAAAGAAACCGATATTCTGGATGTCTGGTTCGATTCAGGCAGCACCCACGCCTGTGTTCTGGAGCCGCGCAATGATCTTCACAGCCCTGCCGACCTCTATCTGGAAGGTTCCGATCAGCATCGCGGCTGGTTTCAATCCTCCCTGCTCGAAAGCGTGGGTACGCGCGGCGAAGCACCGTTCAAGGGTGTGTTGACGCACGGTTTTGTGGTGGATAAAAACGGCAACAAAATGTCCAAATCGCGCGGCAATGTGATTGCACCGCAGAAGATCATTCAGCAAATGGGTGCGGATATCTTGCGCATGTGGATTGCTTCATCCGATTATTCAGCCGATATCCGCATCTCCGATGATATTGTCAAACAGCTGGCAGAAGCCTATCGCCGCATCCGCAACACCGTGCGGTTTATGCTGGGCAATCTGGATGGTTATGATCCGGATCGCGATCATGTGCCTGTACAGGATCGTAACCCCCTGGATCAATGGGCCATGCATCGTCTGTCTCAGGTCACGCATCAGATATATGAAGCCTATGAGCAGTATCAGTTCCACCGCGTCCATCAGGAAGTGCATGTTTTCTGCGTTGTCGAACTGGGTGGCTTTTATCTGGATGTCATCAAGGATCGTCTATATTGCGATGGCGCGGACTCAAAACGTCGCGCCTCGGCGCGTGCCACCCTGTATGATCTGGCCGATAATCTGCTTCGCCTGATTGCACCGATTGTACCGTTTTCGGCTGAAGAAGCATGGGAACACCTGCCGGGAACCGACAGTCAAAGTATTCACCTGCACCATTTCCACCCTGTCGCAGATATCAGCATTGACGAAGCGGCATGGGAAGCATTCTTCGCCCTGCGCGAACAGGTTCATGCGGCCTTCGATCAGGCTAAAAAGGATAAAATCATCGGATCTTCCATAGCTGCGACATTAACCGTGCCTGATCTGGACCACGCTTTTGCCGACAAGCTTGGAGAAAGCTGGGAACAACTGTTGATGGCGGCGAAAGTAGAATCCGGCGCTGCAATTTCAATCAGGCCGGCAGAGGGAATCAAATGCCCGCGCTGCTGAACCTGCACATGAGCTTCACCATGAACTGTGTCCGCGCTGCTTTGAGGTCATCACCGGATAAACCGGCCAGGTCATTTAAGAAAGTACTGATCAATTCAGCATTTCCGTGCAGGCCATGGGTAAAACCGACATGCCTTCAGGAGCTGTTGCGGGCCAGCCTCAACACTGCGTAACCGGCAAAAGCAGACATAAAGGACCCGGCAAGAATAGCCAGCTTGTCTGTATAGTGAAACAGCGACTCGTCCTCAAAGGCCAGGGAGCCGATGAACAGGCTCATGGTAAAACCGATTCCGGTCAGGATGGAAACGCCATAGAACTGCATCCAGTTGCTGTTGGCCGGCAATGATGCCACCCCGAATTTGATGGCCATCCAGCTGAATCCGAAAACCCCCAGCTGTTTTCCGATAAACAAGCCGATGATAATACCAGTCGGTACAGAGCCTGACATTTCCTGCAATGATATTCCGGAAAAATTGACCCCTGCATTCACAAAGGCAAACAATGGCAAAATGAGAAATGTCACCCAGAAGTGAAGACTTTTTTCGATATTTCTGGCCGGAGAAACAGTCTGATTATGTTTGTTTTTCACACTCAGCGGAATGGCAAAGGCAATAATCACGCCGGCCAGAGTCGCATGCACCCCCGATTCAAGCACACTGGCCCACAGTACAGCCCCGACAATAAAATAGGCAGCCTGCCTCGAAACACCGAAGCGATTAAGACCGACCAGAACCGCAATAGCTATCACGGCAACCATCACGGCGGGAATATATAATTCCGATGTATAAAACAGGGTAATAATGGTAATAGCACCCAGGTCATCCATAATGGCCAGAGCCATCAGGAAGATTTTAAGAGAAGCAGGAACCCGGTTTCCCAACAGGGACAAAACCCCCAGTGCAAAGGCAATATCCGTAGCTGTCGGGATGGCCCAGCCATTGACGGCCATGGCATCGTTATAATTCAGTGAAAAATACATCGCCGCAGGCACAAGCATCCCGCCCACAGCGGCAATCCCCGGCAATGCAATCTGACGCAGGGATGACAATTCCCCTTCCAGAAACTCCCGTTTCACCTCAAGGCCTATCAACAGAAAGAAAAATGCCATGAGAAAATCATTCACAAGATGATACAGTGAACCGTCGAGTTGCAATGTCCCCACCCGAATGGCCACGGGAATATGCAAAAACGAATCATACAACGGCGACATCAGCGTATTGCTCAACAGCAATGCCAGCAGCGTTGAGCATATCAACAGGATACCGCCGGATGATTCCTGTCTGATAAATACGTCAATCATCTTGTTCATGGTTCATTCCTTTCTGCATTGTTGTCATTGGAAGGTGTAAAATCTCTAGTCCAGTTCCAGATATTCTCATTTTGTCATCCACCGAAACATGCATATCACTTTTCTGACACACCGCCTGCACGAATGATCACAGGCTAACTGTCAGCACACTGGTCAATTCCTGCAAGAACAAAAAAATTATCGCCAGATCGAAGCATTACTGTATGCTGCTTCCTGTTTTTATCATTTTATCATCCCAAACACTGTAAACAACAGCTGGAGAATAATACATGAGTGATTTGACCGCCAAGCAAACCATCCTGATCGTGGATGATGCGCCTGAAAACATTGATGTTCTCAAAGGCATACTCTCGGATACATACAAGATTAAAGCTGCAATCCATGGGGAAAAAGCATTGAAAAGCGCCTTTAATGCTCCGCCGGATCTGATTTTGCTGGATATCATGATGCCCGATATGGATGGTTATGAGGTATGCCGGCGCCTGAAAGCGGACTCACGCACCCGATCCATCCCGGTCATTTTTGTGACGGCCAAGGGCGAAGTCGAAGATGAAACACAGGGCTTTGAACTGGGCGCCGTGGATTATATTACCAAGCCGGTCAGTCCGCCGGTTGTTCAAGCCCGCGTACAGACCCAGCTGGCACTGTATGACCAGAATCGCGTTCTTGAACAGAAAGTGACGGAACGCACCGCAGAGATCCAGTCCCTGAACATGGAAATCGAAGACACCCAGAAAGAGGTTGTCTTCACCATGGGATCGATTGGTGAAACTCGCTCCAAAGAAACGGGAAATCACGTCAAGCGGGTGGCTGAATACTCACGTATTTTTGCCCTGCATTATGGTTTGCCGGAAGAAGAAGCAAACCTGATCAAGATGGCATCACCCATGCACGACATCGGCAAGGTTGGTATTCCGGATAACATCCTCAACAAACCGGGCCGGCTGACTCCGGAAGAGTTCGAGCACATGAAAAAACACGCCGAACTGGGTTATGAAATGTTGAAACACTCCAGCAGACCTATCCTGAAAGCAGCCGCGACGCTGGCCTATGAACATCATGAAAAATGGAATGGTACAGGATACCCTCAGGGGTTGAAGGGTGAGGAAACCCATATTTACGGCCGCATCACTGCCATTGCCGATGTTTTCGATGCCCTCGGCAGCGACCGCTGTTATAAAAAAGCATGGAATGATGACAAAATTTTCACCCTGATCCGGGAAGAACGGGGAGAACATTTCGATCCGAAGCTGGTCGATATTTTCTTCGATCATCTGGATGAATTCCTGACCGTCCGCGACAGTTATCGCGATGTAGAATAAATGTTATCATCCGAGAATCTGTCATTTTTCCGGTGACAGTATAAAGTGACGGCAAGCGGAGAAACCTTATTGCCTGAATCCGGAGAAAAACAGGATCGGAGCATTGATTTCATAGACTGTGTTTGCAGGCATTTGTCTCCGGTCATGTAATTTTTCCATAGGAGGTAGCAGCCATGCCATCGGTGCAGGGACGAGTATACGATGAGCTTGTCAAAATGCTCTATTCACAGCTGCCTTCAGCCCTGCTGGCATCCCTGCTTGTTGCGCTTATTTTTGTTGCTGCGCTGGCAGGCCAGACCACTGAAGATTCCCTGATCGTTTGGAGCATCGCTTTCGTTATCGTCAACCTTGCCCGCCTCATATTGAGTTTCAGTTTCAAAAACATGCATCCGGAAAGTTCGGAAATGCGCCGATGGTATCATTACTTTCTGGCTGGCTCGTTTGGAGCCGGCCTGGCCTGGGGTGCTGCCGGTGTCGTATTGATACCTCAGGTTCCTATTGAATACCAGATTCTGGGGCTTTTCGTGCTGGGCGGCGTCACCATCGGCGCATTGCAATCGCTGTCGGCAATGGTCATGGCCTATGCCAGTTTCTGTGTATCGGCTGTTTTTCCCGTCAGTTTCTGGCTGGTTTTGCAAAATACGCCCAACCATCTCATCGT
>JBHHTY010000029.1:0-14911 GCA_046753565.1 Mariprofundus sp.
GTGCTGATGTTCGCAACTATTCCCGACGGGAGCAGTTTGACGAAACTACCTGGACAGATTTTTGCGACAGAATTCACTATTTGAAGGGTCGCTTTGATGATAAGGATGCTTTCGAACAACTGAAATCTACTCTTAAGATGATTGATAATCAGTGTGATACAGGAGGTAATATTCTGTTTTACATGGCTACACCGCCCGCTGTATTTGGCCTGATTTCGACCGGTCTTAAAACAGCAGGACTGAATGGGGAAAAGTGTGGCTGGCGGCGCGTGATTATTGAGAAACCGTTTGGAACAAGTCTTGAGTCTGCACAGATCCTCAACCGGGGAATCTTGTCTTGCTGGAAAGAAAGTCAGGTTTATCGCATCGACCATTATCTGGGCAAGGAAACAGTTCAGAATCTGCTCGCCTTTCGTTTTGCCAATGGCATGTTTGAACCTTTGTGGAACCGCACCCACATTGATCATATCCAGATTACCGCTACTGAAAAGGTCGGTGTGGAGTGGCGCGGCGGTTATTATGACAAGTCCGGCGTGATTAGGGATATGATACAGAATCATCTGTTTCAGATGATGGCCTATCTGTGCATGGAGCCACCTGTTTCTTTTGAGTCCGAGGCTATTCGCAATGAGAAATATAAACTGCTTAGTGCAGTGCGAATTATGAAGCAGGGCGAGGTACAGGAGAACGCGGTGCGCGGCCAGTATGCCGATGGTCTGGAGCAGGATGGATCGCCGGCCAGGGCATATCGGCAGGAACATATGGTGGACCCGGATTCCAATACAGAAACCTATGCAGCTCTGAAGCTGCGAATTGATAACTGGCGCTGGCATGGGGTTCCGGTTTTTCTGCGTTCCGGCAAAGGTTTGAAAGTAAAGTCCACCGAGATCGTTGTGCAGTTCCGTCGCGCTCCGGAATTCACCTTTCGCGGGACACCCGCAGTTGACCAGCTGGAAGCCAATCAGCTTATTTTTCATATCCAGCCCAATGAAGGTATCGAACTACGATTCCTGGCCAAGAGGCCGGGAACATCAATGCATATGCGAAAAGTGATGATGCATTTCGAGTATGATGAAGCCTTTGAAAATCAACCGGGAACTGGTTATGAAACTATGTTGCACGATTGCATGCATGGCGATGCTTCTCTGTTTTCCCGCTCTGATCTGGTCGAGACATCCTGGTCGATTGTGCAACCAATCATGGATGTCTGGGGCTCAGGGAAGGCTGATGACTTCCCCAACTATCCGTTTGGCTCATGGGGGCCGAAGGCAGCATTTGATCTGCTGTCGCCGGGACACAGGCGCTGGCTTGCCCGCTCGCCGCAACAGGTGCTGGAGCGTGTGCCAATGTTTGAAGGCAGCGGCCAGACCATGCTAAACGCCTTTGCCATGATGCTCAAACCGAAGGTGTATGATGCCGGCGATGAGATCGTGCGTTATGGAACCTCGGGTGGAGAGCTGTTTATCCTCGAGCAGGGCAGGGTCGAAGTAATAGATCGCAATGGTCGGCTGAAAACCGAGTTTGGTGATGGTCAGGTATTCGGTGAGTTGAGCCTGTTGCTGACTAACAAAAGACAGGCAACGGTGCGAGCCCTGACATATTGCGCTGTGTATACATTGGATAAGCGTGATTTTTGTAAGGTGTTAATGGACAGGCCTCAGTTTGCCGAGCGCATGATGAAAGTGGCACGTGAACGCTATAATGTGATTGTCGAAGCCAGTGAATTGATGACTGGTGATTCCGGTGCAAAGGGTTGATATTTTTTACAAAATAACACATGGAGGAAAGAATGAAACTGGCAATGATCGGATTGGGACGAATGGGCGGCAACATGGTAAAACGGCTGGCCGGAGGAGGGCACGATGTTGTGGCCTATGATGTTGATGCAGCTCCGGGTGTTGCATTGGCCGCCGAATTTGAATCGGTTAGTGCTGCCTCGGGCTTGCAGGATGTTATAGCGCAACTGCCGGGCCCGCGTGTAATCTGGGTGATGGTACCGCACCAGTTTGTTGATTCGACCATAGCAGCTTTACAGGAAGCCGGTATTGAGAAAGGTGATTTAATTATTGACGGTGGCAACTCGAGTTACAAGGAAGGGCAACGTCGGGGAGAAGAGCTGGCCGAACAGGGGGTGCTGTTTGCCGACTGTGGTACATCCGGTGGCGTTTGGGGTTTGCAGAATGGTTATTCTCTGATGATTGGCGGTGCTGATGAGGCGATTGAGTTGATTTCACCGGCGTTAACCACTTTGGCATCGAATAACGGCAAGGGCTGGGGGCATGTCGGCCCGGTTGGTGCCGGCCATTTTGTGAAAATGGTTCATAACGGTATTGAGTACGGCATGATGCAAGCCTTTGCTGAAGGCTTTGAGCTGATGAATGCAAAGGAAGAATTTAATCTGGATATGCATCAGATCTCCCGTATCTGGCAGCATGGGTCAGTAGTCAGTTCATGGCTGCTGGATCTGACCGGTGATGCGCTGGAACAGGATGCGAATCTGTCATCCCTGTCTGACTGGATGGATGATTCCGGTGAAGGTCGCTGGACTGTGAATGAATCGATTGATTTGGGTATTCCGACTCCGGTACTGACACTGGCGTTGCAAATGCGATTCCGCAGTCGTGAAACAGATGCCTTTGCCGGAAAAATAGTGAATGCGATGCGTGCCGGCTTCGGCGGCCATACTATTCGCCCCACGGATACCGACTGATTGATGAGGATGCGCCAGCAGGTGTTTGCCAATGCCGAGTTGCTGGCACTCAAGGCGGCGGAGCGTGTTGCCAGGCTTTGCTGTGAGGCAGTGGATGCCAGAGGAGTCTGCCACCTTGTTCTGGCAGGTGGAAGCACACCAAAGCGTTGTTACCAGTTGCTTCGGGAGATGAACCTGCCATGGCCAGCCTTGCATGTCTGGTTCGGTGACGAGCGTTGTCTTCCTTCTGGCAATCCGGAGCGTAACGACTGCATGGCTGACGCTGCGCTTTTAAGTCATGTTCCAGTGCCGGTCGAGCAGATCCATCGCATTCCCGCTGAACTGGGGCCGGAGATGGCGGCAGAAATTTATGCGGCTTTACTGGCTGATGCTCCGGTCATGGATGTTGTGCTGCTTGGTATGGGTGAGGACGGGCACACGGCGAGTCTTTTTCCCGACAATCCCGCTTTGCAAGATAAGCGTCCGGCCATTCCAGTTTACAATTCTCCAAAGCCGCCTTCCGAGCGTGTCAGTATGGGATACACAATCCTTAATGTCGCCCGGAACCGCCTTATTCTGGTAGCAGGCACAGGCAAAGCGGATGCATTGTCCCGCATTCGGAGTGGGGAGAAGTTGCCCGTGGCTATTGTGGCAGAGAGCGAATTGTTG
Source organism: Mariprofundus sp. (assembly GCA_046753565.1). Lineage (GTDB taxonomy): Bacteria > Pseudomonadota > Zetaproteobacteria > Mariprofundales > Mariprofundaceae > Mariprofundus. Next base: position 3,359 of record JBHHTY010000029.1, read on the forward strand.
ATAGATTTTAAGGCAAGTGGTGAGATTTGAGTTGTGCAGGTATCAGCCCATTCTTTTCCACTGCTGCCAAAAATGTGGTAAGGTATGCTTATGCTTCAGAAAGCAACCACCAGGCATAAAGTCAGGCCACGGTCGCCAAGGATTTCTATCTATCGCTTGCATCCGGAAACTCTGGCTAGCGGTGCCCATCGTTTAAGTGGTCTTGTCCTGATTCTGTTTCTGCCCTTTTATGTATGGTTGTTGCAAGATCTTACAAGAGGCCCTGAAAGTTTTGAGCAGAGCCTGGACATTCTGCGCTCTGTTTGGGGCAGGCTTTCCCTGTGGATGGTTGGCGTGGCTCTTATCTATCATTTGTGTAACGGCATTCGTTTCCTCTGTCTGGATATAGGGTGGGGTGATTCGCGCCGGATGATGCGTCTTTCCTCCCAGGTCATGCTTGCCATTGCTGTCCTTTCGACATTGACGTTGGGAATTGTACTGTGGTAAACAGTAACCCCGGTAAGGATTTTGGTGCTGCTCATAATGGTCTGGAGTGTTGGTATCAGCAGAGAATATCTGCCGTTCTTCTGATTATTCTTCTTCCCTTGCCTTTTGCCCTGTTGTTATCGCTGACCTTAGGCGATCTGGATATGCTTACCCTGCTTGATGTTATTGATCATCCGTTTTCACGCATTGTCCACACACTGCTTGTTTTATCTTTGCTGGTACATGCCTATTTGGGTGTGAAGGTGACTGTTGAGGACTATGTGCCGGTGGTGATACGCATACCGCTTATGCTTGCCTTTCTGGTGCTTTCGTTCTGTTTTGGTCTTTGGTGGCTGGCTCTAATCTGGGCCTGGGGAGTATAGGTGTCTTACCTTTCAAATGATCAAATTGAGCACCATTTCCATGATGTGGTTATTGTAGGTGCCGGCGGCGGCGGGCTCATGTGCGCCCTGCAGTTGGCAGAAGCTGATTACAGAGTTGCTGTACTGACCAAGGTGTTGCCTACGCGCTCGCATACTGTGGCTGCCCAGGGGGGTATCAACGCTTCGCTGGGCAATACTGTTTCTGATCATTGGCACTGGCATATGTACGATACCATCAAAGGTTCCGATTATCTTGGTGATCAGGATGCTATCGAATACATGTGTCGGGCTGCGCCCCATGTGGTGCACGAGCTGGAACATTTTGGCGTACCCTTTTCACGCGCCGATGATGGGCGTATCTACCAGCGTGCTTTCGGTGGCCAATCCAAACAATTTGGTGAAGGCGGTCAGGCCGTACGCACCTGCGCTGCTGCTGACCGTACAGGGCATGCTATTCTTCACAGCCTTTATCAACAGAATCTGAGCACCGGTACGCATTTCTTCGAGGAGTTTTTTGCTCTCGATTTGATCAGCGATGATAACGGATGTCACGGACTGCTGGCCTGGGATATAGCTGAGGGGAAATTTCACCTGTTCCAATGCAAGGCCCTGATTCTGGCCACGGGTGGAGCTGGCCGCATCTTTCAAACGACAACCAACGCTCATATCTGTACCGGTGACGGGGCTGCCCTGGTACTCGACGCCGGGCTGGCTGTAGAGGATATGGAATTTTTTCAGTTTCACCCTACCGGGGTTGCCGGCGTTGGGCCGTTAATTACTGAGGCTGTACGTGGTGAGGGTGGTTATCTTGTCAATGGCGAGGGTGAGCGTTTCATGGAACGTTATGCGCCAACGGCCAAAGATCTGGCCAGTCGTGATGTCGTGTCACGGGCTATGGCGCAGGAAATTCGCGAGGGTCGAGGTTGTGGCCCGGATAAGGATCATCTCCTGCTTAAGGTCGATCATCTTGGTGCCGATGTCATCATGAAGAGGCTGCCAAATATCCATGAGCTTGCCCTAAGGTTTGCTGCCGTGGACTGTATAGAGAAGCCGATCCCTGTGCGCCCGACCGCTCACTACACCATGGGTGGTATTCCTACCAACCGTTTTACCGAAGTGATTTACCCTGAAGGGAAAGACAAGGAAGTTATCATGGCCGGTTTATATGCTATTGGTGAAGCAGCCTGCGTATCGGTACATGGGGCCAATCGGCTCGGCGGCAATTCGTTGCTGGAAATAGTCGTTTTTGGTCGAGCCTGTGGTAATCGGGTTATAGAACGGCTGGCCAACATGCCCCGTCATCATCCCGTCAATCCGGACTGTTGGCGTCCCGGCGTTGAGCGTGTGGAACGTTGGCTTGAGCCTCGGGCGAACACATCTGAACAGAGTATTTCAGCCCTCCGTGCTGATATGCAGGAGACGATGGAAACACATTTTGGCGTCTACCGTACGCAGGAGGCGATGCAAGAGGGCTTTGATCATCTTAAGACGCTGCATAGCAAGTTGGTCTCGGTGTCAATCAGTGATCGAGCCCGCCTATTCAATACTGAGTTAATCGATGCGCTGGAGCTGGAGAACCTCTTTGTTATTGCCCTGACCGCAGCTGCGGGAGCTCTGGCACGTACAGAGTCCAGAGGTGCACACGCGCGTGACGACTTTCCGGATCGTGATGATGCATGCTGGTTGAAGCATACATTGGCCAGTTTGTCCGAAGATGGCGATGTAAAGCTGGACTACAAGCCGGTCAAGCTAAAGCCGCTGACAGTTGATTCTTTTGAACCCAAAAAGCGGGTGTATTGAAATGAGGGCTGATGGCGTGAATGACAAACAGATCACACTGCTGCTCTACCGCTATCAGCCCGAGGGCGATGCAGAGCCCCGTATGCAGGAGTTTAGTGTGCCATACAAAGGTCCGGGTATGATGCTTCTGGATGCGCTGAACTATATTAAATGGAACCTTGATGGTTCACTGACTTTCCGGCGATCCTGCCGCGAGGGTGTATGCGGTTCCGATGGCATGAATATTAATGGTGTTAATGGTCTGGCTTGTATCGTACCTGTGGCTGGTTTGAAGCAGCCAATCAAGGTCAGGCCGTTGCCCAGCCAGCCGGTTATCCGCGATCTTGTCGTCGATATGGAACATTTCTTTGAACAGTACCGTTCAATCAAACCCTGGCTGCAGTCGAAGACGCCAACGCCGGAACGTGAGCGTCTACAGTCACCTGAAGAACGGGCCAGACTGGACGGTTTGTATGAATGCATTCTGTGTGCCTGCTGTTCCACATCATGTCCATCCTATTGGTGGAACTCGGATCGTTTCCTGGGGCCGGCTACGCTGTTGCAGGCTGCTCGCTGGATCAATGACTCACGCGATGAGGCGGCAGGGGAGCGACTGGATGCGCTGGAGGATGAATTCAAACTGTTTCGCTGCCACCAGATTATGAATTGCATTGAGGCCTGTCCGAAGGAACTAACCCCGACAGCGGCTATCAATCGCATCAAGCGCGCCATGCTGGTAAGGAAATCATGAGCTGGATTCCTTGAGCCAGACTGAGAAGAAGTTGGATGAAACGGATATGCGAAGGCTTCGCTTTCGTTTGAAAAGGCAGGGCATGGCGGAACTAGACGCCTGGCTTGCTCCTCTCGAAATACCACTAAAGAAAGGTGATCGGTGTGTTGCCGCCGCACTGGCCGGGATGCTTGATCAGCAGCCGCCTGAACTGGTGGCGATGATGCGAGGAGAATTGCTTATCCCTGGGGTATTGCAACCCTGGTTGAATGTTAAATCCAGAATCCGACATTGAAGACAGCGAACTCATTCTAACGCCTAACTCTTTATCCTTCGGGTATGCAATTAAAGAAAGAGCAAGCGTCACATGATACCCATAACCCATCTTCGTCATTGTACGTTATAGATTTCATATTCCCCAATGGACTTCATCTGGCTGGGATGCATGAGTTGGCACTACGTTTATTAATCGTCAGCGAGGCATAATAGTTTTCATAGCTCCTCCCGGATTCTGGTTCAGTCCCAGCTATCAAGAATACCATGATCCATCATCCCAGTCCCTGATTTTGGTTCTCAGGCAATAAACCCTTGCCGTGCTTCGTACGTGTAAAACGCAAGTATGTGGCATTAACGCCCCGGGCATCCTGATCCAATTCAACCATATAAATGCTGTGCAGCTCCGGTGTACCTCTCCCGGAGGTGGTTTGGAGCAAACATGCACTGATAAGGACCGGACTATCTCAGAAAAAAACCATCGCTCTCGGAAGCAAAATCGATCACCAGCACTTGTCCGGCTTTCATGTGAACCTGTTGTTCAAAAGCGTAGTTAAAGGCTTCGGCATGAACATCATCAGACATGCGAAGGCGCAATTTGTGTGTCCCGGCAAGCAGGGTGATACGTTGATAAATCGAGGAGCGCCCGTCTTTGGCAATGCCAGCAGGTTCTGTCACACTTTTGTAGATTACGTCGCCATCAATTTCCAGTTCAACATGTAGCGGTGAGCGTTCACGGGGGCAGTCCATTTTTCGGCGCATATGAGCAGGTAGCGCTGCCAGCTCTTCAGCTGTTCTTTTTCGGCATGGCACAATACGTTTGGCCGCATGCGAAAATGCCAGTTTGATCAAAGCCTGATCCGGCGGCATTTGCGAATAGGCCGGAGCATCGGAGAAGCTGGCCACCAGCAGCATGAACAGGGCATAGAAGATAGCCTGTCCCAGCCAGGGAAAAATCTTTTTCATGAATCGTTGCCGTGCATCTGCTTTAACCGGTTTTGAAAAGCATGTAGCTGATCAGCCAGTGGTTTATCATCTGTTGGTGCCGCCCAACAGCATTCTACCCGATGTCGTGACACACTTTTATGCAATATCGGGTCACGCTCGCCATCAAGTCGTTGCTGAATCCAGACATTACCCAGCCGGTTGCGGCAATCGCCAGTGCGGCAGCCGGTAACAAAAACGCCATCAATGTGGAGTTTAAGGGCAAAGTCCACCATAGATGCAGGTAGCATGCCGGTGCAGGGAAGTTTGATCGTAGCAATAGTAGAGCCTTTAAGGATCTGGAGATCAACCGAATGTTTACAGGCAAAGGCGAGCACGGTTGCCTCACCGGACAGTCTGTCAGCACAGGCCCGAATTTGATCCCGCAGAGTGGATACACCGAGTGCAGGAAGTTCGATACCGCTAGACAGATGCTCTGACTTGCGGAATGGTGAAGAGAACGGGCAGGCTCCCACACAGACGCCACAGCTTGAACAACGGTCAGATAGTACGAAGGCCTGATGGGTTGTTTGTGCAGTTCCCCCCCCCTGGCCTTGTTGAGGGATGCCTGGTTGCAGTACGATGGCTTCATACGGACAGTCATCAACACAGATGCCACAGCCGCTGCACTCATCAATAACGACTCGGGCCGCAAGCTCCTTTCGATGTGGTGACAACCACGGAATCAACATGAACAATAGTGTGAGGCCCAGTAGCAAGCCCCAGACAGCACCGGGTGACCAGATATCTATGAGGGGATAGAAAAACAGATAAAACCAGTCCAGTTGCAGTGTGGCAGGTATGATAGACAGATTGGCCGGAGCCTGACTGAGCGCCGGCTTAATCAGGGACAGCACCGTAAAGGCCAGCAGTATACCCACAGCAAGGCTGCGAGGCGGGTTTATTTTTGCTTTTTTCAGCCGGTAGATATGGGTGAACATGGCAATGAGCATGAAGATTGGCAAGACGAAATGAACAACTACAAGCAGTCGGAAAAAGGTGTTGGACACTGCTTCATTGCTTAAAAAGTTACGCGCAATGGGTTCGGCAAACAGGGGTAGAAAATCCAGCCATTCGCTCGTTTTTACGGCAATAAACTGGGCCAGTTCGTCCCAAACCAGCCAGTAGCCGGTGACACCGGTCGGAAAGACCAGCCACAACATGAGCGTACCTGTGATCCAGAAATACCAGCGAAAACCCTTATATTTTGCCATGACAAAGCCACGTGTGACATGCAGGACAATCGTCACAATCAGCGCATCGGAGATATAGCGGTGCAGGCTGCGCATAACCCCGCCGATATACCATTGCTCAACCGTCAGATATTCGAGCCGTTCATAGGCTAGCTGAATATCCGGGCTGAAATAGATATAGAGATAGATGCCTGTGCCAAAAAGAATATAGAAAAAATAGAATGACAGTGTGCCCAGGTGGTACATGGGATTACACTTTTCACCGAAGGCGGCATTGCCCCAGCGATCCAGCTGCCAGAAGGCCCGCTGTCCAAGGTGTTGAATCGACTCCAGCACGGTGGCGTTAAAACCTGTCTTCCCGACGCAGGCGCAGGAAGGAGCGGACGATAATGCCGCCCAAAACAATCAGAATCATGCCGCCAATGGCCATACCTATGAATACGGAATAATCAAATCGATAGCTGTCTGTCTTCGGATCATAGTAGGTGCACCACAGACGAATATTGTTGAACAGGCCATCCAGACCGGAATGGATAGACTCGCGGCCATAAACAAGGTTCTTCAGTGGTTGCATTAGCAGGATCTCCTCGTATTGAACCCCGTAAATCTGCTGGACAATGATACCTCTGGAATCGATGAGTGTTGTCTGGGCCAGATGATCGAATCCGGTGGGGGAGGGATAAAAAAGGAAACCAAGATTGTCCGCAACACCTTTGATGGTATCTTTATCAGCACTCAAAAACTGCCAATTGGCGATATTGTCTACGCCCCGCTTGCTGGCGAATACCCTCATGGCCAGAGGAGAATCCTGGCGAGCATCAAATCCGATAGTCAGCACATTGAACCTGTCGGCACCAAAAGTACCGTTGGCAGTTTCGACCATATTGGCCAGGTGTCGGGTGATCATCGGACAGATGTGACGGCAGGTTGAATAGATAAAGTTTATCAGCAGTGGCTTGCCCCGGAAGTCAGCCAGTTGGACACGGCCGCTCCGCCCGGCAAAGACATAGTCCTTAATCGGCTTTCCGATAGCTGCCTGACTGCGTTGAAGTGCTACCTTGTCATCGAAGTGGCTTTCAGCCTTCCAGGTTTGCGATGAGTTAAGGGGCATGTCAGTACTGCCGGAAGCAGTCGCAGGCATGAGCATCAGCAAAACAGTTGTTGCGAAGAAAAAGATTCTTGTTTTATTCATCCCAGAAGGCTCAGGTAGAAATATGTGCAGAGTGTAAGCTCTTGATTTGAAGGGTATAATGAAAAAGTGCGACGTTACCTTATTGGTGATGAGCATCTTTTTCATATAGCCAGGCAAATCAAGAGTTTGCGCTATGAGCGTACTGGCAACTGAGCTTTTTAGGTTCATTGGAGTTCTGACAGAAAATGCGCCTGTAGACACGAAGGCTACAGGCGCATTTCAATGCCGGGAAGCTTTACCCGATTGGCCAGATAGTGGCCAGATATTTCCAGTTAGCGAAATAGTAGACCACAAAGAATGTAAAGAAGATGGCAACCAGAACCAGGGTACCGGGGGCTTCAAAGCCTTTGCCATGAACTTCGACCTCTTCAACGGCTTCTTTGACAGGGGTCGCTGGAGGAGCAACATCTGATTCAGGCATTTTCTTACCCCATAATATTGTGCCCACGGCGACGAGAATGTACGAGAGTCCACCAATCACAGAGATAATTGCGCCAACTCCGGCAAGCCCCATAATCAGATAAATCATGCCGGGGAACTCCATGCCCATAGGCGAATTGGCAAAGGCAATATCCCAGTGACGCCTCGGTACGCCAAGATGACCGGCCGCCATATGCAGGATGGAAAGAATACTGATGCCGATACCGAACAGATAGGGCTGCCATGAGGCCAGTTTTGGCATAATAACTTCACGGCGCCATAATACGGGCAGCAGGAAATAAGTCAGAGCCATAAAGGCCAGTGTTGTGCCGCCTGCTACAGTGGCGTGAAAGTGGCCGGGAATATACATGGTGTTATGCACGACCATATTCACTTGCTGTGCACCCATGGTGACACCTGTAATGCCGCCCAGGAAGCCGAAAATAAGCAGCGACAGGAACATGCCCGAGAACACAGGATTTCCCCACGGTGCCTTGCGCAACCACTCAAACAGGCCGTTGCTTAGACCTTTTTTACGCTGCGCCACCTCAATCGAGGCGGGCACGGTCAGGCCATGAATCATGCTGGCCAGCACGGCCAGATACATGGCATAACTGGTGTTGAATACACGCCACTCAAAGCTCGGGCCGGGATCCACCAGCAGGTGATGGGCGGAGGCCAGTTGCAGGAACAGGATATACATCAGGAAAGCCATGCGGCTCACCTTCTCGGAGAGGGGCTTGGCACCGAAGGCGATGCCGGCAATGGCATACCAGACGGCAATATGGGCTGATACGTTGATCTGCTGTGAGCTGTGACCGAAGGCCCACCAGATCAGGCGGTACACCTGAGCATCCATTTCAGCAATAATGCCGACCGACCAGAGGAAAGTCGGGATGAGAATGACGGCACCGCTGGCAATGGTGAATACCGCGATAATAGCGGCGGTGATAGCGCCGAAGGTGACCAGCGGCACGGAGCCTTCATAAGTTTTTTCATCCTTGGCAATGACCAGCGTGCCGAAAAATACAGCGCATCCAATCAGCGCACCGACAGCAAAAATGATTAAACCGAAGTAAAATGCCGGATGCGCTTTCAATGGCACATAGGATGTAAACATTACTGAAGAGTCACCCATCAACACCGCCACATTGGCAATCGCGGCACCAGCCAGCATAAGCCAGAACCCGACCCAGGCCAGTTTGGGCGTAGCCAGACGGCATTTAAGCAGTGTGGATGAGCAGAAGTAGAGAATTGCCATCTCGAAGAAGATGACCCACACCACCAGAATATCCGTGCCATGTGCTGTCAGGGCAAGATAGAACAGGTCTGCGGGCAGCAAATGAATCTGAGGCATGCGCGTCAGAGCGATCAGCAGGCCGAAGAGGCCGCCAACAAGCAAAAAGACTACGGCCACGACGGCATTGGCTTTCATCAGCTTTTCGGCAGGTTTATGCAGCTGTAAGCCGGTATCCGGGCAAACACGGAAATCTGTTGAATTAGCCATCACTTGCCTCCCTTATCAATAACATAAATCTTGGTGATCATATCGTGATGGCCGATACCACAGTATTCGTTACAGATGATATAAAACTCACCGACAGTGTCCGGTGTAATGGTGTTGACGTAGTCATAGCCTGGCACAATCTGAAGATTCAGATTGATCGGTTGGATAGAGAAACCGTGATTCACATCGCTGGACGAGAGATGAAAACGGTAGGTCTGATCTTTCTCCAGCTCAAGAATGTAACCGAAATCAAACAATTTGGCGGCCATATAGATGTCAGCTCCGGCAGGAGGATGCACTACCGGAATATCAAATTCTGTTTCATATCGCACGGTGTATTTTTCGGCAAAGGCTTCAGCCTTGTCAGCAAACTCTTCAGCATTGACCCGATAGGATTCGCCGGTGTTGTTCTGCGCTCCATAAAAATGCCAGTAAGGCATCATCAGGAACATAATCAGGCACCAGACGAAGGCAACGCTCATCCAGACAACTTCATCCTTGCCAATGGGCCTTCTGAACCAGTGTTTATCTTTAACGGGAGTGATTGTGGTATGCATGGTTATCGCCCCCTATTTCACTACGGGGATGCTGATTATTTCCATAATCCCCCAGACGATATAAATCAGTGTCGGCATGGCTACGCCGAGTGCCAGCAGCAGAAATGGATTGTCGAGCAGACGTTGCATGGGATGAACAGGCAGTTCTTTGCTGTTTGTGTGATCAGTATCGGTCATATCCCCTCCTTAGCTTGCAATTAACCAAGGACACTGTTCAATATATAATCTGACTCATTGATCTAAATCAAAATAGTTTAGATCATGCGGGGATAGTGTTGTGAAAGGGGATTGCAGTTGGAATTCATGTTATTTTACACCGTTGGAGCAATTGTCCTGTATTTTTTGTCCGACTGGGTACTTGGCCGCATAGAGATTGCCCGTGGACACCGCTTTGAACACCGCTCGCTGATCTTCTTTGTCATTATTTTTGCAATGGCTATGGGATATATGTCTTTGATGAACCCCGGCTAATCTCTGCCGGGGAGCACTTCGGGGGCTTCAGTATGAATATAGCGTTTACCCTTGTAGAAGCGTGTGACCAGCGTGAAGGCAAAGGCGGTGATGAGCATTAGAACTGTGAAGAAAAGATAATAGTCCGATCCGGCCAGTTTGCTGGTGCCATCCGGGTTTACGATGAAGAAGTTGACGCCACTGGTGAACAGGTTGCCAGCCGAAATCGACAGCATAAAGAAGGCCATCACAAAAGATTTCATCCGCTTTGGTGCCTGAGTGTAGGAAAACTCCAGACATGTAATTGATATCATCACCTCGGCACTCGTCAATATCACATAGGCGAGTAATTGCCAGCCTATATGGGGTATTGCGCCTGCATCAATCTGCATTTGAATCCATGTAGGGATGGCAAAGGCGGCGACAGTGACAAACATGCCGATAGAAATCTTGCGTAGAGCCGTCAGTGGCCAGATTCGTTCAATGGCCGGATAGATAATGTAGGAAAAGAGCGGGATCAGGAGCATAACCAGTAGCGGGTTGGCTGCCTGAATCTGAGAGGGAAGAACTTCAAAACCGAATATAACACGATCCATATGCTGCGCTTGCAGAACCCAGGCTGAGCCGGTCTGATCAAACAGGGCCCAGAACACAGCGACAAAGGCATAGATGACGCACAACCTGCCCAATGACTTCATTCCTTTCCCGCTCATTGTCTCTTTGATAAAGGACATGCCTCCGGCAGGAATATGCGCGAAACGGTTGCGTCCGGACCAGAATATCAGGGTCGCGATCAGCATGAGTGTTCCAGGCACAGCAAAGGCAATCGAAGGGCCATAGACACTTAACAGCCAGGGTGTAGCCAGCATGGAGGCAAAAGCACCCAGATTTATAGCGAAATAGAACCAACCGAAAATCTTCGACAGAAGATGTTGGCTGGACTGACCGAACTGGTCTCCGACATGGGCCGAGACACAAGGCTTGATCCCTCCCGAACCCAGGGCTATTAGTCCCAGACCGAGGGCCAGCCCAAGGCGCGTATGGTCAATAGCCAGTACCAGATGCCCGAAACAGTAGACGATGGATAAAAGGATGATGGTGCGATACTTGCCCAAAAGGCCATCAGATATCAGCGCCCCCAGAAGTGGCGTGAAATATACAGCCGACACAAACAGGTGGAACCAGCCCTTGGCTTCTCCCTCGCTCATGACAGCAAGGTTGCCGTCGACACCCATTAGTGCCTGAGTCATAAACACGACCAGAATGGCGCGCATGCCGTAGAAGGAAAAGCGCTCCGCTCCCTCGTTGCCGATAATGAAGGGAATGCCCGGGGGAAGCCCGGTTGTAGCAACGGGTGCTGTGCGGTAGTTGGTCATGCGTCATTGATAAACCAGTGCGTTACAAAATACTAGCCCGCATTTTTCATGAGAACAAAGAGGCACAATTATTGTTCTTATGGATAACAATGTGTTGGTGACAGATATTCACTTTTCTCAAATGACGTTTTGTCTTTTGTGGCATCTGGCTTGCCCAGCCGCACCAGATCGAAGCCTTTAGTCTCAAAGCATAGCTAAAGCTACGCTTTTTCACCTGAAAACTTCGCCTGGAATACCTGTTCTG
>JBHHTY010000030.1:0-14692 GCA_046753565.1 Mariprofundus sp.
GCCGATCCCGGCCTGATCATGATGGTGCGCGAGCGCTGGCCTGATATGCCAATCCACCTTTCGGTGCAGGCCAATACGATGAACTGGGCGACGGTGAAGTTCTGGCAGTCGGCGGGTGTTTCACGAATTATTCTGTCGCGGGAACTGTCACTTGATGAAGTGGCCGAGATTCGCCAGCAGTGTCCGGATATGGAGCTGGAAGTGTTTGTGCATGGTGCCTTGTGCATGGCCTATTCCGGGCGCTGTCTGTTATCCGGCTATTTCAATCATCGGGATGCCAATCAGGGCAGCTGCACCAATGCCTGCCGCTGGGAATACGGCATGGAAAAAACCGCCGAGGATATTTCCGGTGATATTATTCCGATTGTGCCGAATCAGGTGTTAGACAGTATGAATGCACAGCCTTTTGCAGAAACAGGGCAGGTGGAGCGGCACCCTCTCGCCGATCAGGTCTACACACTGACCGAGCCGAATCGGCCGGATGAGAAAATGCCGATTTTCGAGGATGAACACGGTACTTATATCATGAACTCCAAAGATTTGCGTGCGGTTCAGCATGTCGAACGACTGGTGCAGATCGGGGTGGATTCCCTGAAAATCGAAGGGCGCACCAAATCGCATTACTATGTGGCACGTACCACACAAACCTACCGTCAGGCCATTGATGATGCTATGGCCGGAAAGCCGTTTGATGAAACACTGATGTTTCAGCTGGATGCGCTGGCCAATCGTGGCTATACCGATGGTTTTTATACGCGGAAACGATCATCGGCCAGCCAGAACTATGAAACCGGAAATTCGACATTTGATGTGCAGCGTTTTGTCGGTGAAGTGATCGGTTATGATGAAGGGAAGCAGCTGGCAGAAGTGATTGTGAAAAACAAATTTTCTATCGGTGATTCGGTTGAACTGGTCAATCCGGATGGTAACACCACCTTTACTGTGGATGCTATCAACGATGCCCGTTACGGAAACCCGATGGCGGTTGCTCCCGGCAGCGGGCATCAGGTGAAAATACCGGTGCCGGTCAGGCCTGCCGAACATGCGTTGCTGGCAGTGAATTTGAATCACTGAATGTAATATAGGTAAGGGCTAACAGTTTGGCTGATTTTCTGCGATAATGCGGCGCCGCATGCGTAGCATGCGGGCAAATGACTGGCAGGAAGGCATAAGAATACCATGGCAATGAAGTATATTACCGATGATCTCCGCATTAGCGGTATGAGTGAAATCGCGGCACCGGAACAGGTACACGCCGAATATCCGATCAGTGAAATGGCCGCCCGCACAACACATGATGCCCGCAATACTATCCATGATATTCTGCAGGGCGATGATGATCGTTTGCTGGTGATTGTCGGGCCGTGTTCGATCCATAATCCGGATGCCGGCATCGAATATGCACGTCACATCCAGCGTATGCGCGAGGAACTTGGCAGAGACCTGCTGCTGGTGATGCGGGTGTATTTCGAGAAACCGCGCACAACGGTGGGCTGGAAGGGATTGATCAATGATCCCAATCTGGATGAAAGTTTTGAAATCAATAAGGGTATCCGTCTGGCGCGTCAGTTGCTGCTGGATATCAATGAAATGGGTGTGCCTGCCGGCACAGAGTTTCTTGACCTGATTACACCGCAGTATGTCGCTGATCTGGTCAGTTGGGGTGCCATTGGAGCGCGTACAACGGAATCACAGGGGCACCGGGAATTAGCCAGTGGTCTGTCATGCCCTGTCGGATTCAAAAACGGAACCGATGGTGGTTTCCGGATCGCGATTGATGCGATTCATGCAGCGCGTCACCCACATGTTTTTCTGTCACTAACCAAACAGGGTAAATCGGCTATTTTCTCCACATCCGGCAATGATGATTGCCATATTATTTTGCGCGGTGGCAAGGAACCGAACTACGATGCTGACAGCGTGGCACGTGCCGTATCTGAACTGGAGAGTGCCGGTTTGCCGTGCCATTTGATGGTGGATTGCAGCCATGCCAACAGTCGTAAGCAGTTTAAACGTCAGATGGAGGTGGGCGAAAACCTGGCCGGTCAGATTGCAGGTGGTAATCGCTGTATCACCGGTGTCATGATTGAATCTCATTTGCATGAGGGGCGCCAGGATATTGTTGCCGGCGAGCAACCGGCATTCGGCATCAGTGTGACCGATGCCTGTCTGGGCTGGGATGATTCAGAATCCCTGTTGCATACTTTGGCTGCAGCTGTGCGAAAACGCAGGGAAACGATCGCCTGACCCGGCCGGGGCTATCCAAAATGAAGTGCGTTACAGATGGCATGCTGCTTCAGTACAGTCATTTCTTGTGACGGTACGATGTTGATACAAGAATAACTTTGTCTCCGGGCATTTTTGTGGTTCACTGCGGTATGGCAAAACATCTTCATATTCTGGGTGTGTGCGGTACGGCCATGGCGGCAATTGCTGCGTTGGCCAAGTCCAGTGGCTGGACGGTGAGCGGCTCCGATGCCGGCGTGTACCCGCCAATGTCCGATTATTTAAGTGATCTCGGCATTGAGATCGCACCATTTGATGTGGCGAATCTGAAACCGGCTCCGGACCTGTGTGTGATCGGTAATGCCATGTCCCGTGGTAATGTGGAAGTCGAGGCGATACTGGATCGGGGTTTGAATTATTGCTCAGGGCCGCAGTTTGTCGGCGATCATATTCTGACCAACAGGCATGCGGTTGTTGTAGCCGGAACGCACGGAAAAACCACCACATCATCGCTATTGGCGCATGTGCTTGAAACCGCCGGAATTGGTCCGGGTTTCTTGATTGGCGGCGTGCCGGAGGATTTCGGCGGCGGCGCAAGACTGGGTACAGGCGAAACCTTTGTACTGGAAGGCGATGAATACGATACAGCCTTTTTTGACAAGCGCAGCAAGTTTTTGCACTACCATGCCCGCACACTGATCCTGAATAATCTGGAATATGATCATGCCGATATTTTTCCTGACCTGGAAGCGATCAAGCAGCAGTTCCATCATCTGATTCGAACCGTGCCGGCAAGCGGTGCGATCATTGCCAATGCCGATGAGCCGAATATTGCCGATGTGCTGGAAAGGGGTAGCTGGACACCGGTGATCAGTTTTTCCCGTTATGGCGGAGCACAGGCCCGGTGGCAATGGGAAGCCATGGCTGAAGACGGGTCCGCATTTCGTTTGTACAGGTATGGTGAGGCAGTGATTGAGGCGGAATGGGATATGATCGGTGTGCATAATGTGGCGAATGCCTGTGCTGTAGCTGCTGTTGCCGATGCACTTGCTGTTGAGTTCGACGTAATTTCGGATGCTTTCAGATCTTTTTCCGGTATTCGTCGCCGTATGACACTGGTGGGAGAGGCTGGCGGCATCAGGGTGTTTGATGATTTCGCGCATCATCCGACTGCGATCAGCAGCATGGTGGCAGCGGCCAAAGCAGCCATGCGGAAACATGGTTATGCAGGAAAACTGTGGGTCATTGTCGAGCCGCGCTCCAATACCATGCGTACGCGGATCCATCAGCATCGGTTGCCGGAATGTTTCGAGGGGGCTGACGAGATTATATTTTTGAGGCCATCTGACCGCAATTTGCAACCCGAACAGGTGCTTGATGTCAGGGCTGTTTGCGATGCCATTCATCGTGCTTCCACTAAATCCCGGGCGCATTTGATGGCTGATACCTCGGATATTATTGCCCATGTCCGGCTGCATGGGCGGGCCGGCGATGAGGTGCTGATTCTTTCCAATGGTGGTTTTGACGGGATTCACCAACGCCTGCTGGATGCATTGTCGAGTTGATTCCGGTGAAGGGCGTGTGTTCGGACATGTTTTTTGTATAACCGGCTTTATATTGCTAGTATGCCGACGCTTTTGATTTTCCATCCATACCGGATGCAGGGAGAGGGATATGCCAGTCACATTGAATAATATTGCCAAGCAGGGTGAAAACGGGTCGGCCATGATGCCGATTGTCCAGGGCGTCGGTCGTGCGGCGATTGAGATTGCCGCTGTGTTGCGTGGTGCTGTTTTCCGGGGTGCTCTTGGAGAAGCAGGCGAAGAAAATGTACAGGGTGAGCAGCAGCAGGTGCTTGATGTACTCTCCGATGATATTTTCCTTGAGGAAATGCGTTCGACCGGTTTTGTGTGCGCGGTAGGTTCTGAAGAGCAGGAAGAGCTGCTGGTGATCGAGGAATATTCACATGCCGATTATCTGGTGCTGGTTGACCCGTTGGATGGTTCATCTAATCTGGATGTTGATGGTCCTGTCGGTACAATTTTTTCAGTGGTAAAACGCAAAACCCCAAATTCGGAGCGTCCCCATGTATCGGATACGCTGCAGTCAGGACGTAATGTAATTGCGGCCGGCTATGTGTTGTATGGCCCGGCCACGATGCTGGTGTGTTCAGTCGGCGCGGGTGTTAATGGATACACTTTCAATCCGGCAGTTGCCCGTTTTGAGCTGAGTCATGCGGATATGCGCATTCCGGAAACCGGCGGTTATTATTCCGTGAACGAAGCGAACAAGGATAAATGGCAGGACAATATGGGCGATAATCTGAATCGCATGAAGGCCGAAACCGGTCTCGGCATGCGTTATGTCGGTGCCATGGTTGCCGATATGCATCGCACCATTCTTAAAGGCGGCGTATTTTTGTACCCTGCTGATAACAAGAACACTACCGGCAAGCTGCGTCTGCTGTATGAAGCGATTCCGATGGGTTTCATCATGGAGCAGGCCGGTGGCAAATCCATGAGCAAGGATATCGCAGTGCTGGATATCGAACCGGAAGCGCTGCATCAGCGCGTACCGGTTTATTTGGGTTCTGAAACCAACGTCGATTCTTTGCTCGGTTAAACATTGCCGGAAAGCCAGGTCTTTCTCGAAACGTATTTAAGGGAAATCGGTGTGCAAACACCGGTTTCCCTTTTTGTTGCCGGTCAGCAGACGGGGGAAAACACCTGTGTGAAACAGGCCTCCGAATCGCCTGTCGTGCAGGCAACGTTGAAAACGCTGGACGAATTGTCGCGGGAAGCATCCACATGTCGTCTTTGTTCATTAGCAGACACGCGCAAAACGGTGGTGTTCGGCACGGGTGATCCGCATGCGGATCTGGTGTTTATCGGCGAAGCGCCGGGGCGCGATGAGGATATTCAGGGAGAGCCCTTTGTCGGCAGGGCAGGACAGTTGCTTGATCGAATGCTGCATGCCATGGGTTTGAAACGCGATAAGGTCTATATCATGAATACCATCAAATGTCGCCCGCCCAATAACCGGGATCCGAGGCCCGACGAAGTGCAGTCCTGTCATCTCTGGTTCGAACAGCAACTGAATATGTTGCAGCCGAAAGTGATTTGTCTGCTGGGCAGGGTGGCGGCCCAGACTGTGCTGAAAACCGATGCGACCCTGGGGACATTGCGCGGTCGCTGGCACGATTATAACGGCATTCCGGTTTGGGTAACGTATCATCCGGCCTATTTGTTACGTTCCCCACGGCAGAAGTACAAGAGCTGGCAGGATCTGACGGCCTTGTCCCATCGGCTTCGCGCCGGTTAGACCAGCGTGCAGCCGATGTAAAAGCCTGCAAGCGTAATAACTGAAATAGTGATATCGTATTCTACCATAACTCTTCCTCCCGAATTGACGGGGCAAAAGCTGATACTGTCTTTGGCTGTTTGATGTGTCAGAGATCACAAGGGTGTGCCATGGCAGGGGCAGGACCCCCATGCATTTTTATCACCGGATTTGTAATGCACCTCACATTATTCGAAGTTGTCGGACAATAGTGTTGCGCCAGATGATAACGAAGGAGATTGATGTGATCAGTCAACGCAAGAGACAACAGCAGATAAAACAGGGCGGCGATAATTTCGCAACCATTGTCATGTTAACAGCCGTAGTCGGTACATTGGGGCTTGTTGCCTCTATTTTTTAAGAAAACACTGCTCTGTTTTTTTGTACAGGGACCAGCAGTGTCGTCATGATGACACCCGTAAATCAGATGCGTGTAAGCAGATCGCTGAATTAGTGATCTGCATCACATTTTTTGATTTTGGTGGGCTATAGCAGCTGACTTGGTTCAGCCGATTTATGATGTGAAGGAGTGGATGTCATGAAAGTCAGAAATGTTGTTATGCACAGGCAAACGATGGATAAAAAATCTATTGCCGCAGTTGTTGTTCTTATTGGTATTGCACTTGTAGCAACTGCTTATTTATAAACTTTCAAAACAGTAGTCTGAACGGGAAACCTTCCATGTCTATGGGGCAGGGAAGGTTCTGAATGCTGACATATTAATCCATTCTCCGGATTTTGTGCTATAATGGTAGCCAGATTAGCCAATTTCCAGGAGATAGAACAATGAACAAGCCATGGTTTCAAAACATGACGATTCTCATCTGTGCGGTGTGGGTTGTCCTGTCATTGATAGTTGTGGAGCTATTGTTATCCCAATAACGGCCGCCTGAAACAGTTCGTCAAGGTGAAATGGCAAACCCGATGCCCGGGTTTTTCGCCAGTAGATTAATCAACGTTATTACTGTCTGCCAAAGAGTGTTGGTGCCGGTTTTTAAGCTGGAGCCGATGTCCGGAATCGAACCGGAGACCTTCTCATTACGAGTGAGATGCTCTACCAACTGAGCTACATCGGCGTTGAAGGCAATGCTGATTTATTGCCATTGCTTACAATTATGACCTGCAAGGAACCACTGAATGGGTCAGCGCTTCCCTAGGGCGGCGCATTGTAGCAGTGCTTCACCGGATTGGAATATTCAGTTTTTTTGTAGTGACTGGATTGCTGCCAGCAGGGCTGGTGCTGCGGTTTCGGTGCGCATGATACGGGGGCCGAAGCTGAGTCGGTGAAATCCGTTTTGTGCGAATTTGGCAATATCGCTTGTGCTCCAGCCGCCTTCGGGACCGATGGCCAGGGTGATGTCTGTTGAAGCAAGGATATTGCCCCTTTGCTGTTGCCAGCTTGTACTGGTTTCCGGGTGCAGGGTGAAACAGAGTCCCTGATGTACAATATCTTTCAGGTGTTTATGCCAGTGCAGGACTGGCACTGCGGTGCGACCACTCTGTTCGGCCGCTTCAATGATGATTTTTTGCCAGCGCTGTATGCGTTTGGTCAGTTTTGCACCGTCGAGTTTGAGTGAGCTACGTTCGCTTCTGACAATTTGAAAGCTGGCCGCCCCCAGTTCTGTTGCCTTTTGCAGTACCATTTCGATTTTTTCGCTGCGGCAGGCGGCCTGTACAATATGTACCCGGCAGGACATTTCCCGGCTGATATCTGAAAATGATTCGATCAGACAGGATGAGTGCTGGCGAGCGAGCTGTTCTATTCGGGCATGAAATTCACCACCTGTCCCGTTGAAAAGCACAAGCGGATCCCCGGCAGCAAGGCGCATGACATTGCGCAGATAATGGGCCTGATCATCTGGCAGGGGAATGCGGATTCCGGCTATGAGTTCCTGGTTCAGGTAAAGGCGACATGTCATGGCGGGAGATTCGACTTGAATTGGTGGATAGTTGCAAGCTCTTGACCCTTGGTTTTGATAGCCCATGATGCGCGCATGTTTTTTGGTAGTCTGGATTCACAGCAGTGGCAGCCGGTTCGTTTCTGGAAACCGAATGAGGTTGGTGTCAGCCGTGACTGTGCGGCGGTGCTGACCACGGCCGGTTCCCTGACCCGTTTTCTTGAACGCCATTTTGGGATTCGGCTGGAAGTGCGTTTGCATGACCAGTTTGTCGATCACACCCGCCCGGATGAGGCGACGTTGCTGAATAGTCAGACGACAGATTCCGCACTGAGAAGGCAGGTGTCGTTGATGCATCGCGGCTCGGTCATGTTTGATGCGGAATCGGTGTTGCCTCTGGACGCGTTGCCGGCCGATCTGATGCATGACCTTCAGGAAGGCAAGCGTCCGCTCGGTAATCTGCTGCTGGATCGGGGCCTGTCGCTGGCGCGTTCCGATTTGAGTGTGGCGCAACTGGAAATGGACGGGTTGCACAATGGCCGCTGGGCCAGGCGTTCGGTGTTGCGGTCTCCATCGGGAACGCGGGCTTTGGTCGTTGAGGTATTCCACCCAGAAATGTGGAAGCGTATTGAAACTACGGCCCGGCGATATTTCAGCTAGAGGCCGACTGGTTATGCGTTTTTCACCTGTTGGATCGTATCGGGACTGGTACAGGCTTCTGCGGATTGACCGGCCGGTGGGTTACTGGTTGTTGCTGTGGCCGACCTTGTGGGGCCTGTTGGCAGCATCAAATGGACAGCCAAGCCTGAAAAACACAATTATATTTGTCTCCGGCGTACTGCTGATGCGCTCGGCCGGATGCGTGATTAACGATTTCGCCGACCGCAAGCTCGATCCGCATGTCGAGCGCACCAGAACACGGCCGCTTGCTTCCGGCGCGATTGCGTCGGGTGCGGCGCTGGCCGGTTTTGTGGCGATGTTGCTGCTGGCGCTACTGCTCGTATTGCAGCTCTCATGGTATGTCATCGGCCTGTCGGTGGTCGGTGCTGCGCTGGCGACGATCTATCCATTCATGAAGCGCTTTATCCATATTCCGCAAGCCTGGCTGGGCATGTCCTTCGGCTGGGGGGCGATCATGGCATGGGCAGCTGAAACCGGCGACATCTTCAATTCCGGCGTACCGTGGCTGATCTTTTTCGCCAATGTGCTCTGGTCGATCTCCTATGATACCGCCTATGCGCTGGGCGATCGCGACGACGATCGCAAGATGGGCATGAAATCGGCGGCGCTCTGGTTCGGCGACTACGCTGTGGCGGCGATCATCCTCACCGGCGTCGGCATGACGGGGCTCTTAATAACCGCCTGCTGGTCGTATGGGGCGGTGGTGCAGGCATTCGCGATTGTGGCCGCCTGCTGGCAGGCGTGGCTCTGCCTGACGCTGTTCAGGAAAGGGGAGTCGTGGGGTTTCTCCTTCTTTCTCAAATCCCACTGGTTCGGTGCTGTGGTCAGTGCAGGTTTTCTGCTCAGCGCCCTGCTGGCCTGAAAGCATTCAGGCTTGTCGCAGCTTCTTCGGCAGCAGGAAGTAGAAGCAGAACGCGACCAGCATGGCCGGCATCACCTCATAGGCCAGCGACGATAACCCCAGCTCACGCCACAGCATGAAGGTGATCACACCGCACCCCATAACGGCAATCGCGCCTTTCTCCGACGGTTGCTTGTCCAATGCATAGATCGCCAGCAGAGGTGCAAAGGCCGAGGCCAGCAATCCCCAGGCAATCAACACCAGCGCGAAAACGCTCTGGCTGCCGGAGAGGGAGAGGCCGAGTGCGGCCAGCACGATGATAGCCGTGGCGATTTTGGTGGCGAGATAGCCCGGCCGGCGTTCGGGCAAGAGGTCGCGGGTTATTGAGGCGGAGCAGGAGAGAATCAGCGAGTCGGCTGTCGACATTGTGGCGGCGAACAGGCCGGCCAGCACCAGCCCGACCAGCACATCCGGCAACAGTTGCTGCGACATCATCGGCAGCGCCAGTTCCGCATCGAATGCCCCGGCATCGGGCAGCAGCAGACGGGCGAACAGGCCGACGGCAATCGTGGCTGCGTAGAAAAGAATGAACCATGAGTAGTACCAGAAGCGGAAACGGTTGATATGATCGGCGCGGTCCAGCGCCATGTAGCGGATGACGATATGGGGCTGACCGGCCACCCCGAAACCGGCGAATATCCAGCCGCCGATAAACAGCAGAATGCCGAACAGCGAGGTGTCCGGGAACCAGTGCATGAAGCCGGTTTCAACCCCGTTGAGCGCCTGCAGCACCTGGCCGCCTGAATCGAACTGCGCAGCTGCGCTCCACAGTAGCAGCACCATGGCGCTGATCATCACCATCGATTGCGCCGCATCGGTCCAGATCGAGGCGCGGATGCCGCCAGCATAGCTGTAAACCAGTACCACGGCTGCGCCGATGATGGCGCCGGTGGCGATATCCCAGCCGAACAGTACGGAGAGCGCCTTGCTGCCGGCAGTGAACTGGGCGGCGGCATAGGCGCCGAGAAAGAGGATGGTGACGATGCCGGTGATGCGGCGCAGCAGGTTATATTGGCGGCCGCCCCAGTCGGCCAGCAGGCCGCCGAAGGAGTGGATGTCGTGCGCTTCGGTCGCCAGCCGCAGCTTTTTCATAATCAGCAGCGAGGCGGCGAGATCGCCGGCGATCCAGCCGAGCATCAGCCAGATTGAAGAGAGGCCGGTGGTGTAGGTCAGGCCGATCATGCCGATGAACATATAACCGCTGTTGTTGGTGGCCACGGCTGACAGCCCGGCCAGCCACGGTGCCACATTGCGGCCGGCGACAAGGTAATCCTCGGTGGTCTGCCGGCGTCTGGCCATGGAGGCCACGCCGATGGCGGCGAACAGCAGCAGAAAACCGATGAAGCTGGCTGTGGTCATCATCAGCCGTGAATGCTGAACAGCTTCATCAGCAGGACAATCGCCACAGGCACCAGAATGATCAGGAGAAGCGTAAGAAACACGGTATTCGGTTACGCGGCGGCCGGTGAGATGCTGTCGCCATGGTCGTGCACCTCTATCAGAGCGCTGTGCAGGTTCTTCACGGCCAGTTCGTAATCCCCTTCACGGACGACGAACTGCATGTCGACCTGACGCATCGACTGATGCATGGCCAGCACGCTGATGTCGTTGACGGCCAGCGCGCCGACGGTTTTGGCCAGAATGCCCGGCACCTGCATATCGCTGCCGATGGCCGACACAATCGCCACCTGCTGCTGGTCGATCTCGGCTTCGGGGTAGCACTTTTCAAGCGCCGCCCGAATACGGCGCATCGTTTTCAGATTGGTGAAGAGGTAGTGGGTGATGGTGTTGGCATTGATATCCTTGGAGACGATATGGGCTCGGAAGCGGTTGATCGTTTCCAGAATCCGGCGATCGTAGCCATCGAGACTGCCGGTCATGTCCTGATCGAAGAGTTCCAGCGTATAAATGCCCTTGCAGCCGGCAATGATCTCCACGCAGGGAGTGCTGCTGCGGTAATCACTGGTGATCAACGTGCCCGGATGGTCGGGCTCGAAGGTGTTTTTCACGCGCAGCGGGATGTTGTTGTGACGCAGTCCTTTGGCCGCCTTCGGATGAATCGCCTCCATGCCGAGGTTGGCCAGCTGGTCGGCCACGTCAAAGTTGGTGCGGCCGATTGGCACCGCATTCTCCTCGCCCACCAGCCGGGGATCGGCGCTGCTCAGATGAAACTCCTTGTGGATCACCGTCTCCTTCGCCTGTGTCAGCACGGCAAGGCGGGAGAAGATCATTTCGCTGTAGCCGCGGTCGAAGGTGGACATCACGCCGCTGTCGCTGTGGCCGTAACCGGTAACGATGGGCAGTTCCGTCTCCAGATCGATGCAGGCGAAGGCAGTTTCGATGCGCTCGTCCAGCGAGGTGTGGTGGGTTGCCCGCCAGCCGGTCAGGTCAACAAAGGTCGCATTGATGCCGTCGCGCTTAAGCAGTTGCGTGGTGTTCCAGGCGCTGTGCGCTTCACCGACGCTGGCCAGCATTTCGCGCACTTCGGCCAGATGCGATTCGAGCGCAAAATGGCCGTGGCGGCATAGGCTCTGCAGATCGGAGAGGCACTGCTCAGCATCATTGATGCGCTCGCCGATGAAGGCGTCGGCCTCTTTCAGCAGTGGCGTGTCACCGAATAACGAGCGATTAATAGCGAACAGCTCATCCCGAAGCGCCATCAGTATGGCGCGCCAGCTCTCATCGTTGACACTGCCCGCGAAGAGGGCGTAAACGCCCGGCTTGCCGCTCTTTTTATGCTCCAGTAACTGGTTGGTGACACCGCCATAGGCCGATACGACGATAATGCGGTGATAAGGGGGTTCGCCCCCGGCCCGCCGGATAATATTGTCCCGAACGGCGGCATAATCGTTCATCGATGTGCCGCCGATTTTCTCTACGCTGTGATGGGTCATCGGATAATGGTTGTTTAGCTATTCGCCTCGGCGCCGGGGCGGTAAGCGCCATCAGCATCATGGACTTCATTGCCTGTGACCGGCGGATTGAACACGCAGACCATGCGCATGGTGGTGCGGGCTCTGAGCCAGTGGCGTTCGTTGCCGTTGAGCAGATAGACGCTGCCGGCCGCGATTGGATAGACTTTACCATCCTCGGTGGTTTTCACCTCGCCCTCGCCTTCGATGCAGTAGACTGCCTCGATATGATGCTTGTACCAGAGCAGGGTTTCAGTGCCGGCATGGATGATGGTGTCGTGCAGCGAAAAACCGACTGCATCGTCGTTGAGAATCAGACGGCGGCTCTCCCAGTTGCCGTTGGATGCACGCACATCGCGATCGCTGTCCAGGATATCTTTCAGGTGCCGAACAATCATGACAGTACGCCCTCGCGCAGCTCCTTGCGGGCCGCCATAACGGTGCCGAGTGCCGCATCGATGATGGCCAGCCCCTCTTCAATGATATCTTCGCTGATGGTCAGCGCCGGCAGGAACTTCAATACCTGTCCGGTGGCGCCGGCTGTTTCAATGATCAGGCCACGTTCGAAAGCCTCCACCGATACCGAGCCTGCAAAGCTTTCATCGGCAAAATCGATACCCCATACCATGCCGACACCGCGTAAGCTCGCTTCCACATCGCTGTATTTTTCCAAAATCTTGGTGAGCCCCTTTTCAAACAGGCCGCCCTTGTGGGCAATACCCTGGGCAAAATCATCCGTGTCCCAATATTCCAGCGCTTTGGCTGCAGCAACAAAGGCGAGATTATTACCGCGGAAGGTGCCGGTATGCTCGCCCGGCTTCCACTGGTCCAGTTCCGGCCGCATCAGCACAATCGACATCGGCAGTCCTGTGCCAATCGACTTGGAAACAGTCACCATATCCGGGGTGATGCCGGAGCGCTCGAAACTGAAGAAGGTGCCTGTGCGGCCATTGCCCATCTGGATATCGTCGATGATCAGCAGGATATCGAACTCACGGCAGAGTGTCTCGAGGTTCTGCAGCCACTCATCGCGGGCAATATTGATGCCGCCCTCGCCCTGCACGGTCTCGACGATAATCGCTGCCGGCAGATCGACGCCGCTACTCTGGTCGGTGAGTAGTTTTCGCAGATAGGCGATGGAATCGAAACCGCTGCCCAGATAACCGTCAAACGGCACGAAAGCCGAATTGGCGCGCACGCCGTAGGATTCGTCGCGGTAAAACGAGTTGCCGGTTACAGCCAGCGAGCCCATGGAGAGGCCGTGGTAGGCATTGGTGAAGGCGATGATGTTCGAGCGGCCTTTGACCATGCGTGCCAGTTTCAGCGCTGTTTCTACAGCATTGGTGCCGGTAGGTCCCGTGAACTGCACTTTGTATTCGAGATTGCGCGGAGTCAGAATGGTGTCGCGGAACTTTTGCAGGAACGCCTGCTTGGCCACGGTGGCCTTATCTAGGCCGTGCACAACGCCATCGCGTTGCAGGTATTCGATCAGCGCCTCGGATACGGCCGGATTATTGTGACCGTAGTTCAGTGATCCGGCGCCGGCAAAGAAATCGATATAGCGGTTGCCCTGCTCATCAAACATCTCGGAGCCTTTGGCCGTATCGAATACGGCCGGAAAGGATCGGATGTAGCCGCGAACTTCGGACTCCAGCTCTTCAAAAATTCTCATAATTTATCTCCTGATTAAGGTTGTGCTTACCGGATTGACGGGGCCCACGCGAATCAGGTTCTCCTGTTCATGGTCGCCCTCCCCGAACAGGGAGGCGGCAAACAGCGCGGTTTCATCGCAAATGCAGTTGCAGTCGCGCGCCAGCGAGTGGAACAGCGAACGGGATGCATCATTGGAGGGATTGACAGTGGCCTCGACAAAGCTGATGCGTTTCAGATTGCGACGCCCGAGCAGTTGCCTGAGCATCTTCTTTGCCAGCCCCTGGCCGCGCATGCGGGCATCGACGGCAACCTGCCAGACAAACAGCGTGTCGCGCCGCTCGGGCGGCACATAGGCTGTGATAAAGCCGACGATGTTGCCATCGTACTCGGCAACCACGCAGGTGGAGGCAAAGTGTTCGCAGAGAATCAAATAACAGTACCGGGAGTTGACGTCCAGCGGCTTACAGCGCTCAACCAGCGCATGTATCGCCGGACCATCAGCCGCAACAGGTGTGCGGAAAGACAAACGGCCTGCTTCCTTTGTTTCCAGATCGTTTCCGGTAAGCATTGCCGACGACCCTAACGGCCCGATTTCAGATAGCAAATGGCACACCCGTGACAGGCGCTTGCCGGCAGCTTCGCCGATGCATTAGTATTCGCCATTCACGGGGGCGACTTGGTTTCGACGGAGATACTGAACCCTGTGGGGCATGTCGGGTTGTTGGCCCCGTAAAAAGCTGGCACTTGCATATAATTGCAAACGACGACGTAGAACTAGCTTACGCTGCGTAAGTTACCCCGCTCTCGAGGTGTCCATCCATTGGGAATCCGGGGCCATTTAGATGGAATCGCCACACAGAACTGGAGACTCGTGGTTTTGTGGGTTAAATAGTTACGAATCGACCCCTTAGGCATCTTGTCCGTTTGGTTTCTCTGGGGTGCTGTTCGAACGGACTAAACATGTAGAACCACAGGCTGATGGTTTTCGGACGCGGGTTCGATTCCCGCCGCCTCCACCAAACACAAAGGGCTTCCCGACGGGGAGCCCTTTGTGTTTGGTGGGATGCGTTAAGGATGAGTGC
>JBHHTY010000031.1:0-14660 GCA_046753565.1 Mariprofundus sp.
ACGAGCGGGAAAGTACGATGATCATTATTTCGCATGACAGCCATTTCCTGAACAGTGTATGCACCCATATGGCCGATCTGGATTATGGCGAGCTGCGCATTTATCCGGGCAATTATGATGAATACATGACCGCTGCCGCACAGGCGCGTGAAAAACTGTTATCCGACAATGCCAAAAAGAAGGCCCAGATTGCCGAGCTGCAGAGCTTTGTCAGTCGTTTCTCGGCCAATGCCTCCAAATCCAGTCAGGCGACATCGCGCGCCAAACAGATTGAAAAAATCAAACTGGATGAAGTGAAACCGTCAAGCCGGGTCAATCCGTTTGTCCGTTTTACTCAGGATAAAAAGCTGTATCGCATTGCGCTGGAATTGAAATGTTTGAGCAAGGGGTTTGGTGAACGGCCATTATTCGAGAATTTCGATCTGATGGTGCCGGTGGGTGAACGCGTGGCCGTGATTGGCCCCAACGGTATCGGTAAAACCACCCTGTTACGCTGTCTGGCCGGTGATCTGGAACCGGATGCCGGCATCGTCAAGTGGTCGGAAAATGTGAATCCGGGTTATTATGCCCAGGATCATTCATCCGATTTTGCAGAAGATATCAGCCTGTTTGACTGGATGGCGCAGTGGAAGAAAGAAGAACATGGCGAGCAGGAAGTGCGCGGCAACCTGGGGCGGATGCTGTTTTCCCAGAATGAAATCAAGAAATCTGTCAAAGCCCTGTCCGGTGGTGAGCAGGGACGCATGCTGATCGGTAAATTTATGTTTCAGAACCCCAATGTACTGTTGCTGGATGAGCCGACCAACCATATGGACATGGAGTTCATTGAGTCCCTGAATACTGCGCTGGAACATTATCCGGGCACGCTCTTTTTTGTCAGTCATGATCGTGAATTTGTTGCGTCCATTGCCACGCGCATTATCGAGCTGACTGTCGACGGTATTGTGGATTATCACGGCACCTATGAGGAGTATCTGGAAAGTCAGGGCGTGGTATAGCTGGAATATATCTGAAACGCTTCAGGTTTCAGATATAGTGGGTTCGATTTTTTCGCACATTGAGGAAACGTTTATGCCAAGCTAGCTTTACCGCATCAAGAAAACCGGAAGGGCGACGATGTATCTCTTCCCGGAATAGCCCAGAAAAAGGAAACCAGACCATGGCAAGAAAATTTAATTTCAGTGCTGGACCGGCCATGTTGCCGACAGCCGTAATGCAGCGCGCGCAGCAGGAAATGCTGGACTGGAACGGCTCAGGCATGTCCGTTATGGAAATGAGTCATCGCGGCAAAGAGTATATGTCCATCGCAGCGAAAGCCGAGAAAGACCTGCGTGATGTGATGGATATTCCGGACAATTACAAGGTGCTCTTTCTTCAGGGCGGTGCCTCATCCCAGTTCGCCATGATTCCGCTGAATCTGCTGGGCGATAAACAGAGTGCCGATTATCTCAATACCGGCATGTGGTCGAAGAAGGCCATTGCTGAAGCCAAACGCTTCTGCACGGTGAATATTGCTGCAGATACTTCCGATAATGGTTTTACAACCGTGCCGATGCAAGCGGACCTGAAACTGAATCCCGATGCGGCCTATGTTCACTATACTCCGAACGAGACCATCGGCGGTGTGGAGTTCGATTATATTCCGGATACGGGCGATGTGCCTCTTGTCGCAGATATGTCTTCCACCATTCTTTCACGCCCGATTGATGTATCCAGATTCGCCATGATTTATGCCGGCGCACAGAAGAATATCGGCCCTGCCGGTTTGACCATTGTGATTATTCGCGAAGATCTGCTGGGTAAGGCTGCAGCGAATACGCCGGCCATGTTCAATTATGAAATCCATGCCAGCAACGGCTCGATGTACAATACACCGGCAACCTACAGCTGGTATATGGCGGGGCTGGTTTTTGAGTGGATCAAGGATCGGGGCGGCCTTGAGGTCATAGGTGAGATCAATAAACGCAAAGCGGACAAGCTTTATGCCGTGATTGATAACAGTGACTTTTACGATTCTCCTGTCGCCAAAAACGGTCGTTCCTGGATGAATGTACCGTTCACACTGGCTGATTCCGGGCTGGATGCTGCATTCCTCGCCGGCGCGGCAGAACGCGGTCTGTTGACGCTGAAGGGTCATCGTTCCGTCGGTGGTATGCGTGCCAGCATCTACAATGCCATGCCGGAAGAGGGCGTGGATGCACTCGTTGCCTGGATGCAGGAATTTGAAAGCAAGCGATAACGGTCGGTTTTCCATCATAGCTTAAAAACAAGGCAGCTCATTTTGAGCCGCCTTGTTTTTTCTTGTCTTACCCGCCTGGTTTGACAGGCCATCCATGGTCTGCACGGAAACACTGAATGAATCAGTGCCTCCTTTGGCATTTCCCTACAATTCAGAAACACCGTTATGGATTTTGCCATCAATGTTTCTGTCTTGATCCATAATCCGGAATTTCCTGTCACGCAGGGCATACGGACGATAAGCAGGCACTTCGTGGAATCGCTTGCGAACTGTGTGATGAACAATCGGGTAATAGTTCGGTGAGGGCTGGTCATTTTCATTCACCCTGAGCAGACGGGGTGCCAGTGTTTTGGCTTTTACACCGGTACGTTTTTGTTCATGCAGGACACCATTGGAAAGTGGTTTGATATTCAGGTCATCCCAACAGATGGTGTCCTGGGCACCCTTGATTTTCAAATCCGAATAATTGATTTCGGATTCTGTTAGAATGATCAAGTCGTCTTTTACACTATCAAGCATAAACTGGAGGGTGATATCGGACAGGCCATCGAACCAGTAACTTCCACCTATATCGGAATGAACGCCTGAGAACCAGACCTCCAGAATTCTGTCATCCTTGTTAAACAGGGTGGGTTGGAAAGCAAGACGCTTTTCATCGATAGAAACCAGATGCACCGCCCGATTGATATGTGCGCCCATGGTTCCGTTTTCAAATACAATACCACTGGCCGGATAGCTGTTCGGGTTCAGGTCCAGAGACCCTTTGGTAGCGGCGACAGTGTCGAATACACCCAGAAATTCGATTTCCCGTTTACAATGCGCTGCAAACATTCTGGCAATTGCCGCGCCTCTGCTAAAGCCGAATACATAAATTTTATCGCCGGGCTGGTGATATTGATCCAGATCCTTATCGGCTTGCTCAATGATATCTTCCATGTCGCCATGTGGTGGTGCAAGGGCTGAATTGATGGCTTTCCATAACCAGTTTCCACGCGTGCCAACACCGCTGTAGTAAAAGCTTTGTTGTCCATTTGTATTGCTGTTTTTTCCATTCAGCGGATCCAGCTTGCCGCCAAAAAATGCATGCAGCTTAAGCACATTACTGATACTGGAATCCTCAAAAAAATCCCCGGCATCATCCGGGTCATTACAGGTTCCATCAAAACAAAAGATTAATTTTCCCATGATTCATCCCCTCTCCTTGACAGTGCTGATTTCCAGCATTTCATTAATAGACGCTATTGCCGTTAATATCAACTCTCATAGCAAGGATGGCATTGATTGTTTTGGACTATTCGTGCTGCCAGTTTTGGATTTCATTGAGATAGGTGGATTCCTCTTTCAGTTTTTCCAGATCAGGTACAAACACATTCATATTCGATGATGTCAGGTGATCCACCCAGCCGGCCAGAAACTGGTGATAGAGATGATCCATCATCGTTTCATTTCGCGCCGCTTTGGGGCCGATATAGTCCTCACTGGAGGCAATTTCAGCGCGTACGGCAATATCGAGATTGGCCATGATTGATATTGTGTTGGTATCAAGAGCGCGGAAATGACCAGCGACATCGAGATAAACCAGCCATGGCGTGCCCGGTTTCAGTTGGTCAAAGCATTGAATCATCTGATCTTTTTCGGGAACCGGTGCGGATGACAGGCGGTGTAGTACGGCATGGGCAAAGATGCCGCGCATCAGAAAATCAAATGTTCCTGCTTTTTTCTGCGGGGTCAGGCCGGTGTCCTTATCCTTTTTCAAGCGGCGGCCCAGCCAGTATTCGGCATTTTTCTTGTCGCTGATACAGGCATCCCCGTCCTTTAAGGGGGCGGCGTAAACACATTCGCGCCAGCTGTCATTTTCCAGCAGACGCCATGCTTTGGCACCGGATGGAGACAGGGCATCAATGGAAAAGCAGAGCTTCATGAACCACTGTCGGAATTGAATGCTGTGATCACGGGCAATCCTGTTTGCGGATTCAGATGCAGGCAGATTTCGCCGCGCAGCAGACGCAGCAGATCGTGGCCGACCAGTTCATAGCGCCAGCCATGCAGACAGGCCACTTGCGGCGGTTCGTCTTTGCAGCGATAGCCCCAGGAGGCCAGTTCGGAGAGATCGGATTTGTTGGCCAGGATGGAGGCTGAAATTTCCCCTTCTTCCGCTTTCAGGCGTACCAGCGTATCGAGCATTTCCAGCCTCAGGTCCGTGCCGGCATGATTGTGTCGACGTGATTTCTGTTTCGGCCAGTCGGCTTCATCGGAATCCATGCCGCGTTGCCAGACTTCAATAATCTCTTCACCGAAGCGTTTGATGAAGCCGGCATTGATGCCGCGCATGCGCTGCATGGTATCCAGTGATAATGAACTGCGTCGGGCGATTTCCAGCAGTGCTTCATCGGCAATCATGCGGCGGCGGGGGATATCGCGTTGTTTGGCTGCACGTTCGCGCCACGCCGCCAGTTCGCGCAGAGCGGCCAGATGTTTGCCTTTCAGTTTGGTCACACCTTTGACGCGCCAGAAAATAGTGGAAACATCATTATCGTAAGTGGCTGGATCGGTGAGTACGCTTTGTTCTTCCTGCAACCAGTTGGTGCGTCCGGTGGCCTCCAGCCGTTCCTGCAAATGCCGGTACACGGGCATCAGCCAAATCACATCATCGGCAGCATAGGTGAGCTGTTTGGGTGTAAGCGGGCGCGCTTTCCAGTTGGTGAAGGATTCGCCCTTGGGCAGTGTTTTTTTGGTGATGCGCTGAACCAGATTGCCGAAGCCGACCTGTTGGCCGTAGCCGAGCAGGGCGGCAGCAATCTGGGTGTCGAACAATGGCATGGGCAGGTGGCCCGATTCCTTGACGAAGATTTCGATATCCTGCCGTCCGGCATGGAACACTTTCAGAATATCCGGATCGCACATGATGTCCCACAGGGCTGACAGGTCATTCAGGGCAATCGGGTCAACAATCCAGCACTGGCCGTTGCCGTAAATCTGTAACAGGGCGAATTCAGCGTAATAGGTGCTTTCCCGGTGGAACTCGGTATCAACACAGAGCACTTTGCAACTGGCGATGTCGGCAATTACGGATTGCAGCCGGGCTTCTGTATCAATGAATATGAAAGGTGCGTTGGTCATGCGGGGAGTCTAGGGAAACTCTGAAAAACTGCATCCAGCAATTTTCATGGTTTCCTGGCAGAGCATGGGCGGAAACTGATTTTTATCAGAGTAACACTCCCTGACAAGCCCCAAGTTGATTCTACAGGCTTGCGCTATAGAGTGCCCACGCACTCCGTTGTAGGCGTGACAATCCAATAATATGTAGAAAAAACGCGTGAACGGAGTGATGATTACTATGCCCAAGGTTTGGATTGCAGACAAAATGTCCTCCCGTGCGATTGAAGTGTTCAAGGCGCGCGGCATCGAAGTGGATTATAAACCCGGATTGTCGGATGAGGAAAAACTGGCCATAGCCGGTGAATACGACGGTATTGCCGTGCGTTCATCCACCACACTCAAAGCTGAACTGCTGGATGCGGCCAAACGCGTCAAGGTGATCGGCCGGGCAGGCATCGGTGTGGATAATATTGATGTCGAGGGCTGTTCGCGTCGCGGCATTGTGGTGATGAATACACCCTTCGGCAATACGATTACCACGGCTGAACTGGCGGTTTCCCATATTGTCGCCGCTGCACGCATGATTCCGCAGGCCTCCGAATCCACCCGGGCTGGAAAATGGGAAAAATCCCGTTTTATGGGCATGGAACTGACCGGCAAGAAAGCCGGTGTGATCGGTGCGGGCAATATCGGCGCCATTGTCTGTGATCGTTTGAAGGGACTGCATATGTCTGTGTATGTCTACGATCCGTTTATTTCCGACGAACGCGCTGCCGCCATGGGCGTTACCAAAATCGAGACGGTGGCCGAACTGGCAGAAACCGTCGATGTGTTGACCATCCATGTGCCGCTGCTTGATGCCACCCGCAATCTGATCAATGCCGATATTATCGGTCGCATGAAGAAAGGCTCGATTATCGTCAACTGCGCCCGGGGCGGCATTGTGGACGAAGAGGCGTTGTATGATGCCTGTAAATCCGGTCATCTGCGCGCTGCAGCACTGGATGTCTATGCCAACGAACCGGCCCGTGAAAATCGTCTTTTTGAGTTGGATAATATCAGTTTTACGCCACATATCGGTGCGTCTACGGACGAGGCTCAGGAAAATGTGGCTGTGCAGGTGGCGGAACAGATGTCCGACTATCTGATCTCCGGCATTGTCTCCAATGCCGTCAATGTGCCGTCGCTGTCCGAAGAAGAACAGCGTTTGCTGGCGCCTTATCTGTTGCTGGCAGATCGCATGGGTCGTTTTATTGGTCAGACCATGAAGCCCGGTTATTCCAGAGTGAAAGTAAGCTTTGAAGGTCACGCTTCGCATATCAATCGCAAACCGTTGATCAATACGATGTTGCAGGGTCTGTTGTCGCATAGCATGGAAGATGTGAATGCGGTCAATGCCGGCATGCTGGCCAAGGATCGTGGTATTGAGGTGGCTGAATTTGCCTGTGAAACGCAGGATCGTTTTTCCACCCTGATCCGTCTGGAAGTGGAGGGCGATGAGGGCTATCGCTGCGTATCCGGTACGCTGTTTGATGAAACCCGTCCCCGCTTTGTCAGCTTTGACACCTGCGATGTGGAAATGGCCCCTGAAGGCAATCTGATTGTCATCCAGAACGAGGACAAACCGGGCATGATTGCATCGATGGGCGCTATTCTGGCGGAAGCGGGCATCAATATCGGCGATTTCAGGCTGGGACGCCGGGAAGATGCCGATACTGCGGTTGCCATCATTCAGGTGGATACTCCGCCTTCTCCGGAAGTGCTGGATAAACTGGCTGCTTTGCCTGATATGCTGGTGGTGCGTTATGCCGAACTGGGAGATATGTGATGCCGACGCATAAACCTGTCATTGGTCTGAATGATGCATTCGGCGCCCAGGCCAGAGCATTGCGGCGCTTGCAGGGCGATATCCTGCAACTGTTTGATGAGGCAGGTTATGAGGAAGTGATTCCGCCTATTCTGGAGCGTCCGGATTCGATGCAATCCGGTGCGGGCCGTTTTCTGGCCGATCAGACCGTGGTGTTTTCCGATCCGGCAGGGGCGGGCACATTGGCGATTCGTTCGGATATGACGCCGCAGATTGCCCGCATCGCAGCCACCCGTTTGCAACACGAAAAAGTTCTGAAACTCTGTTATTCCGGCACCGTCATGCTGGCGCGTCCGGATGTGCGTGGCGGTTCCCGTCAGCAGTGGCAGACAGGCGTGGAATGCCTCGGTGTGGCCGGCAGGGATGGTGATATCGAAGTGATGCAACTGGCCGCCCGCACCATGCTGGCAGCCGGATTCGAACAGCCGGTATTACAGGTCGGGCATATTGGTTTACTCAAGGCGCTGGTGACGGGAAGTCATGCAACACTGGAAACATGGACGACAAAAATTGCACATCGTTCACCGGATGATTTATCTGAATTAATTGCTTCGGAACAGCTGCCCGTTGCCGTTGCCGGGGCCCTGCTGGAGATGGTTTCCGGCATTGCCGATCAGCAGTGGATTCGTTCTCATATCGGTTTGATCAATGATGATTTTGATTGTGCTGCCAATGAGTTACTTGATCTCGTTCATGAACTGGGTGAAGCCCTGGAAGGGCATGTCAGCGTCTATGCCGATGCGGCTGTGATGCCACGGTTCCTGTATCACAGTGGCATCCTGTTTGCCGGTTTTGCACCGGGTGTGGCGCAGGCGCTGCTGCATGGTGGTCGCTATGATGCAATGATGGCAGCGCACGGGCGGGATATGCCTGCCACGGGATTTTCCTGTGATTTGTGGGCGCTGATTAATGCCGGGTAAAATTTAACCACAAAGACTCTAAGACACAAAGAAAGCTCAGAGAACTGTATTGCTTTACCTTTGTGCCTTCGTGTCTTCGTGGTTTATGAATTGGGGTTGATATGACAAATACTGTAGCGATTGGAATTCAGTGGGGTGATGAGGGCAAGGGCAAGATCGTTGATCTTCTGGCTCCCGAAGTGGATGTGGTGGCTCGCTTTCAGGGTGGTCCCAATGCCGGCCACACACTGGTGATAGGTGATCAGAAAACCGTCCTGAATCATATCCCGTCCGGTATTCTGCATGAGGATACGGCCTGTCTGATTGGCAATGGTACGGTGGTTGATCCGTTTCATCTGGTGGAAGAGATGGATACCCTGATCCATGCCGGTATTCCCGTCGTCGATCGACTCAGGATTTCCGAGCGTTGTCAGTTGATTTTGCCCTATCACCGGGCGCTGGATGCAGCGCGGGAGGTGGCCAAGGGCAAGGCAAAGATCGGTACCACGGGTAAAGGTATTGGCCCGTGTTACGAAGACAAGACAGCGCGACGTGGTATTCGTCTGATTGATTTGAAATCGGATGCTCTGCAGGCACGCATCGATGCCAATCTCGAATATGTGAATTTTATGCTGACCCGCTATCTCAACGCTGATGCCGTTGACCCCGGTGCGGTGGATGAGGCGCTGGATCTGGCGCGTGAGCGTTTATTGCCGCTGGCAGCCGATGTGCCGCTGATTTTGCAGCGCCATATCAAGGCCGGAGACAGCGTATTGTATGAAGGTGCTCAGGGTTCAATGCTGGATGTCGATCACGGCACATATCCGTATGTGACATCCTCCAATACCGTGGCCGGTGCGGCTCTGGCAGGTCTGGGGGTTGGTCCCGGCCAGGTCGATGAAGTGCTGGGTATCTGCAAGGCGTATACCACCCGCGTGGGTTCCGGTCCGTTCCCGACCGAATTGTACAATGCCGACGGGATGGATTGCCCGTCTGGAAAACACATGGCCGAAAAAGGCAATGAATTCGGTGCGACGACTGGTCGTCCGCGGCGTACCGGCTGGTTTGACGGGCCCGTGGTTCAGCATGCCGTGCGCATCAACGGTGTGACAGGGTTGGCGATTACCAAACTGGATGTGCTTGATGGCCTCAATGAGGTGAAACTGTGCGTGGCTTATGAGCTGGACGGAGAACGTCTGGACTCCATTCCGGCCTGCTGCAATCAGCTGGATGCAGTCAAACCGGTTTATGAAACTCTGCCGGGCTGGAGCGAGAATACATTCGGCGCGATATCAATGGATCAACTGCCTGCCAATGCAGTCGCTTTGCTCAAGCGGATTGAAGAGGTATGTGAGTGTCCGATTGCCATGCTCTCCACCGGCCCTGATCGCAATCACATTATTCATCTGCACTAAAAGCCAGTCAAAGGCTTTTCACCGCAGAGTACGCGAAGTGACGCAAAGGAAGGTATTATAAAACAGGCACAGATTGCCTGTGCTTTTATGAATGGATAAAGGCCTCAATACGTCTTCTGATCTGATCGCGTATGCGGCGGAATTCGGCCATGATTTCATCCTCACTGCCACTGGCCCGGGCGGGGTCATCAAACGGCCAGTGTTCACGTTTTCCCTTCAGGATAACAGCAGGGCAATGGGCGTCAGCATGGCCGCATACAGTGACCAACAGATCGAGTGTTTTCAGAATATCGGTATCAACGACTTCTGACTCCTGACCGGAGATATCCACCCCGGCTTCAGCCATGACGGCAATGGCGCGCGGATTCTTGCCGTGCGCTTCAATACCGGCTGAAAATACCTCGTAATTTTCGCCACCCAGATGTTTCAGCCAGCCTTCGGCCATCTGTGAACGACATGAATTGCCGGTACATAAAAACAGGATTCGTTTTTTTCTCATGATCGCATGTTTCTCCGGACAGCAAAGGTTCATGAGGTGATGAACATGCCTGTCTGTATTTCAATGGGTCTGCATTGAGGCTGCAGATATTGAGTTTTGCATGGCATGATATATGATCACATGTCATGAGCAACGAAAGTCTTGATGCTTCATTGAACCGGAGAGTTTTTCCGAGGTTTCTGGCGTATGCGCTGGGCTTTCTTCTTATTCTTTCTCTGATCAGCGGGCTTTTTTATGTGCAGAAAATAGACGGCGAAAAAAAGCAGATTGCTATCGAGCAGAAAAATCATCTGGTGATTCATGCCAACAGCATGTCGTATAATCTCAAACAGCTCGGTTATGCGCTGCTGTTTCTGGTCGACCAGGTGCGCCTGCATCAGCCGTTCGAGGAACCTGAGGGACGGGAAATATTTGCTGATGATATGATTTCTTTTCTCCAAACCACGGAATTGTTTGATCAACTGCGATTGCTTGATACCCGTGGCATGGAACTGGTACGAGCCAATTACAATGATGGGCATCCTTCACTGAC
The DNA here is from genome assembly GCA_046753565.1 of Mariprofundus sp. Taxonomy (GTDB): domain Bacteria; phylum Pseudomonadota; class Zetaproteobacteria; order Mariprofundales; family Mariprofundaceae; genus Mariprofundus. The sequence goes on from JBHHTY010000031.1 coordinate 10,551, forward strand.
ACCGGAGAATGAACTCCAGAACAAGCGCGACCGCTATTATGTACGGGATACACTCAGACTTGATGCAAATCAGGTGTATATTTCCCCGCTTGATCTGAATATTGAGAACGGCAAGGTGGAAATCCCCTATAAACCAACCATTCGTTTCGGCATGCCTGTTTTCAATGCAAAGGGTGGAAAGAAGGGGATTCTGATACTGAATTTTCTGGCTGAGCGCATGCTTGCCCGGCTCAGGAATGGCAATGATGATTTTCCGGGCAGGATCATGCTCCTGAATCGGGAAGGCTACTGGTTGTACGGGACTGATCCTGATAAACAATGGGGTTTCATGTTCGAGGATCGCCGCCATGAAACCATGGCGAAGCATTCACCTGCTGAATGGCAGCGTGTGCTCGGCACCGATTCGGGAGATTTTGAGGAACATGGCAAGCTATACGCTTTTGCAACCATTTATCCATTCAGGGAAATGGCTGAGATTCCCATGATTCAGCTGGCGACGGACTCCAGTCACTATTTCTGGAAGCTGGTGTCCGATGTGCCCGGGTCAGTTATTGCGGAGCGTGCCCGAATGGTGAGGCACTCGATTCTTCTCTGGAGTGCTCCCATTGCCTGCTTTCTGCTGCTGATTGCCTGGTTGCTGGCAAGGTCGGATGTGCGCCGGATCGAGAGCGAGAGCCGGTTAAGATATATCGCCCAACACGATAAACTGACAGGGCTGGCCAGCCGGGAACTGTTTTCTGATCGGCTGGAACAGGCCATGGCGATGGCAAGGCGCCACCATTCATCTTTCGCAGTGCTCTATCTCGATCTTGATGAATTCAAGCCGATCAATGATCAGTACGGCCATGATGCGGGTGATGCACTGCTGCAAAACGTTGCTGATCGGCTCCACCACTGTGTGCGCGAAGTCGATACTGTGGCTCGAATAGGCGGGGATGAATTTGCCATCATTCTGGTGGAAACAGAGACAGCTGCAGATGCCGAACTGGTGGCTGAAAAGATGATTCAGGTATTCAATACAAAATTCCGGATCAATGGCTGCGACTGCCGGATCAGTGCCAGTATCGGTATTGCCGTGTACCCATCCGACAGCGAACATGCAGAGGATCTTGTGCGTTGTGCCGACAAGGCCATGTACAGAGCCAAGCTTGCGGGCAAGAACAGTTATTGTTTGGCTCAGGCAATAGATAAAGAATAATACTTTGTGGTTCCGGCCGCTCTGACCTTGTTTGGCGCATTTGGAGGGCGGTGCTTCAATCAGACGCATGTGAATAGGCCCTGTTGAAGAATAAATCTTGACCCTTGAGTATACTCCATGCTTTATCATGCGCCCATGAAGATTGGTGAACTGTCCAGACAGACCGGTGTATCCGTTGATACGATTCGTTATTATGAACAGCGGGGGCTGATTCCGGCCGCTGAGCGATTGCCATCGGGCTATCGGCAGTATGTGTCCGGTGATGTATCACGTCTGAAATTTATTGTGCAGGCCAAGGATCTGGGTTTTACACTGGAGGAAATCGGCCAGTTACTAGCTATTCGTGCCGATGATCGGGCCTGTGACGAGGTGCGGGCGGTTGCTGAAGCGAAAGCGGCAGAGATTGATGGACGCATTCGCAAACTTTCCCGAATGCGCCAAACCCTGTTAACGCTGGCAGAACAGTGTGAACAGACATCCGATACTAACCCCTGTCCTATTTTGAAATCTTTGGAAGAAATGCCATGAAACATATTGAAGTACGAACAGAAAAGACGCCACTGATTGGCGCGGTTCTTGCCGGTTTTCTGGCCTCGGCCTGTTGTATCGGGCCGCTGATTGTTGTGTTGCTGGGTCTTGGTTCTGCCTCGGCCTTTATTGCGCTGGAGCCATATCGGCCACTGTTTGCAGTTCTTACTCTGGCATTGCTCGCATGGGCGGGCTGGAAATATTGGCAGGGAAAGCAGCAGTGTATTGTGAATGGATGCCAGCCAAAAAAACCGTTGGCGCTTTTTGCCCTGGGCGGAGTATCTGTCTTGCTACTTGTTTCACCCTCATGGCTGGCTTTTTTTATCACGTAAGGAGAGAGCGGAATGCAAAACAATGATGTACAGCAGGACAGGAAAAATCGGCCGCGCTTTATTACTGTACTGGCAAGTGTGGCAGCTATTGCTGCGGTGGTCTGGCTGGCATTGAACTGCCCCACATGCCATTAGGGAGATGCTGATTTAATCAGCGTTTCCTTAACTGAGGAACAGGAGATCGTATGGAAACATCCACATTATTGAAAACCGGGATCATCGGCTCAGCTATTGCTGCCTTGTGCTGTTTTACCCCGCTGCTGGTTGTGTTGTTCGGTGCTGTCGGCCTTGCTGCATGGACTGGCTATCTGGATGTAGTGTTGATGCCGGCTCTGATATTCTTTCTTGCCTTGATTGTATACGCTTTTTGGCGAAAGGGGCGTGAATCAAAAAACGAGTCTGAACAGAAGGGCGCATAGTGTCTTGCTGTTGCAGTTCGGATACGGGCAAGTTGGATGCCACCCCGGCTCGGGCAGTATGTCCGGCATGTGGACAACCATGTTTCCCGGTGAGCAGGCAGACCATGCTGCATCAGATTCAGTTTCCGGATAATCAAGGAATAGGCGAAAACGATGATGCTTTTTGTTCAAATCAGGATTGTGACATCGGTTATTTTTCAGCATCTGGAATCATTCCGAAATCCCGGTTAAGGGCATTCCGGCCGGGCCAGCAAGCCATGCTCTGCCACTGCTTTGATATTTCCAAACCGGCGTATCGCACTGCACTGTTGGATGGCACAGCGGCAGAAATAAAAGCCTTTGTCGTACAACAGACAAAAGATGGACTGTGTGCCTGCGAATCCAGAAACCCGTCCGGGCGCTGTTGCCTGGCCGGCTTTCGGCAGATGGAGAAAGCCCATGATCGCTGAATCAACCATTACCTGCCCGGGCTGTGGCCATCGTAAAAAAGAAACCATGCCCACCGATGCCTGCCAGTGGTTCTATGAATGCGAATGCTGCCATATGCTGCTTAAACCCAAAGATGGCGACTGTTGTGTATTCTGCTCCTACGGCGATGTGCCGTGTCCGCCTATTCAGCAAGGAAAAGGTTGTTGCGCTACCTGAGCATTTTCCGCTTTCGGGACATATGCCGGTTATGGTCGATTGTTGCTGCCATAAATCTGATAGCCCCTGCCAATATTTCTGCTGCCGGGCCGATTACATTCAATAGCGCGCTGCCAATATCCGAAGGGATGGGGGTTCTGAGGTCGCAAATCCAGATGGTTCGCAAAAGCGGTGATGCCACGGCTCAAAATCGGGATGTGACGGTCGTAGCTGTGCCGCTGGTGCTGGCTTATGGCATCAGCCCCAAACTGGCGCTGTTTGGCGTGTTACCCTATGTGAATAAACGCATGGATATTAGCATGGGAACAAACCGGATTCGGCGCAGTATGCAGGGTCTGGGCGATGCCATGTTTTTGCCCGCTATACGGTTTATCAATTGGATCGACTCGGAGATACGCTACGTATTGCACCATTTCTTGGCTTGAAAACACCGACGGGCGCACATGACACACGCGATGTCTTTGGCATGCTGTCGCGCTCGTTGCAATCCGGATCGGGATCATGGGATCTGTTTGCCGGCATGGCAATCACCCGCCAGACACTGAATTGGGAATTCGATGCGGCGGCCAGCTATCGGATAAACACGGCAGCATCAGGTTTTGAATTCGGCGATGAGGCCCGGCTGGATGCTTCCTTTCAGTATCGGGTGCTGCCACATTCACTGCAGGATGTCGGCGTACCGGCTTTTGTCTATGCCGTGCTGGAATCCAGTCTGATCTGGAATGGCAGGAACAGGCTGGCAGGGACGACTAATATTAATAGTGGCGGGACGATATGGAGTATGACGCCCGGCCTGCAATATGTGACCCGTCGTTACGTGCTCGAAACAGCCTTTCAGATACCGGCTATCCAACGGTTACATGGTATGGCGCTGGAAACGGACTGGAGAAGAACATGAAAAAAGTAAATGGTGTTGAGTCGGTCAAGATCAACATGAAAACCGGCAAGGCGACTGTGGTATTAAAACCGGATGCACATGTCGATGATG